>CAYUWF010000006.1:31513-37603 GCA_964448245.1 uncultured Anaerolineaceae bacterium | reverse complement strand
CCTTCGAGCGGGTCGTCGAGAGCCTTCCCGATCTGCAGGTCGTGGTCATCCGGACATCGCTGGTCCCCACAGTGAACGGTCTTCTCGAGGCCCGCGGCTTCAAGCTGGCCTCCGCGGAGGGCGAGTACTCGATCCTGTGGAAGTAGATGGAACGCACGGATGGAAGACGGAGGCGACTGGCGCCAAGGCCGCCCGCCGCGAAGGCGAGCCGAGGCAGCCGGGAACGGGCCGACACAGCGTCCGGGGATGAGAGATGATGACCAATGAGCTCACGGTAGTAATCCCGGTGCTCAACGAGGCGGAGGCACTCCGGGCGAACATGGGCACCTGGCTGGGGTGGTGCGAGGCGTATGGGTGCCGGCTGATCATCGTCGATGACGGCTCGACGGATGCGACCCCCGAGATTCTCGCCTCGCACCTGGGGAGCCGGCCGCTGCGTGTTTTCCGACATCGGCAGAACCGGGGTTATGGCAATGCGATCAAGACGGGCATCTCTCGCGCCGAAACGCCTTTCGTTGGAACCATGGACGCCGACGGACAGCACTCGATTGCCGACCTCGCGAAACTCGTCGATCTGGGACTGGCGCAAGGCGCCGACCTGGTGATCGGCCGTCGGCCGAAGGGCGGGTCCACCGGGCTCTACCGGGGCCTGGGGAAAGCCCTGATCCGATGGATCGCCAAGGTTCTTTTTTCCGCCAAGATCCAGGACTTGAATTCCGGAATGAAGATCTATCGGACACCCGTAGCGAAAGCCCTGTTGCGCTATTGTCCCGGCTCGATGGCCTTCTCGGATGTCATCACCCTGGCGCACATGAACCTCGGCTACCGCGTGCTGGAAACCCCGATCGAGGTGCAGGCGCGCCGGTCCGGCAAGAGCACGATCAACACGATGACGGCGGTTGACACGCTGATGGAAATCGTCAATGTCTTGATGTGGTTTAAGCCGCTGAAGTTCTTCGTTCCCCTGGCCGCCGTCCTCGGCCTGGCCGGGGTCGTTTGGGCCATCCCGTTTCTCGTGGTGGGGCGCGGGTTGAGCAGCATTTCCCTCCTGTTGATCCTGGCGGGCATGATGATCGGGATGCTCGGTCTCCTGGCGGAGCAGATGGCCTCCAGCCGGCGGGTGGACATGCCCGAGGTCGAGGCGGAAGAGATGTGGGGTCTGGGGGACGATCCGCCCGAGGTCCAAGCGTCCCCGACCGGCCCCGCGGAAGACGCGCGCTGACCCCCGTCCGAGCGCCGATGCTTCGCGTTTCGCTGGTCACGCCAACACTCAACCAGGGTCGGTTCCTCCGCCGGACAATCGAAAGTGTGCTCGGACAGGAAGGCCCCTTCGAGCTCGACTACCTGGTGGTCGACGGAAGCAGCACGGATGGGACCCTCACTATCCTGGAGCAGTACCAAGAGAGGCTTCGCTATGTCTCCGAGTCGGACGCCGGACAGGTCGACGCGATCAACAAGGGACTAGCCATGTCCACCGGCGAGATCGTCGGTTGGCTGAACAGCGACGATGTTCTTCTGCCCGGTGCCCTGGAGCGTATCGTTGAAGCGTTCAACAGGCACCCCGAGGCCGAGTGGGTCCATGGCCGGTGTGTGATCGTCAATGAGGCGGACCAAGAAGTCCGGCGCTGGATCTCCCTGTACAAGCACCGGCTGGCGAGACGGCACACCTTCGACCGGTTGCTCGTGGAGAACTATGTCAGCCAGCCTACAGTGTTCTGGCGGCGAGAGGTTCTGGAGGCCGTGGGATACCTGGACCCGGCGATCCCTTACGCGTTCGACTACGATCTCTGGATTCGTTTGGCCCGGCGAGGCCCGCCGGGCTACCTGGAGCAATCCTTGGCGTGCTTTCGCTGGTATGAGACCAGCCTCAGCGGCCGCGCTTTCGAAATGCAGCTCCGCGAAAATCAGGCCGTCACAGTCCGCTATGCCGGCCAGCGTCGTTCGATCCTCTGGCGGAAAAGACTGGCGATCGCCCTTACCCTGAGCATCTATCGCGCCATGGCCCTGGCTCGACGAGGGAGAAGAGCGCTAGACGCCGGAGCGGCTTGAGGAGTCGCCGGCGCCCGGCCTCCACGGCGCGTATAATCGCCCCTTCTATACTTCACGAGATTCCCTTCAGCCACGACCCGACGCAGGACACGATGCGGAGGCAGTCGATGAACCCCGCGCCCTCGGCGGTCCTTCCAGCACAAGCTGGTCCGAGCGCGAAGAAGCCAGCCGCGTGGCCGGTCATCCTCCTGGCCGTTGCGTTTCCCGTTCTGTTGGCGGTCCATGCGCCCTTGAGCCTGCTGGCAGGCAATCGGGGCGAAGTGGCGGCTTACGAGGTCATCCGTCCGACCGGAACCTTGGTGCTGGCGGCGCTAATCCTTGGTGCCATCTGGGCAGCCCTGATGCGCGACGCCGCAAAGGGCGCCCTCGTGGCGGGGGTTGCCCTCCTCCTGGCACTCTCCTACGGTCACCTGTACGACGTGTTGAAGCCGGTTCAGCGCTGAAGAGAGCATGAGCAATTACTCTCAGACGGCGCTCTCGCTCGCCTCCTCGCTCAACATGACCTACCTCACGGACCTGGCGCAGTCGATGGGAGTGGACTCGGACGATCGGCGCCCGGCGGAGCGCATGCTCAACGACAGTCAAGTCGTTCGCCTGGCGAAGCAACTCGGCTACAAGATCGTGGTCTATGAAGCGGCGGCGGGTTTTGAGTCGCTGGAAGGCGGCGACGTCCACCTGGCCCCGACCTTTGAGGAGAACCGCCAGGAATTTGCCCTGCTCAGCGGTCTGTCCCTGACTCCCTTCGAAGGGATGTTACTGGAGACCACGGTCGGCCGCGTTCTTTTTGACTTCCACGTGCAGCGTCAGAATCGGCTGACTCCCTTGTACTCGGACTACAACTACCGGAAGCATCGCCTGCGAATCCCGTATCAATTCGAGAGCCTGCGGGACATCCCCAACGACGAAGGGCCGACCTTCACGTTCGTCCACATCATGTCCCCCCATCCGCCTTTTGTGTTCGGCGAGCACGGCGTCCACCACCCTGAGCTCCCGAGGTGGTGGCACGGAGGTCCCGGATGAGCTATCCCAGCCGATCGACGTCCGGCCCCGCCCAGTCCCTTCCCCTGGCCGGCCTGCTCCACCTGCTGGTGATCTACATCATCTGGGGGAGCACCTACCTGGCGATTCGCGTGGCGGTGCGCGAGGGATCCGGCTTCCCGCCGTTCACCGTCGGCGCGCTGCGGACGTTGGTCGGAGGCGCCATCCTGTTGGCCTTGGCCGCGCTGCGCCGCCACCGCCTGCGGCCGACGTCGTCGGAGACCCGCATCTTGGTCGCTTCGGGGCTGCTGCTGTGGGTCGGGGGCAACGGCCTGGTCACGTGGGCCGAGACGCGGGCCGAATCCGGCTACGCGGCTTTGATCATTGCCACCATCCCGATCTGGATCGCGGCGATAGAAGCCGTCGTCGATCGCCGCTCGCCGCCGCCGCTGATGATCTTCTCGCTCCTGGTCGGCCTGGCCGGGATTGGCGTCTTGAGTGCGCCCCATCTGGCGGGGGGCGACTCGCGCGATCTGGCGGCGCTGGCCGCGCTGCTGGTGGCGCCGTTCTGCTGGGCTCTGGGGAGCGTTCTCCAACGCCGACGTCCGGTGGGGGTCGCCTCCCAGGTCAGCGCCGCCTACCAGCAACTCTTCGGCTCGGTCGGATTCTTCGCCGTGGCGCTGCTCGTCCACGAGCCGGCTCCCACGCCGACGCGTGAGGCGATGCTGGCATGGCTCTACCTGGTCATCATGGGCTCGGTCGTCGCCTTCTCGTCCTACGTCGCCGCGCTGCAGTTGTTGCCGACGCGCGTCGTGGCGACCTACGCCTACGTCAACCCGGTCATCGCCGTCCTGCTCGGGGCGGTCATCCTGGGTGAGGCGATTACGCCCGCCACCATCGCCGGGATGGTGCTCGTGCTGCTCGGCGTGGCCGGCGTGTTCCGGGCGACCTATCGGCCCGCGGCGCGTCAGGCCGACCGCGGAGCGTCCCTGAGGGAAGCCTGAGGGCAGGGGGCGGGCTTCTCCGAAGGTTCGTGTGCCAAGAGGGCGTAGTAGCGGCACGGCATCCTTCGACTTCGCTCAGGACAGGTGCCCGTGCCCCTCCCTCAACCAAGCCGATCCACGAAGTACCGCGGATTGAGAGGCTCGCCCGTGGCCGAGGCCAAATGCGCCGACCAGTCCTGGCGGCCGCCGGGTCGGAAGAACTTCTCCTTGAGCCAGTCCCCGGCAGCTTTGCGTCCGACGAAGCCACCGGCGTGGCGGACGATCCGATCGATCAGCTGGGCCGAGACCAGGAAGCCGAGCTCATAGTTCTGGTAGTAGACCGGGACGAGGGCCACGTGGTACTTGGCCGCCCAGTCGGGGGCCTTGCGTCCGTCCGGCCGCCGCAGCCCCTGGTACCTCTCGACGAGATCCCACCAGATCGTATCGAGGTCGGCCTCGGGGTTGGCGTACATCTGTCGCTCGAAGTTCGTCATGACCAGGCACCAGCGGGTGAAGATCAGGTCGGTCGCCCGCCGCCGCCCGCGGGCGGCCTGCGCCACAGCCGCGGCGCGGGCGGCGGGCACACCCAGGACCGTCGTCAACCACTCGCGGTCGAGGGTCAGGGAACCCATCGTGATGGCAATGGCCTCCGTCGAGAGGATGTGAGCCGGCGTCCGCAGCAGCCAGGGGAGGTCCGGATCGAGGAACGCCTCGTAGACGGCGTGTCCCAGCTCATGGTGAAGTGTCTCGTTCCAACGCTGATTGCGTTCGAGGTTGTTGAGCGTGCGGATGTCGCCCTGTCGATCGATGTGGGTCATGAAGGCGTGCTGATCCTTGCCGGGACGGGCGTACAGGTCCGAGCGGGCCAGCACCGGGCGCACGTCCATCCCCAGGCCGTCGAACGTCGCCGTCGCCAGCTCTACGGGGTCCTTCTCGGCGAAGAGCGAATCGAAGTCGAACTCGCCCATCGGCGGGGCCTTCTGGAAAAACCGGTCGGCGTAGTGCCACGGACGGAGTTGTTCGGGCTGGATTCCGAAGAGCCGGCTACGCTCCTCGTCGATGGCTTTCGACAGGGTCTCGAACGGCCGGCGCGACTCCGCCTCCAACCGCTCGAAGAGAGCCATCAGCTGACCCTCGTCGATCTCGTTGAGGGTCAGGGACCGGTGGAAATGGTCGCGATGCCCCTGGCGTCGGGCGGCCTCGTTGCGCACGCGTGCCAGCTCACGCACCTGATCGGCCACTTCCTGGCCGACCTGTTTGCTGGCTTCCCAGACGCCCCGGACTTCTTCCGAGTCCGAGCTCTTCGAGAGGAGCTCGTCCATGGCGTTGTCGCTGAGCTCCCGCCCGTCGACCCGGCCGCGGAAGTTGGTGTAACGCCCACGGACTTCCATCTCGAGGGAGGTCAGCCGTTCGATGGTCGACTCGTCCTGCTGGTTTTGCGCGGCGGTGAGGTAGATCAGCCGGATCTGGCGGGCGACCTCGGGAGCCGCGCCGCCTTGCTCGTCGTAGCGGCGGGCGGCCTCATAGCGCCCCGGGTCGGACCAGAAGCGCATGTAAGCCGCCTTGGCCTGCTGGTTGCGCGCCAGCGCCTCGGGGGTTCCGTTGACGGCGGCTTCCCACTCGGTCAGGTAGGCATCCTTCTCCAAAGGCCGGACCTGTTCGGTCGTTTCGTCGACAAAGCGCTGCAGTTCGTTGCTCATTGAGACTCCGGGGGGAAAGCGCGGCGAGTATATCATTCGTGTTGGCTACCCCTGGTATGGATCTCTCCACCTCACCCCCCGGCCCCCTCTCCGCCGTGAGCCGATCCGTGACGAGGGGCATTCTTGGCGGAGAGGGGTGATAAGCTCGAAGGTGGGGGAGCGAAGCTCCCCACCTTCGAAAGAAAACCTCCCCTCCCCCGGAGTGTGCGTCTCCGGGGAGCATCGACCCCTCGGGGGAGGGGCAGGGGAGGGGGAGATCGTCCGATTCGACACGGACGGCTCTCGCAAGAGATTGTCTGAGAGAAAACGACTTCCCGAAGTTGGGTGAGAGCCCCTTGGAGAACTCCAAGTGAGCGGACCTGTATTGAGCGAACGAGATC
>CAYUWF010000006.1:24386-31413 GCA_964448245.1 uncultured Anaerolineaceae bacterium | reverse complement strand
TGAGAGCCCCTTGGAGAACTCCAAGTGAGCGGACCTGTATTGAGCGAACGAGATCATGCGATGTTGCTTGGCCACGACGGCCCGGCCGGCGCCCTGGCGATGCGCATCATCCTGCGCATGGCGCAGGTCCTTCGGGCGGCGGCGTTGCTGGACATCACCCAGGCGCACATCGACAGCACGATCTACATCGGGGAAGCCAACCTGGAGTTCGCCGAGCGGCTGGCCGAGGGCGGGGCACGCGTCGCCGTCCCGACGACGCTCAACGTCAGCGGAGTCGACGAGCACGGCTGGCAAGCCTGGGCCGTGCCTGCCGATTGGGCGGAGAAGGCCCGCCGCCAGATGATCGCCTACGAGACGATGGGGTGTATCCCCACCTGGACCTGCGCCCCGTATCAGACGGAGTACGCCCCCCATTTCGGCCAGCAGATCGCCTGGGGGGAATCGAACGCCATCGTCTTCGCCAACTCGGTCATCGGGGCGCGCACCGAACGCTACCCGGACCTGCTCGACATCTGCGCCGCGATCACCGGCCGGGTGCCGGCCTTCGGCCTGCACCTCGATGAGAACCGCCATGCCGAGGTGCTCGTGCGATTGAACGAGATTCCCCTCGCCCTCCAGCGAGACTCTTCCTTCTACCCGGTGCTCGGGCATCTGCTCGGGAAGATCGCCGGAGATCGGGTTCCGGTCATCGACGGCCTGGAAGCCCTCCCCGACGAGGACCAGCTCAAGGCGCTGGGGGCGGCGGCCGCCTCCTCGGGGAACGTCGGCCTGTTTCATATTGTTGGCGTCACGCCGGAGGCGCCTTCGCTGGAGGCTGCCACCGCAGGCCGGCCGCCGGGCGAGGTCGTCGCCGTCGACCTGCCGGCGCTACGCGCCGCGCGCGACGACTTGACGACCGCTCCCGGCGAAGGACTCGACCTGGTCGTTCTCGGGAGTCCGCACTTCTCGCTGGCCGAATTTCGACAGCTGGCGCCGCTGCTGCACGGACGGCGCCACCCCGACGTGCGCTTCCTGGTGACGACGAGCCGCGCCGTGGCGCATCTGGCGCGGCAGATGGGTTTGCTCGATCCGCTGGCCTCCTTCGGCGGCCAGGTCACCGTCGACACCTGCATTCTGGCCTCTCCGATGCTCCCCCCGCAGGTCCATCGGCTGATGACCAACTCAGGGAAGTACGCCTACTACGCGCCCGGCCTGCTCGGTGCGCAGGTCAACTATGGCAGTCTGGAAGACTGTGTCCGCTCGGCCAGGGAAGGTCGGGTGGTGCGGGACGAGGCGCTGTGGAGCGCGTGATGCGCGGCACACCGCTCGTGCCCGGCGAGGCGTCCGGCGAGGCGTTGGTCAGCCAGGAGCCGCTCAGCTTCTGGGGCGGCTACGACTATCACACCGGCGAGATCATCGATCGGCGGCATCCCCTGGCCGGGCAGAACGCTGCCGGACGGGTGCTGGTGCTGCCCTATGCCCGCGGCTCGAGCACGACGACGGCCGTGTTGCTCGAGGCGCTGCGGGCCGGGACGGCGCCGGCGGCGCTTCTGACCACCGGACCCGAGACCTTCTTCGCCCTGGCAGCGATCGTCGCCGGCGAGATGTACCAACGGTGGTTCCCGGTGCTCGTCATCGACCCGCGGGATGCGGGCGTGTTGCGAACGGGGACGCGGCTCAGAGTTGACCTGGACGGTACAATAACAGTGGAAGAAGCCCCGTCGGCATGAGGGGACCCTGCACGCCGGCGATAGAGACCGCGTCCTTCGGGAAGTGCTCCGACAACGATCGAGAGAGGCCATGAGCGCCGTGCCCACGATCTCCGTCCTCGCCAACCGCCGCATTCTGCTCGGAGTGACAGGCTCGATCGCCGCCTACAAAGCGGCGGACCTGGCTTCGCATCTGACTCAGGCGGGAGCTCTGGTCGACGCTGTCCTGAGCGAGTCGGCGCAGAAGTTCATCTCGCCCCTGACCTTCGCCTCGGTCACCGGCCGCAAGGCCTACACCGATGCGGACCTGTGGGGCCCGGATTCGCATCTGCTGCACGTGGATCTCGGCCAGGGGGCGGACGCCGTGCTGGTGGCGCCGGCGACGGCCCACACCCTGGCCAAGCTGGCGGCCGGCCATGCCGACACGTTGCTTTGTCTGGCGGCGCTGGCGGCGCGCGGTCCTCTGCTCCTGGCGCCGGCGATGGATGCGGGGATGTTCGAGCACCCGGCGACCCAGGCCAATCTCGCCGTCCTGCGCGGGCGCGGGGCGATCGTCCTCGGGCCGGCCGAAGGGCGCATGGCTTCCGGCCTGGTGGGGCTCGGCCGCCTGCTCGAGCCGGAAGAGATTCTCGGGTTTCTGCGCCTGACGCTGGGGCGAGGGGGGCCGCTTGCCGGACGAACGGCGATCGTGACGGCCGGGGGCACCCAGGAGCCCATCGATCCGGTGCGCGTGATCGCCAACCGTTCCTCCGGGCGGCAAGGCTTTGCGCTGGCACAGGCGGCCCTCGACCGCGGCGCCTCCGTGACGCTGATCAGCGGCCCCTCGGCCCTGGCGACCCCGATCGGCGCCGAGCGCGTCGACGTCGCCACTGCCGCAGAGATGCAGCAGGCCGTGCTCTCGCGGCTGGAGGCGACCGACATCCTGCTGATGGCTGCCGCCGTGGCCGATTTCAGGGCCGAACCGGCCGAGCAGAAGATCAAACGGGCGAAGGGGGAACTGGCTCTGACCCTGCGGCCGACGGAAGACATCCTGGGTCTGGTGGCGCAGAGGCGCAAGAAGGGCTCCCGGCCGCGGGTCGTCGTCGGGTTCGCCGCCGAGAGCCAGGACCTCGTCGCCAATGCCCGCCTCAAGGCGCGCGACAAGGGGCTCGACCTGATCGTGGCCAACGACATCCTGGCCGCCGACGCCGGCTTCGCCGTCGAGACCAACCGGGTCACCCTGATCGACTCTTCGGGAAGCGTCCAGGAATTGCCGCTGATGACCAAGGCCGAGGTGGCCGAGGTCGTCTTGGAGCGCGTCGGAGCGCTGCTGTAGAAGCGTATCCTTCAGTGGGCCGTCATCTATGTGCATGGGTAGGGGCGAAGCACATGTCCCGAGCGTAGCGAGGGATGTCTTCGCCCCTACGTCTCCTTCAAGAGGTTTGGCGGAGGTGAACGAGGGCCCTCGCGGTCGCCTCCTCCTCGGGACACAGGGCTTCGCCTTCGACGACTGGATCGGCCCGTTCTATCCCCCGGGGACGGCCAAGGCCGACTACCTGACGCGTTACGCCGAGCATTTCCCCACCGTCGAGATCGATTCGACGTTCTATGGCACGCCGCGGCCGGGCGTCGTCCGCGGCTGGTACGAGCGGACCCCACCCGGTTTCCTCTTCGCCGCCAAGTTCCCGCGCGCGATCACCCACGACAAGCAGCTGGCCGAGGCCGAGAGCGAGGCGGCCGAGTTCGTCGAGGTGATGCAGCGCCTCGAGGACAAGCTGGCCGTGCTGACGCTGCAGTTCGCCTTCGATTTCGGGCCGGCCCAGCTGGAGCGGCTCGATCGATTCCTCGAAGGGCTGCCGCCGGGGCCGCGCTACGCGGTCGAAGTGCGCAACCGCGGCTGGCTCACGCCCACCCTAGGCGAGCGATTGAAGGCCCGCCGGGTGGCGTTGGTACTGCAGGATCTGTACACCATGCCCAAGATGGACTGGCTGACGGCGCCGTTCACGGTCATTCGCTGGCTTGGCCGCCGATCCGACATCGAGCGGTTCGACCGGCTGCAGATCGATCGGACGAAAGAGCTCGGAGCTTGGACGGGCCGTGTGCGCCGGTTCCTCGATGCCGGCGTCGATGTCTTCGGGTACTTCAACAACCATTTCGCCGGCCACAGCCCGGCCAGTGTGCGGCAGTTCAAGGAGATGCTGGCCGGATCTGACAGGGCTTCGGGGGGAGAGGGAGCTCTAGCAGGTTGCTGAAAAATGGCGACCGTCGTCAAACCCCAGAGCTTCTGCCCCGCGCGGAGCCGCCCGTAGCGAAGCGGAGGGCCTCTCCGCCACGAAACCGCTCATGCTCGGGCGCCGTCGGCGGAGAGCCCCTCGCTGACGCTCGGGGTGCTGCGCGAGGGGTTGGGGGTGCGGTGGGAACGGGGTTTTTCAGCAGCCTCCCAGGAGTTTTCAGGGTAGCCGCCGGCTTCCTCCTGGACGCTTCACGGTCAGCCGGCGATCAAGCAGGCTAAAGCCTGCGGCTACCTGAAGGGTCTCGCCGGTCCTAGCCCAAGGAGCGTCGTGGAACCTCCCGACCCCCTCCCCGCACGAGTTACCTCTCGGGGGCTTCGCACGCGAAGGGGGTGGGGCGACTTTCATCCAATACGAACCGGACCCCTCCGATTCAGCGCTCGGGTTCCGAAGAGAGTCGGTCAAACCGCGAATGCCTCGCGCTACAATGGAAGCAACCGGAGCACGTGCTGGAGGAGCCATGCCGACCTATATCCTGCTGTCCAACCTGACCGATGAGGGGGCCAAGACCATCAAGCGCAACCCCCGCCGCATCAAAGAGGTCAACACCGAGCTCGAGAAGCTCGGGGTGAAGGTCCTGGCGCAGTACGCCGTGCTCGGGCCGTATGACTTTGTCAACGTCGTCGAGGCGGCCGACAACGCCGCGGTGATGCGTATGTCGGCCGAGTTGGCCTCGCGCGGCAGCGTCCGGCTGACCACGCTCCCGGCGCTCGACATCGACACCTTCATCGCCTTGTTGCGCTGATCGCCCGGCCCGGGTCCGCCGCCCTGGGCGGGCCCACGGAGCAGCGGCCATGCAGATTCACGTCGTGCGGCTGGAGAAGGCCGACGAAGTCAACCTGATTCTCGGCCAGGCGCACTTCATCAAGACGGTGGAAGACCTGCACGAGGCGCTCGTCAGCGCTGTCCCCGGGATCCGCTTCGGGCTGGCTTTTAATGAAGCTTCCGGCCCGGCGCTCGTGCGCAGCAGCGGGACCGACCCGGCGCTGACCGCGCAAGCCGTGGCTAACGCCCACGCTCTCGGCGCAGGCCACGTCTTCCTGATCCTGCTCGGCAATGCCTTCCCGATCAACGTCTTGAACGCCGTCAAGAACGTTCCCGAGGTGTGCCAGATCTACTGCGCCACGGCGAACCCGGTCGAAGTCGTGGTGGGCGAGACCGAGCAGGGCCGCGGGGTCCTTGGCGTAATCGACGGAGATCGGACGAAGGGCCTCGAGACGGAGAAAGACGCCGCCGATCGCAAGGCGCTGCTGCGCACGTTCGGCTACAAGGCCTGATCCGGAATGCAACGACTGCGGTCAGGGGTCGTCGTCGCGCTCCTCGGTCTCCTGCTGACGGCGTGTGCCGGGTCGGGCCCAGTGCCGGATTCGGGGGTTGAGGGCCGCGTGTGGGTCGGACCGATGTGCCCGGTCGTCCAGGAGGGCGTCGACTGCCCCGATCGACCGCTGGAGGCCGACCTGGAGGTGCTCGACACAGGCGGGCGGGTCGTCGCCCGGGCGCGATCCGAGGCCGATGGAGCCTATCGGATTCGGCTGGCGCCGGGCGCCTATGTCCTCACGCCGCTCAGCCCGGGGGAGGCCGGCCTTCCCTTCGCTTCGCCCGTCCCGTTCGAGGTGCCATCCGGAGCCTGGGTGACACTCGATCTTCACTACGACAGCGGGATTCGCTGAGAGATGAGCCGCCGCAACGCCATCACCGACGTCCCCGGCATCCGCGTCGGCCACGCCGACGACCCGTCGGCGCTCACCGGGTGCACCGTCATCTTGTGCGAGAAGGGCGCCGTCGGCGGCGTCGATCAGCGCGGCGGGGCGCCGGGCACGCGCGAGACTGATCTGCTGCGCCCGATGCATCTGGTGCAGAAGGTCCACGCGGTGTTGCTGGCGGGAGGATCGGCCTTCGGGCTGGAGGCGGCCACCGGGGTGGTCCGCTTCCTGGAGGAGCGTCGCGTCGGATTCAACCTGCGGACGGCGCGGGTGCCCATCGTCCCGGCCGCCATTCTCTTCGACCTGGGCCTCGGTCGAGCGGATGTCCGCCCCGATGCGGGGATGGGCTACGCCGCGTGCCAGCGGGCTTCAACGGAACCGCCGGCGCAAGGCAACGCCGGCGCCGGCATGGGGGCGACGGTCGGCAAGCTGTTCGGGATGGCCGGGGCCATGAAGGCCGGGATCGGGACGGCCAGCGTCGAGGCGGGCGGTGGAGTCGTCGTCGGCGCTATCGTCGCCGTCAATTCGCTGGGCGACGTCATCGACCCGGAGACGGGCGAGATCCTGGCCGGGTTGCGGCCGGTTCGGTTGGGACCACTACGCCTGGGCGGCCGAGCTCGGTTGGCCCAGAGCCTGAGGATGATGGGAGGGGCGGCTGGCCGGACGGTTCTGCGGTTCGCCGCGCCAGGCAACACCGTCATCGGCGTCGTGGCGACCAACGCCCGCCTAACCAAGGAAGGGGCCAACAAGGTGGCCGAGATGGGCCAGGACGGGGTGGCGCGGGCGATCCGCCCGGCTCATACGATGCTCGACGGCGATACATTGTTTGCCCTTTCGACCGGTCGGCAGCGGGCCGACGTCAGCGTCGTTGGTGCGTTCGCGGCGGAGGCGGTGGCGCAGGCCATCGCCAACGCCGCGCGGGAGGCGCACGGCGTCGCCGGAATCCCGGCCAGGCGGGAACTCCTGGCGGCCGAAGGCCGAGCTTAGCCGCCGGCACAGGAGGCTGGATGTTTCGCAGAAAGGATGGCGCGGAAGAGCGGAGCGGTGCAGCTTCCGAGCGGGTCGACTCGGTTTTCGGCGCCGGCCTGAGCTGGAAGGGCGAGCTCGGCGGGCAGGGGGGCGTGCGGATCGAGGGCGCTTTCGAGGGGGACATCGCCTTGCTTGGACTGGTGGTCGTCGGGGAACAGGGGCGCCTCGTCTGCCGCACGCTGCGGGCGACGACCGTCGTCGTCGGCGGATCGGTGCGGGGCGACATCACCGCCCAGCGCGTCGAGATCACGCGCACCGGACGGGTGTGGGGCGACGTCGTGACGGAGTCCTTCTCCACCGAAGAAGGGGCCTTCCTGCGCGGTCAGATCACGATGGA
>CAYUWF010000006.1:0-24286 GCA_964448245.1 uncultured Anaerolineaceae bacterium | reverse complement strand
GCCTCCGCCACCAGGCCGGTGGCGATCGCGTCGGACTCGGCCAGCTGCACGGTGTACTCGGTCTCCGGCTCGAGGGTGAAGTCCCCGAAGCCGATACCGAGTTCGGGCTTCAGCCCGGTGAAGAACTGGTCCTGCCCGGAGTCCCAAATTACCCGCACCAGGATGTTCGGTACCCCTTCGCCGGCGGCGTCGAGCACGATGACCTGCAGGCGCGGCAGGGGCGCCGGGTCGTCGCAGATCAGTTGGCGTTCGCTCAGGCGGAAAGGCGCCCCGGGGGTGAACGTCGGCAGAGGCGTAGGCCGCGGCCGCGAGGTGCGCGAGGCCGTGGCGGCCGCCTGCGGCGTTGTGGGCGCGCTGATAGACGAGACGGCGGCCGAAGGCGTCGGCAGGCGATCGGCGAGCTCGGCGGCGAGGGCGGCCAGTGCCCGCGCCTCCGTCTCGGGGCGGCCGGTCGCCAGCCAGGCCTGCGCCAGGGCGGCGATGTGGTCTCCTTCGGCGGCCTCCGGGAGCAGCGCCAGTCTGGCGCGGCTGCGAGGCAGGTCGCCCGTGGCGGCGTAAGCCGAAGCGATCAGCGCTGCGTACTCGTCCTGAAAGTCGGAGCGGAGCGAGGCCGGCGCGGCCTGCGTCAGCCGCAGGGGTTGGACGACCCACCCGTAGAGCAGGCCGGCGGCGATGCCAAGGACGAGGCCGAGCACGAGCGGCGCGGCGCCGGCGCGATTCATGGGCTCCCGATTTCCGGCGCGGAGGGGAGCGACAGCAGGTCGTCGGCCAGCTGACGCAGGGCCTGCCGGTCCTCCTGCGCGAAGCCGTTGGCCTCGGCGAAGACGATGGCCTCCTCGACGATTTGCGCCGGAGGCTGCGGGCCGAGCGCCGCCAGGCGCAGCAGAGCCAGGCGCAGGTCATCTTCGCTCTGGTAGCTCTGGGCGACCATCAGGACATAGTCGGCGCGGTAGTCCTGGCGCAGGCTGTCGGGCGCCGTGTCGTAGTACGCCACCGGCTGAATCCGCCACGCGTAGCCCAGGCCGAGGGCCAAGCCAAGGGCAAGGCCGATCAGGAATCGCGCCAGACGGGAGGACATCAATGGGATTGTGCCATAGCCACCAGGATGCAACAAACCCGGTTTCCTGGGGAATCCGGGTTTGTTCGAGAGCCTGGGCCGACCGTTATAATCGGTTGGTGCCGAAGGTGGGACTCGAACCCACAATCCCGAAGGAACGCGATTTTGAGTCGCGCGCGTATGCCAGTTCCGCCACTTCGGCCGTGACTCCGAGTATAGCCACCGCCTGAACCGCGGTCAAGAACCGACAGGACCCGCACTGTCCGGCGGGCAACAGGGAAGCAGCCCGGAGCGAACGGCCCTGCCTCTGGGCCCCGGCTAGCACGGTCTCCTCCTGATGAAACTCGCAATCCTCGGTCTCCCGTCCGCCGGCAAGACCACCGTCTTCAATGCCCTCACCGGGCAGAACCTGCCGACCGGCGTTCCGGCCGCCCCCGGCCGATCCGAGACCCACACGGCCGTCGCCGATGTCCCCGATGCGCGCCTGGCTCCCCTGACCGAGATGTTCCACCCGCGCAAGACGACCGCCGCCAAGGTGACCTACGCCGACATCGGCGGGCTGCAGGCCAAGGCCGGCCGGGAAGGACTGCCCGGCACGTTGCTCAATCAACTCAGCCAGATGGACGGATTCGTCCACGTCGTGCGCGCCTTCGACGATCCCGGCGTGCCGCATCCGCTGGAATCGATCGATCCGGCGCGCGACTTGGCGGCGATGGAGGCCGAGTTTCTCCTGAACGACCTGCTGACCGTCGAACGCCGGCAGGCGCGGCTGGTCGAGGAGCGCCAGAAGGTGATCCGCGACCGGGCGCTGGTGGAACGTGAGCAGGCCCTGTTCGAACGTCTGCAGGCGATCCTGGATCAGCAACAGCCCCTGCGCGCCCACGCCTTTTCAGCCGAAGAGCATCGGCTGCTCTCGGGGTTCGGATTGTTGACGCGCATCCCGATGCTGGTCGTCGTCAACCTGGCCGAGGACCGGGCAGTTCCCGAGCTGGGCACGCTGGGACCGGGCGTCTCGGCGCTTGGGCTACAGGGGCGGCTCGAGATGGAGATCGCCCAGCTGCCGGAGGACGAACGGCGCGCCTACCTGGACGAGTACGGCATCCGCGCCGCCGGCCGGGAACGCGTGCTGCAGGCGTCGTACGACCTGCTCGGGCTGCAGTCGTTCTTCACCATCGGGGAGGACGAGGTGCGCGCCTGGACGCTGCCGCGCAGCGCCACCGCACTGGAGGCCGCCGACACGATCCATTCCGACCTGGCGCGCGGTTTCATCCGCGCCGAGGTCATCCCGGTGGAGGAGCTGCTGGCGCTGGGCGGGCTGGCCCAGGCCCGGGCCCGCGGCCGCCTGCGCCAGGAAGGCAAGGAATACCTCGTGGCCGACGGCGACGTTGTCCACATCAAGTTCAACGTGTGAGGCGCCATGGCGAAAACCGGTTATGCCCTCGAGCGCTGGGACCTCGGCGACCTGTTCCCCGATCTGGAGTCGGAACCGTACGCGCAGGCCGGAGCCGCCATCGAGGAGTCCCTGCGTGCCTTCGAGGCCGCGCGACCGCGCCTGACCGATGACCTGACCCCGCAGGCGTTGTTCGAGATCCTGCAGGTCTACGAAGGCCTGCAGCGCCAGGTGAGCCGCTACCTGGGCTTCGCCCACCTGCGCTTCGCCGAAGATACGCAGGATCCCGTCGCCCAGACGATGCGCGGCCGCGCCGATCAGATCGCCGCGGAGATCGGCAACCGGACGTTGTTCTTCACCCTGTGGTGGAAGGGGCTGTCCGAGGCGCGCGCCGTGGCGCTCCTGGCCGGCGCCGGCGACTACCGCCAGTGGTTGGTCAACCTGCGGCGCGAGGCGCCCTACACACTGAGCGAACCGGAAGAGCGCGTCATCAACCTCAAGGACGTCACCGGGAAGAGGGCGCTCGTCGGGCTGTACGAGACGCTGACCAACCGCTACAGCTTCCAGATCGAAGTCGACGGCCCAACGCGCCAGCTGACGCGCGGCGAATTGGAAGCCTACCGCACCGACCCCCGGCCGGAAGTACGGGCCGCCTCCTACCAGGAGCTCCTGCGGGTCTATGCCGGCGAAGAAAAGGTGCTGGGCCAGCTCTACCAGTCCCTCGTGCGCGACTGGCGCAACGAGAACGTCGAATTGCGCCGCTTCTCTTCGCCCATCGCCGTGCGCAATCTGGCCAACGACCTGCCGTACGATGTCGTCGACATGCTGCTCGACGTCTGCCGGGAGAAGGCGCCCATCTTCCAGCGCTTCTTTCGGCTCAAGGCCCGCTGGCTGGGCGTGGATCGTCTGCGGCGCTACGACCTGTACGCCCCCGTGGGGGAGGTCCGTCGCACCTATCCGCTCGACGAGGCGGTGCATGAGGTGCTGGGCGCCTTCGAAGCGTTCGAGCCGCAGCTAGCACGTTTCGCCCGACAGGTGCTCGACGAGCATCACTACGACGGCGAGGTCCGCCCCGGCAAACGCAGCGGCGCCTTCTGCGCCACGATCGAGCCGGGCCTGACGCCGTGGGTGCTGCAGAGTTATCATGGACAACCGCGCGACGTGGCGACGTTAGCGCACGAACTCGGCCACGCCATCCACTCGACGTTGGCCGCCGGGCATACGGCGCTGACCCAGGATGCCACCTTGCCCCTGGCGGAGACGGCCTCCACCTTCAGCGAGATGCTCCTCATCGATCGGCTGCTGGCCCAGGATCCAGAGCCGGAGGTGCGGCAGGCGCTGCTCTTCCGCCAGATGGACGACAACTACGCCACGATCATGCGCCAGGCCTACTTCGCCGTCTTCGAGAAGGAGGCGCACGCCAAGGTGGTGGCCGGAGCGCAGGTCGAGGCGCTGTCCGACTTCTACCTGGAAACTCTCCATGAGCAATTCGGCGATTCGATCGAACTGAGCGACGATTTCCGCGCCGAGTGGCTGGCGATCCCTCACATCTACCACACGCCCTTCTACGTTTACGCCTATGCCTTCGGGCAGTTGCTGGTGCTTTCGCTCTACCAGCAGTATCGCGACGAGGGCCGGGCCTTCATCCCGCGCTATCTGGAGATCCTGCGCGCCGGTGGCTCCGATAGCCCGATGGGCATCCAGGAGAAGGCGGGGATCGACGTCCGGGCGCGGACCTTCTGGGAGAAGGGGTTCGACGTACTGGAGCGCGCCCTCGACGAGCTGGGGCAGCTGCCGGCGCCCCACGGCCTAGTTGCGGCAGGGGCGCCGCGCCCGGGTTAGGCCGCCCCGTCGCATCCGGGAAGGGATGCTAGAGGAGTCCTGCGATGACGATGAGGAAACGACCATTCGGCGTGTCGGTCCTGGCGCTGCTGGCCATTTTCGGCGCGTTGCCGGCGATCTGGCACGCGCTGCAGTACCTGCATGTCCTGCCGATTTCCATCGAAACGGTTCTCGGCACGGTCAGGTTCTACGGTTTCGACTTCGTTGCGGCGCTGCTGTGGGGGCTCCTGGCGTTGATCTACCTGTGGGTCTTCCGCAAATTGTGGGCGGTCAACGTTCAGGGCTGGCTCTTCGTCACCGTGCTGGCCTCGCTCAACCTGATGCTGTCCGGCCTGGCGGTCGTCGCCCAGTCGACCTTCCAGGCGATGCTCCCGTCGTTCGTCGTCAACGGCGTGATCCTGATTTACTGTTTGCTACCGGGGACGAAGGCTGCCTTCGCGATGCAGGAACCAGGTTAGCCGGTCGTGTGAGCCTGGCCTAGTGACGGGCCAAGGCGAGGTCGAACTTCAGGCTGAATTCGAAACGATTCGATGCTTCGCTGCGAAGCGGCTGGCGAGCGCCCGCAGAGTGCGAGCCGAATACCAACTGGCGGAGAGGGTGGGATTCGAACCCACGGTGGCCCATACGGACCACAACGGTTTTCGAGACCGCCCCATTCAACCACTCTGGCACCTCTCCGGGGCGCTTCGGATTATACCAACCGCGGCTGGGCCGACGGAGCCCGACGTCATGGCCGGGGGAGCCGGAGGTGGGCGGCTGCGCGGGCGAGTTCATTGCTCCTGCGCGGGCCGTTCCCGCACGGCCCAACCGATCTCGGGTCGCAGCCGGAGCGTTTCGTGATCCTGGCTGACGGCGACGAAGCCCGCCAGCAGCTCCATGTCCCAGCGATGGACGAGGCGCCCGTGTGCGTCACGCTCGTCCCATGTGAAGGGGGCCTTCGCCAGGCCGCTTGGCAGCAGACCCTCGTCCAAAAAGCCCGGATCGAGATCTCGGCGTGGTTGGGAGGGGCGGTTCGCTTGCTCGGGGCTCAGCATTTCGTCCAGGTCTCGCTCGCTGGAAAGCCAGGGATTCTTTTCCGTGGGGAAACCCTGACCATCCGTCAGGTAGGGGAAGAAGACCCCGATCCATCCCACCCCAGAATCCGCATTGGAGGCCTCGTCCGAGTGGTAGATGCGGTGCATCGACTTCCAGAACGCGAGATCCACGTTGCCCGCGGCGGCCGAGGGGAACTGCTGAAGAATCGGTCGCAAGGGAGCGAGCCACCACTCCAGGCCAAGTGGGGCGAACCCCTCCAGCCGTTCGACGATCGCCTGCCAGTCAGCCAGCGTGCCCTCGAGCGTGATGGCGGGAATCCCACTGTTCACCGTCGTGTGGAGATAGTGGAAATACGCCCGCATCGAGTCGAGCAGGGCGATCTCGGACGCGGCCCGCTCGGTCGGCCCGGTTGTGGAGAACGAGGGAATGAAGAGGTCGTGAGCGGGACCGATGTGATCCCGGATCTGCCGTGAGAAGTCGCCGAAGACCTCGGGCCATGGGTTGTCGGGTGATCCCTTCTTGAATCTGGTGACCTCGTCGCGTTTCACCTCAAGGGTGAACCGCCCGGGGTGCTGGACGAAGTGGTGGCGAAGCTCCTCGGGGTTGGCGTTGATGTGGTGCGCGACGCCCTGGCAGATCAAGAGCCAGATCATGTCTGGGGAGAGGGAGATCGGGCGGTGATCAGCGTAGGCGAGGCGCAGCGCGGCGATGAGCGGGTGGTGGTCGACCTGGGCGACGAGGCCGGATGTGCGGCGAGAGCAGGCTTCGAGGGGGCGGTAGGCCTTCCCTTTGGTCAGGCGCTCGGAGGCGAGGAGGCGCTTGACGGCCTCCTGGGAGGGAGTCTCTTGGAGCGGCGTCGTCGCCGGTGGCACGTCGGCGACGGGGAAGGTATTCTCGGTTGCGGAGACTCTGCGATCCATGATCCCCTGTTCGAGACCCGACGTGGTTCTCTCGCGGTTTAGAATGGCAGAGAGCGGGAGGGCCCGGCCTCCCGCCCTGCAAGGGCTCTCCAAGACGGCAGTCGTCGTCAGTCGAACTAGACCAGGTAGCTTCCGCTGTTGTCTTCGCAATACTCCTGGCTGCATCGCTAGTTGCCAGGTGGGGAGGTATCCCTCCCCACCTGCAAGCGCTGTCTTGGGCAATTACTCAGTTACCCTTGCTCCCTGAACGTCCAGGCGTATTGAAACCTACTCCCCAAATCCTCCCCCCTGGAACGGCATCATCTCTTGGCATCCGAGATCTGCCGACATTCCTCTTTGCTGGCAGTCGGTTACGGCTGGCATCCCGGCGGCAGGGTAAGGCCCGGCGTCCAGAGGCTGCTATCGTAGAAGCATAAGTATTCGGTTTCTGCAACCAAACCGGTAAAACCGCCTGGAGGTTGGAGCAAAAGGACAGAGGAAGCATTGCTGAAGGATCCACCATCTTCGTCAACCCACAAGGCAACAGAGTATGTCGAGGGTACGTGTTGCACGATCATCCCCAAACCTGTGGTGGGGTTGTGGATGGCAAACCAGGTTCCGTCCCAATCTGCGACCATGCAGCCAAAGCCGCAACCCGCGGTGATCCCAGTCGCCAGCGCTTCACCGGAGGCATCAGGGTGCAGTACCTGTGTGAATCCATTCGCCGGATAGAGCCTTGGGATGAGCGGTCGCACATCATGGGCATAGGAGGGGTCGGGTCCGAAGTCGAACGTCCGCTGGACCTTCATCAAGTTTGCCCTCAGCCCGTCGGCGTAGAACTGATATTGGGTGTTGGTCGGAATGTCCGCCGAACCAGGACAACCGGAAGATATGGAGTCGATACTAACCTCGGTGCTGATTTGACTTGTCCATGTACCGGTTGTGCCCCAGCCAACCAGCGATCCAAAGAAGAAGGATTGCGTGCCTTCGTTCTCTGAAACCCAGCTGTTGCCGAAGAACTCCAGGTCGTCTGGACAGCCAGGATGGGTCCAGGTGTTCACAAGGGTGCCCGATCCGTTCCAGCTCAGGTAAGTCACTTCTTCGGGATTGGCTGGGCTCCACTCTATGTGGAAATTGCCTACCTTTACCGTCCTAGGCGGCATGGTGATAGAGAACGTATTTGCCACCCAGTGACCGTCCGGTCCGGAGTACGCTACGCCGACGTCCTGCCCGGGCTGGATGTCCCACTCCGTGGACGGGTCCCAAGCGCAGGCGTATGTGTCGCCGCCATCGGGGAGAACCGTGTCGAACTTCATATCGACCGGCTCGGGCGACCCCCAGGGGTGGCACTCGACATTCACATCCTGGTCATTCGGGAACCATGGGGCGAGGATCGTGCCCTGGATCGAATCGGCCTCGAGGTCGATCTCCCCGCGGATATCGCCGATCTGCACTTGGGCGGCCACTCCGTTGCTGACCTCGGCGTAGACCCAGTCGCCCGGCTCGATGTTAGGCTGGCCACCGACCCAGTCGTCCGGCCCGGTCTGGAACCCGGGCTCACCGCCCCACTCGTCTCTCGGCGCCGTCATCACCTGGGCCGACGCCTTCTCGGTGACCCCGTCGCTTTCCGTGACGACGATGGTGACAATGTGGTCGGCCTCGTAGAAGCTCTCGATCCAGTCGTGGCCGTAGTTCACCCGCAGACCCATCGCTGGCGGCGCTGGCGGCGGGCCGGCCTCATTGGCGTCGCCGTCCTCGTCGAAGATCTGGGCGAACGACCAGCTTCGCCACTCCTCAGTGATGTTGACGCCGAAGTCGGCGGACCACGCGCCCCCTGAATCGGAAGTTGTCTCGATAGCTGTCTGGTCGGCCGCATCGGGCGAGTCGGCCGCAATGACGAGAACGAATCTCTCCGGAGGTGCGGTGCCCGCCATGAGATCCTGCTCGAGATCGAAGACGTCGATCGTGATGGTCTCGAGCACAAGCGCCTTCTGGCCAAACCCGTCGCTGATGACCAGGTAATGACCGGGCAAAAGGTCCTGCGAGTGGTCCTGCGGATCGACGTTCACAAAGCCGGACTCATCGACGGTCTTCGTGCCTTGCCAGAGCAAGGTTCCGCCCGGCGCCTCGAAGATGGAGATCGCTAAGTCCGCGTTGGGGAAGAAGTCCGAGGTCCAGAACCAGTCACCGGCCGCCGAGGCGACGATGCGCGGGAAAAGCGGCAGGACGAGGGGTTTGCCTGGACGGGTCCAGATTGTGACGACCCCATACTCATGCTGACTGGAGAGGACGTTCAAGTCCGGGTGGAAGACCCACGTCACATGGAAGTCCGATTCGCGCCCTGTGGTGAAGCACTTGAAGTGC
Source organism: uncultured Anaerolineaceae bacterium (assembly GCA_964448245.1). Taxonomy (GTDB): domain Bacteria; phylum Chloroflexota; class Anaerolineae; order Anaerolineales; family E44-bin32; genus DATEVL01. Next base: position 15,699 of record CAYUWF010000006.1, on the reverse strand, counting down.
AAGTCCGCCTCAAGGACGTTGGGGTCGGACGGATTAAGCGACCCGGTCCCGCGCACGATTCCGGCCTCGCCGTCGCAGCCGCCGAAGTAGCTCTCTGTCCAAGTGATCCGGAACGGGCCAGCGGGTCGGCCGCTAATCGCCACTCGGATGTCACTCTCGTCCCCCCAGTCGATCGCCCGCCAAGCCCCGACGAAGGGGGACGAGACTGCGGCGGCGGTCTCCCCAATCGGGGCAAAAGCTGACAGTGTTAGCGAGATGGCGACTATAGTGAGTACGGCAGTGAGTCTCTTCATCGTGAACCCCTTTGAGCGCGAGCGCCGGTCGGCCGGGCGCCGACACGGTCCGCGACATGGTCGCGCTCAGCAACCGCAACTGGAAGGCAACCAACCGCCAGAATCCGCCAATCCGGCCAAGTTGGCCGCGCACCGGGTCACGAACGCTGGCGAAGAAGCTCCGGCTTGTGACGGGAAGAGCGAATGGATAGGGGAGGAGGTGGGCGTTCTGCGAGGTTCAGCCGCCCAGCCGATCCGCAATCAGGCGGAGATGCCTATCTGGCGGGGAGGTAGCGGGGCGTCGGAGGTTACTCTGCCGCCGCGCCCCTCCCCTCGCCTTGCTCCTGCTCTCGCAGGAAACGCGTCACAGCCTCGACCGCCTCGCGTCGGCGGCGGTTGAAGGTGCCTTCGGAGATGTACAGATCGGCCATGACATCGCGGTTCGGACGGTCGTTGATATAGGCTTCGTGCAGGATCATGTAGTGGTGCCACTCTCTTGGCGAAGGGAGGGTGGGCCGCTGGCCTTCCGGCCGGAGCTTCTCGATCGCCTCCACCAGCACATGGTGGACCGCTCGCCCCCGATCGACGGTGGTCGCCGAACCGACGGGAACACGCGCCTTCACGGCACGCATTTGGAAAAGGGGACAGGTGCCCAGGTAAGGCAGGTCGTGCATGCGGCGCAAGGCGTTCTCCACCGTCGCGATCGATGGCTCGCCCTCTGTCAGGCCGGACAAGGGGCTGACAACTTGGGGAACCTGCCCGATTCGTAGGAGGGCCTCATCTTCCAGCCGTTTCGCCCGAATGATTCCCACCATCCGGTCGGTGGCATAGCCGGTCAGATCGACCTCATCCGGAGCAAATCGTGTTCCGTTGACCGGATGACCGAGCAGGACGGCCCCGACGTGTTCTGCGTCGACGTAAAGCGGCGCCAGAAGAGCCGCCCCCTCGAGAGGTGAGGGGAAGGTTCCCGGCTCGAGCGGCAGGATGTCGTCGGGTGCCAGGGACTCCGCAGGCAGCGCGATGTCCTTCGACCGAGCCCAGTGATAGCTGGCCGCCAACTGCACGCTATGGTCTGAGACGAGAAGGACAAAGCCGTAGCTGGCCCGGATGGTGGTGCATAAGTAGTCGAGGGCAATGCTCAGCCGCTCTTCGAGTCGGTCCCTCTCGCCCACGCTGCTGGGGAAGCGACGCAGAGGTCCAAGGGCGCGCGCATTGCCCACCAGCGAATGGGTAACGACGGCCAGCAGGATGACGAAGGCGAAGACCGCCGTGCGGACGCCGAAACTCACCGAGGACAGGTAGGAGACAACGATATAGAGGAAGGTCACCAGTCCCACGGCCACTAGGCTGTAGTTGAACTGCCGGCGGATCGTCCGCCCCTCGACGATGGCGCTGTAGTTGGCCACGCCGTAGCCGAGCAGGGCGACGGCCAGCCACAGCAGGGCGGTGCGGGTGGAGGGAGGGAAAGGCCGGCCGAACCACTCGTCCACCACGAAGACGAGCCCGGAGAGGCTGGCGAGGATCGTGGCGGCCACCAATAGAACGAACTGGCGCCGCTCGATTTCGCTGCGGGCGCCACGAACTGCCTCGACCAGGTTCACCAGGCACAGAGTCGTGAAGATCATCAGACTCGCCGCAAAGATCGGATACATCGCTCCGGTCGTGGCCAGCCACTCCGGCCGGAGGATCTGAATCACGGCCGCGGCCGAAGCCAACCCGTAACCGACGACGAGCAGGGCCTTGCGACGGCGGGTCATCCCGCCCGGCCGCATCAGGCAGGTGGCGTGATACCAGAAGACGACGGCGAACTTGCTGACCCATCCCAGGACAAGGAGGCGGGAGATAACCTCGTTGACGCCCGGCCAAAAAGCGAACAGCTCCTGGATCTGTTGCACGAAGCCGACGGCCGGCTGGTTGAAGCCCATGAAGCCTTCGAGGAAGACCCCCGCCACGGACCACAGCGTCAGGGCGGTCAGCCAGGCGGCGGGCCTCCGCCGCGGCTGCCCAACCAGGTAAAGCCCCAGCCAGATGGTGGAGGCCAGGCCCAGGAAGCTGACGAGCTCAATGGTGTAGAGGCGGAGGCTGCCGGGCCCGGCCGCATCGCCGGCGGAGGCCGTCTCGCTGAAATTGACATTGGACGATTCCTCAACCCCGACCTCGTACTGGCCATTTGCCTCAGCCACGTTGTTGTAGAACTCGACATCGACGGATTGTTCAACGCGGAAGCCGTCGCCGGCGTTGCCCATCGCCGTGTTTCCGCTGAGCCGGCTGAGGCGCACCCTGGTCAGGAGGAAACCGTTGCTGCGGTTGTCCGAAGCGTGGTTGCCTTCCAGAACGGTCCCCGACGAGTCGTCGACGCCGAAACCGGTCTCATTGCGGCGGGAGACATTTTCCTCCAGCGAGTTGTCGTCGGACAGGGCGAAGTGGAAGCCAAACCCCATGTTGTCCTCGGCGACATTGTCGGAGAGGGAATTCCCATCCGAATCCGAGAGGACGAATCCCCTATGGCCGTTGCTCATCGACCTGTTTTCGGAGAACACGCTGTCGGTCGAATCCTCCAGCACGAATCCATTCTGCAGATTGGCGGTGGCCGTGTTGTCGCTCGCCCGGACGTGATCGCTCAGGGCCACATGAAACCCCGCATTGTTCTCGCTGGACTGGTTTCCCTCAAGCCACACCTGGGACGAATGAGCGATAAAAAAGCCGTCCAGGAAACCCGAGGCCTGGCAGTCGCGGATGGTGACTCCGGTTCGGTACTGGACGAAGATCCCGGCTTGCTCGCCCGATCCCAAAATGCGATGGCCGGCGCAGTCCAGCGTGATCCCGTCGGCGTCGATGATGATGTTGCCTTGGTGGTCCTCGGTCAGGGTGGTGTCACTGGTGAGGATGAGGGTCCCGGACGTTGCCGAGGTCGGGAGGGCGAGGCCGGCGGCGGACAAGACAGCGAGCAGGCAAGCCGGGGCGATCGCGCGGGATGGGGGTCGGGGCTTGCGACGGCTCAGGCGTCGCATGGGAGCAGCTGCCAGAAGAGCTCTACGGTTCGGGGCCCAATCCGATCCGACCGACCCACCGCTCCGGCGGGCGCCGGCCTGGGCGCAAAGCCCCCGAGAAAGGGAGAGGGTCCAGGTGCGTCTGCGGGATCTTGTGCGCGACGAGTGGCTTGCAGCCCGAGCCGGGCGGAGCTGCTGGCTGGTCCGACGAAGTAAACGAACTCAGTCCCCCGACTGAGGAGAGGCATCCCCCACCGCTACAGGGAATCATGCGGCCGGAGAAGGTGAGTGTCAAGCGTGGAGGGGTGTCCCAGGCCTCCCCTCGCCTACCGGAGAGCCGGCCGAACACCGAGGCCCAGCTCGCGGATGCCAGGAATCGACTAACGTAAGCCTTACGACAGCCACCCGGGGCCGCGCGAGCGGCTGGAACTGTTGGAGGGAATCCAGGGGGACCCGCCTCGTCCGTCCGATCATGAGCCCGTTTCCGATCTGATTCCGGGCCTCGACGGCCTCCAGCAGGAGATGACTTCGCTCGTCCAACACAACGCCGGCTTGCGGAGCGCTGCCGTTGAGAAAGCGAAGCGCTAGGGGAGACGGCGAACCCCTGTAGGGGCAGCTTCGGGTACCGAAGCCGGCGCGTCTGAGATCCGGACCGAGGTCAGATCCTGGCAGGCTCGAGCAAGGACTGGTACAGCTCCTCGTGCCGCTCGAGCGACCGGTCCAGGGAGCGCTGGCGGGCCATCGCCAGGCCGGCCTGGCCGAAGGCCTCGCGGGCCGCCGGGTCGCGCAGGACGGCGACGATGCGATCGGCCATGGCGTGGACGTCGCCCGGCGGCACCAAGTAGCCGCAGCCGGGCTCCTCGACCAGCTCGGGCATCGACGTGGCACGCACCGCCACAATCGGTACGCCGCAGGCGGCGGCCTCCAGCACGACGATGCCTTCCGACTCGCGCTCGGAGGCGATGACGAAAACCGTGCTCGCCCGATAGATCGATGGCAGATCGCCGCCGGGCTCGACGAATCCGATGAAGCGGCTCTGCCGGGCGATGCCCAACTCGCGCGCCAACTCCTCCATGTCCTTCAGACGGTTGCCGTCGCCGACGACAAGCAATTGGGCGCCGGTCGAGGCTATGGCGATGGCGGCGGCGCGCACGACGTCGTCGACGTTCTTCTCCCGATCCACCCGACCGACGTGCAGGATGATCGGCCGGGAGGGGTCGAAACCGTAGCGCTCAGCCAACTGCAGGCGTTCGTCGGGCGAAACGGGCTCTGGTTGGAAGCATGTCAGGTCGACGCCGTTGCTGATGACGACGGCGCCCGGTCCGCCGTGGGCGTCGACGTGACGTGCGGCGAAATGGCTCGGGGCGACCACCGCCTGGCACTGCGAGATCAGGTCCGCAGCGAAGGCCCACAGCGCCGCCTCCAGGATCGGCCGCAAACCGGGGATATCAGGGGCCAGGGATGCGGCGTACATCGGCAGCGCGTGCGCCGTGAGGACGATCGGGATGCCGCGCTCGTGTGCGACGGACGGCAGCAGCAACCCGCCCAGGACGGGATCGTGCAGATGAAGCACGTCCGGGTGGAATTCATCGAGATGCTTTTCGACCTCGTCGCGGGACCACCAGGACCAGCGCTGGCCGCGGCGGGCGGGAGTCGGCCTCGACGGCAGGCGCACCAGCTGGACGCCGGCGCGGATTTCGCGGTAGGCCTCGCCCCGGTCGCTGGCGCTCAACATCATTACGGCGTGACCGCGGGCCGCCAGACCTTCGGCCAGATTCCTCACGGCGACCGAAATGCCGCTGACCATCGGCGGATAGGATTGGGCCAACAGGAGGATGCGCATCACCCCGCCATGCGCCGCGCTTCCTCGAGCAAGGCCCGGACCCTTTCCATGATCTCGTCGGTGGCGCGCCGGACCTCGGGGAACTTCGGCTCGCCGTCGAGGTGGACGAATGGGCGCCACGCCTCGCCGATGGCGACGTAGGCCGTGCCCCCGAACTGCCAGACACCGGCCGTCGGCCGGCCGTAGAAGTGTCCGTGCATCACCCGCGTATGCTTCTCCAACACGTGGACGGCTACGGGTTGGAACGGCGCGCCGCTCTTCAGCGCCAGGCGGGCGGCGCCCGTCTTGCCGCGCAACATTTCGCTACCGTGGCTCAACCGGCCCTCAGGGTAGATCAGGATCGTCTCCCCTCGCCGAAGCAAGTCCTCGGCCCGCTGTAGCGCCTCTCGACCTCGCCCCGGGATCACCGGCACCTGGCCGGCGCGGGCCAGCAGCGGACCCAGGACCGGCAATGTGAAGCTTTCGACCTGGGCCATCCCGTGCAGCCGCCCGAAGATGAAGGGGAGCAGGAAGGAATCGCTGACCCGGGCGTGGTTGGAGACCAGGATGCGAGAACCGGAGACAATTCGCTCGCGCCCCTGGACCCGCACCTGCCGCACACAAATGGTCTTGTACAGCCACAAGATGGCCTTGAAGGCGGGCCACAGGCGGGCCTTCGGATCGTAAACCTCGGCGGCGGCGCTGGCCCGCGCCAGCACCGATGGGGGGACAGAGGCCGAGAGATCTTCGTGAGTCATCGTCGCGCCCCCGGGCGCGGCGAAACCGATTGCCGCGCGAGCTTAGAGCTCGAGCACATCGCCGCGCGCCGGATAGCGGACGTCGTCGAAACCCAATTGGCGCAGCCCGTCGGTGAGGGCCCCCGCCGGCTGGGCCTCACCGTGCACCAGGACGATGCGCCGGGCGCGTCCGCGCACGGCGCCGGCGTACGTCAGCAGGTCGTCCCGGCCGGCATGCGCCGACAGCCCCGAGACGGCCACCACTTCGGCGCGCACGTCGTAGCTCTCGCCATAGATACGGACCGATGGCTGCCTCTCCAGCAAGCGCCGGCCGAGGGTGTAAGGAGCCATCCAGGAGGTCAGCAGGACGGCGTTGCGCGGATCTTCAATGGTGTGTTTGAGGTGGTGCAGCACCCGGCCGTTCTCGGCCATCCCCGATCCGGCGATGACGATCAAGGGGCCGCGCATGTCGTTGATCGCCTTGCTCTCTTCGACGTCGCGGGTGTAGCGCAGCAAGTCGAAGCCGAAGGCCGTGCCGTGGGGATCGTGACGCAGGAACTGGCGCGTCTCCTCGTCGAAGTCGTCGGGGAAAGCGCGGAAGACGTCCGTCACGTTCGCCGCCAGCGGGCTGTCGACGAACACCGGCAGACGCGGCAGCTCGCCCCGGTCGATCATCTGGTGCAGAGCGTAGACGACCGCCTGGGTGCGGCCGACGGCGAAGGCCGGGATGACCACCTTGCCGCCGCGGTCGGCCGTCCGCCGGAAGAGATCGAGGCTGTCGCTGTAGGCGTGCTCGGACGAACTGTGGTTGGTATCGCCGTAGGTGCACTCCATCAGCAGGAGGTCCACGTCATCGGGGAGGACCGGGTCGCGCAGCAGCGGCATGCCCGGCGGGCCGATGTCCCCAGAGAACATCAGGCGTAGCTTTCGCCCCTTCTCCTCCAGATCGAGCACCACCCCGGCCGAGCCCAGGATATGGCCGGCGTCGACGAGCGAGACGCGGGCGCCGGGTATCGGCTCGAACGCGGCGCGATAGGGGTGACCGGCGAAGCGCTCGACGACGGCGGCGGCATCCGCCGCCGTGTACAAGGGGACGACCGGCGGTTCCCCGTTGCGGGCGCGCTTCTTGTTCAGGTAGGCCGCGTCCGATTCCTGGATGCGGGCGGCGTCGCGCAGGAGCAGGTCCGTGATGTGGGTCGTGGCCGGCGTGGCGTGGATCGGCCCGGCGAAGCCGTGGCGCACCAGGTTGGGCAGGTTGCCGCAGTGGTCGAGATGCGCGTGCGAGAGCACGACAGCGTCGACCGCCGCCGCGTCGAAACCGAATTCGAGATTGCGCGCCGTAGTCTCTTTGCGGGGCCCCTGGAAGAGACCGCAGTCGAGCAGCAACTGGTGCCCATTGACCGACAGCAGGTGGCGCGAGCCGGTGACGGTCTGGGCGGCGCCGTGGAAGTGCAGTCTCATGGACGAAGCCCGGCGGCCGCCGGGCCGTCGTGCAGCGCTTCGAGGATCGCCGCGCCGTGAGCGGCGAAGCGCGTCTCGAGCGGGAGCATCAGGCGATGGAGCGAGTCGAGATCGGACGGGTTGGCGCGGGCGATCCCCCAGGCCATATCGCGCGGCAGTATCAAATCTGACTCGATGCCGCGCGCGGCGGCCGCCTGGCGCCGCCACTCGCGCAGCCGTTGGAAGCGGGCCTGGCTGGCCTCGTCGCCGTTGCGGTTCGACGGCCGCGGCGGGGGCGCCGCTTCCGTCCCGCGGCGCACGGCCGCCAGCCATTCTTCGCCGTAGCGCTGCCGCGCCCGCGGCGGGATTTCGGCCACGGCCTCGAGGGCGGCGCGGGTGCGGGGCATGGCCTGGGCCGCGGCCAACAAGGCGGCGTCACTCAGGATCTTGAAGGGAGGGCAGTCCCGCCGCCGCGCCTCGTCCTCACGCAGGGCGTGCAGCTCGCGCAGAACGGCCGCCTGCGGTCCGCTGAGCTTGCGGGCGTTGGTGATCCTCCAGAACGCCTGGTCCCCGTTCTCGGGCGGCGGAACCGGGGCGAGAGCGATCCGCTCGCATTCCTCGCCGGCCTCCGCCGTCCGCCCGGCCTGGCTCAGTTCGTCCGCCAGCCGGTCGCGCAGCGGGAGCAGGTAGTGCGTGTCCAGGCGGGCATAGTCCAGCAGCATCGGCGGCAGCGGGCGCTTGCCCCAGTTGGCGCGCTGATGCCGCTTGTCGAGATGGACGTCGAAGGCCTCCTCGAGCAGATCGCCGAGCCCGGTGCGCGTCCGGCCGAGAGTCCGGGCTGCCACGCGGGTGTCGAAGAGGGTGGCGACGTGGAAATCGTAGCCGCGCCGCAGGCAGGCCAGGTCGTACTCGGCGGCATGGAAGATCTTCTCGATGCTCGGGTCGGCGAGGACAGGCGCCAGGGGGGAGAGATCGCCCAAAGCGATCGGGTCCACCAGGTAGTCGGCGTCCCTCGTCGAGAGCTGGATCAGGCAGACCCGTTCGCGATAGGCATGCAGACTGTTGGACTCGGTGTCGACGGCCAGCTGCGAGCCACTGCGCAGGGCGGGAATCAGATGCCGCAACTGGTCGTCGGAGGTGACGACTACTGGGGGAGAGAGCTCGGACGCCATGGAAGCGAATTATAAGTGGTCAGCGGCCAGCGGTCAGTGGTCGGTCGGCAGGCGGGTCATGACGATGGGAGCAACGTTCACCGACCCCTGCTGGTTTGACTCCGATTGCGACTTATGGTACCAATAGCCGGCCCCCAGGCTCGGTGACCGAGGGGGCCTTCCCCCCGCGCCGGAGGAATGTCTCGATGACGGAAGCGGTAGCCCCGATCCCGGCTGGGGCAGGTGGCTCCCTGCCCCTTTCGCGCCGGGAGTTTCTTTACTATCTATGGGGCATCTCGATGGCCGTGGCCATCGCCGGGGGGACAGGGGCCACCATCTGGTTTGCTCTGCCCCGTTTCAAGGAAGGCGAGTTCGGCGGGGTCGTCACCCTGCCGGTCGCCGAACTCCCGCCTCCGGACAGCGGGCCGGTCGCCTACCCGGACGGCCGCTTCTGGCTGGTCAACATCGGGCCGGAGACCATTGAAGATCCCCGTCAACCGCCGGTCTACCCGGTGACCCCCGGGGTCAAGGCGCTCTACATGGTGTGTGTCCACCTGGGCTGCCTGTACAAGTGGGTCGAGACTCAGGATCGCTACGAGTGCCCCTGTCACGCGTCCAAGTATCTCAAATCGGATGCGCGCATCGACGGCCCGGCGCGCCGTAACCTGGATGTTTTTGTGATCGAAGCCGTCGACGTCAACGGGAACGTCCTCGCCCGGACCGAGCCCCAGATGGGCAACGGCGAAGGCAGCGCGGTGCCGATCACACCGGAGGTCGTGTCGCTGCGGATCGATACCGGCAAGAAGATCAACGGCGCGCCCAACACCAAACGGGGCGGCGGCATCTAGCCGGGGGGCAGCATGGCCATCTTCCGTCTCTACCTCCCCTTCCTGGACGACGTCAAAGCCAAGGGCGTCAAGACCGCTGTCAAGAACAAAGTCGAAGACGTCGTCACCCGCATCACCACCGGGATGAACTCGACCGACCTGCGCATGCTCTTGCGCGACGACCCGTTCGGACGGCCCAACCCGCGCCTCAAGCCGCACACCGAGAGTTTCTGGTTCCACATCAAGCCGACCTACTACAACCAGCTGATGGACGGCTTTTACCCGACCTTCCGCCTGGGCTGGCTCTCGACCTACTTCTTCGTCTTCGAGATCATCACCGGCATCTACTTGATGATCTTCTACACCCCGTCGCCGCTGGTCGCCTACCGGGACATGCTCAACATCCTGAGCAACGTCCCCTTCGGCGACCTGATGCGCGACTTGCACAAGCTCGGCGCCGAGGCGATGGTGGCGGTGGTGGCGCTGCACATGCTGCGCACCTTTGTCACCGGCTCCTACAAGAAGCCGCGTCAATTCACCTGGTTGACGGGGATCGTTCTGCTTGGCGTCACACTGATCCTCTCCTTCTCCGGTTACCTGCTGCCGTGGGATCAGCTCAGCCTGTGGGCGGTGACAATCGGCGCCTCGATGGTCGAAGCGTTCCCGCCGCAGATCGTCGGGACGACCCTTAATCTGATCGTTCGCGGGGCGCCCGAGTTCGGCGCTGGCGGCCTGCTGCGCTTCTACCTGCTGCACGTGGTGCTGCTGCCGGCGGTCGGCGTGATCGCGTTGAGCGTCCACTACTACAAGGTCGTCATCCACGGCCACAGCCTGCCGCCGGAGGCGGAGGCCGTCGGGGAAGACACGGCCAAACGGATCCCGATGGAGAAGCGCGTCTACTTCATGCCGAAGATCATCACCCGCGAGTTGTACTACATCACCGGGCTGACCGGGCTGATGATCCTGCTGGCGGCCCTCATCTACAACGCCCCGCCTCTGGAAGCTCACGCCGACTCGTTGCTCACGCCGCTTCACATCACCTCGCCGTGGTACTTCCTATGGCTGCAGGGGCTGCTCAAGATCGGCGATAAAGTGTTGTGGGGGCTCGTTATCCCCACCGGCCTGATCGGCATGATCCTGCTGCTGCCCTACTTCGAGGTCGGCCCCAGCCGGCGCTACGGGGCTCGCCGCATCGGCCTGTCGGCGGCGGCGACGTCGGTGGCGGCGCTGGCGGTGTTGTCCTTCATGGGATCGCCCTGGTACAAGGTGATCAGCTCGGCCGACCAGGAAGCGGTGGCGGCGCTGGCGCCGCAGACTCACCCTGGACCGTTGCGCGAGGCCCCCTGGGATCAGCTTGCGTTCGGCACCTACCTCGCCAGCCAGTGGGAAACCGCCCCGACGCCGGCGCTCCAAGAATTGCTCCAGCTGTTCGATGAAGAACTGATCAAGGCCGTGGGCCCAGAGCAAAGGGATGCGGAAGCGATCATGATCATCGAGGACTGGCAGACCGATCTCAAGAAGGTCACTCTGCGCGTGGTGTGGACTAACCCCGACGGGTCGCCCTACGAGTTCAGCCAGTCGGTCTACCTCCATCGCGATAGCGAATATGGAGGCTGACCAATGAAGGGCTCCATCGTCCTGGGAACGGTGGCCCTGCTCGGCCTGATCGGGGCGCTGCTGTTCGTGACGATCAACGAGGTCGACCGGATGCAGACGGCGGAGCGCGCCTATGATGTGCGGGCCATCGAAACCGGCGCCCTCGAGTTCGAAAGCCGCTGCCGCTCGTGCCACGGTCCGCAAGGGAAGGGCACGCCGCTGGCGCCGGCGCTCAACTCGGCCGCCTTGTTCGACGGCTCGCGCCTGGCGGCCGCCGGCTCCAGCGGAACGGTGGAGGACTTCGTGCGCGGCACGATCTCGGCCGGACGGCCGGTGCCGAGCGCCGGGACGAACTACCCGCAGCGGATGCCCACCTGGGGCGAGCCCTTCGGCGGGCCGCTGCGCGACGACCAAGTCGACGCGCTGGTAGCCTTCATCATGAACTGGGAAGACCGCGCCCTGGCCGAGGCTGCGGCGGCGCCCGAATTGCCGGCGGGCGAAGCCGTCGGGACGGATATCACGCAAACCTTGCCGGCGGGCGATGAAGCGAACGGCAAGGCGCTCGCCGAAGGACCCTTAGGCTGCGCCGCCTGCCACACCCTGTCGACGGTCGGGCCGGCGTGGGCCGGCGATAGCACGACGCTGGGCATCGGCGCCCGAGCGGCGGCGCGCCTCGCCGGGGCCGGCTACGCCGGGGCGGCGACGACCCCCGAGCAGTACCTGCTCGAGTCGATCGTCGATACGAATGCCTACGTCGTCTCCGGGTTTGAGCCCAACCTCATGCCCGGGACGTTCGGTGGCCGCCTGACGCCGCAGGATGCGGCCGACCTGATCGCGTACATGTTGACCTTCAGGTAGGGGCGAAGCATGCTTCGCCCCTACGCCGCGTCCATGCGCGCAAGACTCCTTGTCCCGCCCTTAACCGCCCTCTTCTTTCTGGGCGCGGTGCAGGTGGCGTTCGCCCAGGCCGGCCCGGGCGACCCGGTGCGCGGGGGCGGGCTGTTCGTCGAGAACTGCGCCGTGTGCCACGGGGTCGACGGCCAGGGCCGCATCGGCGCCAGCCTGGAGTCCTTCCCGGGAATCGATGCCGGCGCGGCCATCGAAGCGATCATCGCCGCCGGGGTGCCGGGCTCGGTCATGCCGGCCTGGGCCCAAGCCAACGGCGGGCCGCTTGCCGATCAGGACATTCGCGATATCGCCGCCTACATCCTCGCCGCCTTCGGCGGCACGCAGCCGATCACGCCGCTGCCGACGTACGTGGCGCCGCCGATCACGGCCCTGCCGCAGGTCGAAGGCGACCCCTCGGCCGGCGCCGTCGTCTACCAGTCCAACTGCGTGGTGTGTCACGGCGACCAGGGGCAGGGGCGGTTCGGCCTGGCGTTGGCGAAGGCCTGGCCGGTGAACGATCCCCCGATCTACATTCAGCAGGTGGTGCGCCAGGGTATCGAAGGTTCGACGATGCCGGCCTGGGCCCGCGCCAATGGCGGACCGCTGAGCGATGCGGAGATCGGCGACGTCGCCGCCTTCGTCCTGACGCTGGAGCCCGCTTCCTCGCCGACGCCGGTCCCGGCGCCTGCCGGCCCAATGGGGAGCACTGCCACGCTGCTCATGCTGGCGGTGATGGCGGCGGCGGTCGTCGTGGTCCTGGTCGTCTACTTCCGGCGCGCCCGGACCGAGTAGACTCCCGGCCCTTCTGCAAACGCCCAGCCGCGGCTTCCGCCGTCCGGCATTTGGACCATGAGCGCAGAGGCATTCTCCACCCGACACTCCGCAATCGGAACCTGCCTTCTTCTAGGCGCGGTCCTGCTGCTCGGGATTCCATCAAAGGCCGCGGCGCAGACCCCGACCGAGGCCGATTCGATCAAGGTCTCCCTGTGGCCGGAGTACGACCGCAGTGAAGTCCTCGTGATCTACCGGATCGCGCTGCCCACCACCACCGGACTCCCGACCCAGCTCCGCCTGCTGGTCCCGCCAGATGCACCGGACCTGACCGCGGCCGCCTACCGCGACGCGACCGGCGGGCTGCTCAACGCCGCCTACACTCGCTCCGAGGGGGAGCAGGCGGACGTAATCGAGATCGAGGCGGCCGGGAGCGAGGTCCAGCTCGAGTTCTACCTGCCGCTGGACATCTCGGGTGACTTGCGTCAGTTCTCGTTCGTGTGGCCCGGCGGCCTGGGAGCGCGTGATTTCGCCTTCGAGGTCCAGCAGCCTCTGGGGGCGCAGGGAATGCAGGTGGTCCCGGCCGCCTCCAGCCAGACAACGGACTCGCTCGGTTTGACCTATCACCTCGTCGATCTGGGCGCGCTGACGGCCGACCATCAGCCCGAGGTGTCGTTCCGCTACGACAACGCCACCTCGCAGTTGTCGGCCGACGCGGCTGCACCGCCCGGAGCCCTGGGGACACCGGCGCCGGCCTCGGGAAAGCCGCTGGATGTGCGGGTCGTTCTTCCGTGGCTACTGCTCATCGCCGGCGTGGGTCTGATCGGCGGCGGAGTGGTCTACTTCCTCCGATCGCGCTCCGAGGAACGGCCGGCGCGGCCGCGCCATCGCACCCCCAAGCCGCCGGCGGAACGCGAGGACCAGGTCGACGCTTCCCCCGTTTTCTGCCACATCTGCGGCACCCAGGCCACCGCCGCCGATCGCTTCTGCCGGCAGTGCGGAACGGCGCTGCGGGTGTAGCCCCTTCGTCAGATCCTCGCATTTGGGCGCCAGGTGAAGAGGCTCGGAGGACTTTCCTCAAGGTGCTCGGCGCCGGGACGGCGGTTACCACGCGGCGGCGCGGGCTTCCGCCTGGGAGAACATGGCTCCGCTGCTGAAGGAATTCTTCCAAACACCGAAGGCTAAGCACAACCCCAACGGCGGTGGGCGGTACGGGGCCGCTGCCGCCGGGAGACTCAACCGGGCGCCCTGAGCCCCTCGCCCCTGCTCGGTCTCTACAGACCGTCAAGGCCGGGGCAGGCTCCGTCGAAGGGCGCCCGGTTTGCTGTCTCTTGCCCTGAACCGGACCTGCTACTTCAGAGCTTCCAAGGCCGACTCGAGCAACGCCTTGGTGTAGGCCGAGTTGTGGACGCCCATGCTCAGATCATAGACTACGAACTTGTAGTTCCACATGGCGTTGGCGACCGCCTCGGTGACCGTCAAGGGAGCATCTGCGGAGGGATTGCTCCATTGGCCAGTCGCCGAGTCGTAAATCCCCCATAGATCGGTCTCCGGATTCAGCAGTTTCTCATCGACGAAGATGGTATGGAGCTCTTCAAGCATAGCCTCGACTTCCGTCTGGGTGCCGTTGATGTCGAAGTCTTCGGCATCAGCATGGCAGGCCTGGCAGCGCTCCACGTCGGGCAGGTAGGTATGGTTGCGTTCCTCACCCATGTGGCAGGTCACGCAGGTATTCTCAACCACTGCGTAGTGGGGGCTTGGGCTGCCGGTCATACCCAGTCCGCCTTCGCCGAGCAACATCGGGGCTGGTATGCCGTAGTGGGGGCCGAACCGGCTGGAGGTGACCTCAACGTTTCCTCCAGCGACAGTGGGCGCTTCGTTGCGGACCTGGTGGCAATTTGCGCACAGATTGCCTTTGCCGCCGTCGAAGGTACCACCGGTCCTTTCCAACACCACCGGCTGTTCACCTCCCGTCAGGGAGAAGTCGTCCTTTGTGTACGTCGTGTGGATGTTGTGGCATGTACGGCAGTCGAACGGCGAAACATTCACTACGCCTACAACCGACGGGTCGTGCGGAGGCAGGCCGGCGTTGATACGGGCCTTGGCCCCCTCCGTGCCGTGACAGCCGGCACAGGCGGTGCCTTCGCCTCGAATGAAGGCCTCGCCCGTCCCGTGCACGGAGTTCTCACGGAACTGGGCTTCCTTGGAGACGATCAGGGTGGTGTCATTGTGGCATTCGGTGCAGGTCAGGTCGGCGGCAGCCGCCGCCTGGCCTTGAGGTCCGGCCGGTCCGGCCGGTCCAGCCGGCCCAGCAGGGCCCGGTTGAGCAGCGCAGGCCCCCAGAATCACCGCGCCAGCCAGCAACAACGTCAGGATGGCTAGGTTCTTTCTTGACATTCGGCACTCTCCTCAAGTTACGCCACGCATCATTGCCCACACGATAGCCAAACGCTCGTTGTGTGCGAAATCACCTCCTTCTCTCCGCCAACCGGGTCGGCCTGCGCGGCGACCTACGGGGCCAGCGATCCCAGAAAGGTCAGTACCTGCCACATTTGCTCCTCGGACAGCGTCTCTTTCCATCCAGGCATACTGCCCTGGCCGAAAGTGGTGATACACAGCGTCCGGCCGGGATCCTGGCGAAGAGTAGATTGGAACGCCGGCGCCGTGAAATCGGGCGCCGCGGGAATGGCCCCGCTGCCGTCGGATCCATGGCATGCGGCGCAAGCCTGGGAGAAGATCTCGCGACCCGAGGCAATGGCTGCGTCATCCTCCCAAACGAAGGGGTTGGTTTCGGCAAGCAGAGCCGGATCGCAGGCGGTTTCTGTCGCCTCGTCCGTGGCGAGAACCTCGGGCTCTGTCTCCCCGGGAATCCCGGTGTCGAAGGTGAACGTCCTCAAGTAGTCGATGACCGCCCAGCGTTCGTCCTGCGACAGGCGACCCTGCCAGGCCGGCATTGATCCCCGGCCCTGGGTCAACGTGAGATAGAAATCTCTCGGGGCCCGGCTGGCCATCACGCGCAGATCGGAGAAGTCGGCCGCACCCAGGACTTTGCCGATTCCGTCCTCCCCATGGCAGGCCACGCAGTTGGCTTGAAAAATCGAGCGGCCAAGGGCCAGGCTCTCGTCGTTGGTGGAAAAGCGCCACAGGTAGGCCACGGCGTCCCAGCGCTCGTCGGAGGTCAGCCGATCTTGAAACGACGGCATCT
>CAYUWF010000005.1:8622-39420 GCA_964448245.1 uncultured Anaerolineaceae bacterium | reverse complement strand
CGCACTTGGCGTAGTCGCGGATATACATCGGGTTGTCGTCGAGCAGCGGCGGCTGGCGGGTCTCTCCGCCGGCGAATCGCTCGGGCCGGGCCTCGACCTCGTCCATCAACTGCCGGATCTCGGGCGCTTCCGAGAGATCGACCGTCGAGGCCAACATCTCGAGAATCGTCCGCCGCGCCCGCACGACGTTTTCCGACCGGGTGTGGACGACGGACCCCTCGCGCGGCACGCTGACGCACGCCGCCTGCTGGCCGCGCACCCCCTCTGTCTCCACGACGCACAGTCGGCACAGGCCGTTGGAGGTGGTGTGCTCGAAGTAGCACAGTACGGGAATGTCGATGCCCGCCGTGCGCGCCGCCTGCAGGATCGTCGTCCCGGGCGGGACGGTCAGCGTCTGCCCGTCGATGGTCAGGTGCAGGTCATCCGGCATGATCGACTGTCCTCCCCTCGGCGGCCAGCTGCGCCTGCCAGGCCGTCGCCGCCCCGAGGCGTTCCGGGTGGGCGTAGACGCGCATCGAGTCCCGTCGGACATAGCCGACGAGCGTGATGTTCCAGGCTTCGGCCATCGCCACCGAGAGCGACGTGGGCGAGTTGCGCGAGGCGATGATCGGACATCCCATCAGCGCCCCCTTGCGCAGCATCTCGGACGAGACCCGGCCGGTCGCCAACAGCGCCCGGCCGCGCGTCTCGATGCCGCGCAGCAGACACTCGCCGGTCAACTTGTCGATCGTGTTGTGGCGGCCGACGTCCTCGACCCGCGCCAGCAGCCGCTCCCCGTCCGACACGCCGGCGGCGTGCACCCCCCGCGTCCGAGCATGCAGGCTCCCGGGATAGTGGAGCTGGTTAAGCTGTTCCACCAGCTGCGCCGGCGACAGCCGCAGATCCTCCGTCAGCGGAGGCAGCGGCCGCGACGGATCGTCGAAGGTTACGCCTCCCCCGCACCCCGAAGTGATGATCGTGCGCGCCGGCGGCTGGATCGGATGGCGCAGCCAGATGTCGACGCAGCATCCGTCGCGGCTGACATGCGTCAGGGCGACTTCGTCGAGGCGCTCCAGCCGCCCCTCGTTCTTCAGGAAGCCGAGCGCCAGTGCCAGCTGGTCGCGCGGGGTGCACATGATCGTGGCCAGCTCCCGGCCATTGGCGTAGATCGTGACCAGGGCCTCTTCGATCACCTCGGCCTCGACCGGTTCCCACTTCCCGCGGAACTCCAGCCAGCGCGCGCCGACCGCGCCGCCGTCCGATCCGTTCATGCCCCGGCTCGTCCATCGAGCATCAACTCCGGCCAACGTTGGGCGGCGGAGAGAATCGCCGTGCTGGCGGTCGTCCCCAGGCCGCACAGCGAGGCGTTGGTCATGGTGAAACCGACGTCTTCCAACGTGCGGATGTCCTCGGGCCGCGCTACGCCCGCCGCAATCCGGTCGACCAGCTCCAGTTGTCGCTGCGTCCCGAGCTGGCAGGGGAAGCACTTGCCGCACGACTCATGGGCAAAGAAGCGCGCCAGGCTCTGCAGGGTCTCGCGCAGATCGTGCTCGCGGTTAAACGCCGCGACGACGCCCGAGCCCAGCGACAGGCCGGCCTGCCGCAAGCCTTCGAAGCTCATCGGCAGATCGAGCTGATCCGGCCCGCCGAAGGCGCCGGCCGCTCCTCCCAGCAATACCGCCTGCAGCTCGCCGCGCACGCCGCCGGCCAACGCCAGCAGCGCGCCGAGGGTCGTCCCGTAGGGGACCTCCACCACACCCGGCTCGGCGACGTCGCCCGAGATGCAGAACAGCTTCGAGCCCGGCGAATCCTTCGTCCCGACGGAGCGATAGGCTTCGGCGCCGTGGGCCACGATCCACGCCGCCGCCGCCAACGTCTCGACGTTGTTGATCGCCGTCGGCGCGCCGAACAAACCGTACGTCGTGGGGTAGGGCGGCTTGAGCCGCGGGAAGCCGCGCTTGCCCTCGATCGACTCGAAGAGCGCCGTCTCCTCACCACAAATGTAGGCGCCGGCTCCCGAACGCAGCTCGATTTCGAAGGTGAAACCCCGGCCGAGGATATCTTGCCCGAGGTAGCCGGCTTCGGTGGCGGCGGCCATCGCTCGGCCAAGAATCGCCTGCGCCCGCGGATACTCGCCGCGAACGTAGAGATAACCGCGCTGCGCCCCGATGGCGTAGCCGGCCAGCGTCATCCCCTCCAAGACCGACAGCGGGTCGCCCTCGAGCAGGATGCGGTCCTTGAAGGTCCCAGGCTCGGACTCGTCGGCGTTGCAGACAACGTAGCGATCCCCGGCCGGTGCGGCCGCGGTCATCTCCCATTTCGACCCGGTCGGGAAGGCCGCCCCGCCCCGGCCGACGAGGCCGGCCCGCTTGACCTCGGCGACGACCTCCGCCGGGCTAAGTTCCTCCAGCGCGCGCCGCAGCGCGGCATAACCCCCGCTGGCGAGGTAGGCGTCGATGTCGTCCGGCGCCTGCCGGCCGCACCGCCCCGATAGCCAGCGCGTGTCTCCGCCGATCCGGCCCAACGGCGCCGCCTGCGGCGCTGCAACCCAATTCGCCCCATCCTCGGAGTCGATCTCGCCGACCGGGACGTCGCCCACCAAAGCCGCCGGCGCCATGTCGCACAGGCCAAGGCACGGCGCTTCCTCCACCATCCACTCGCCGTCGGCCGACACCTCGCCCGGGCGAAGCCCCAAGCGGCGGGAGGCCGCGGCCAGGGCAGCCTCGCCGCCAACGCGCGAGCACAGCGTGCTGGTGCAGACGCGGACAATCCGTCGACCGGCCGGTTGGGAGTAGAACATCGTGTAGAACTCGAGCACGCCGTAGATATCGGCGAGCGGCACGCGCAGGGCCCGACCGATGGCCTCCGCCACCGGCTCCGGGACATAACCGTAGATGCGCTGGGCGTCGAAAAGAGTGGGAAGCAACTGCGCCCTGCCCCCCGGGGCGCGGTCGAAAAGGATGGGGTCGAGGAGCGAGAGATCGGGCGTGTCGGATAGTCGGGTCATCGCCTGGCCTGCTAGGCGGCGGCAACCCACCGCCCCACCGCCGCGAGATTATTATAGTCGATGTTTCCAAAACCCTGTGAGACAAGCGGCACGGCTGGCAGGCGCGGGTCTTCGCTGCCCATCCGTCCCGGCGGCATCCGCTCTTCCTCGTCGCAGCGCGCGCCCGGGTATCGCGCCCCTGCGCCTGGGCCCGGACGGCGCCTCAAGGTCTGATTGACCATCTCTTCCCTTCCGCTATACAATGGCGCCCATGCCTCTCCAACCCGGGTCGATCCTGGCCGCCCGCTACCGCATTGAAGACAAGCTCGGCCGGGGCGGAATGGGCGCGGTCTACCTGGCCTACGATCAGACCCTCAACATGCGGGTGGCGGTCAAAGAGAATCTGAACGCCAACCCCGAGGCCGAGAGACAGTTCAAGAAGGAAGCCGAACTCCTCGCCAAGCTGCGCCATCCTAACCTCCCGCGCGTCACCGACCACTTCATCCTGCAGGACCAGCAGTACCTGGTGATGGACTATGTCGAGGGCATCGATTTGCATGCCCGGGCGGCGCAGAAGCCTCCAGCGGTGGACGAGGTGCTGCGCTGGGCTAAGGACTTGGGCAGCGCCCTGGCCTATCTGCACTCCCGTCCGCAGCCGATCATCCACCGCGACATCAAGCCCTCCAACATCAAGGTTGAACCGGACGGCAAGCTGTTCCTGGTCGACTTCGGGATCGCCAAGATCTTCGAGCACGGCCAGGCGGCGACGACCACCGGCGCCCGCGGCCTCACTCCCGGCTACTCCCCACCGGAGCAATACGGCGGGGCCCGCACCGACGCCCGCAGCGATCAGTACGCCCTGGCGGCGACGCTGTATTCGCTGATGACGCACCAATCGCCGCCCGATAGCATCGAGCGGATGCTCGGTAAAGAGCATCTGAAGCCGGCCAGCACCATCAACCCCGATGTGCCGATGTTTGTCGACGCCGCGTTGGAGCGGGCGATGGCGGTCGACATGGAAGATCGCTTTCCCGACATCGCCACGTTCATGGCCGCCTTGCGCGGCGACCTGGCGATGGAAACAATCCGAGGCCCCGCGGCGATCGCGGCGGCGGCCGGCGCCGCCGGCGCTGTGGCGGCCGCCGCCCCGCCTCGGCGAGGCAATCGCGGTCTGCTGCTGGCACTGGGCGGGGCGGCGCTACTCGGGCTGCTGCTCCTGGGCGGGGGCGGCGCGCTCGCCCTGGGAGCGCTCGGTCCCTCCGAAGAAGACACGCCCCTCGCCGTGGTGGAAATTACCTCGACGCCCGAACCCGCGCCTCTCCTCCCCACCGGCACCGCCGCACCGTCCCCGACGGCCGAGCCGTTGCCGACTGCCACGGCCGCCAAGCTGCTCGGCGGCGGGGGACGCATTGTCTTTGTCAGTGATCGCGCCGACCGGCGCCTCCTACAACTGTGGACGATGGACCCGGACGGCACCGATCCCGTCCAGCTGACGTTCGGGCCCGAGAACAAGGAAAATCCCCGCTGGTCGCCCGACGGGCACCGCATCCTGTACACCAAGCCGGGCGGCGTCGACTCCTTCGGCAACAACCTGGGACTCGACCTGTTCGTGATCGATGCCAACGGCGCCAACGAGCTGAACCTGACTCACAGCATGGGGGATGACACGCTTGGCCGCTGGGCGCCGAATGGCCAATCCATCGCCTTCACCAGCACCCGCGGCGAGGACGAGGGTTTGATCTACGTCATGCCGATCGCGTGTCCGCCCGTGCCGGATCCCTGTGACCCCGGCGAAGCGCAACGGATCTCGATGACCGCGCCCTATTTCGCGCCCGAGTCCAACGCCGCCTGGTCGCCCGACGGCGGTCAATTGGCGGTCATCGCCCGCATCCTGGGCGCCCCCGGCCGAATCTACATCGGCGGTGCCGGCGGCGGGGGGACCCGTTTCGACCGCGGTGACCGGCTCATCGGCCCCGATGACCTCGATTGGTCGCCCCTGGGAAACCTGCTGGCCTTCACCTGGGCCCAACCTGGCAGCAACGAAATCTACGTCGTCCCGATCGACGATCCCCGTGGCTGGAAAAAGCTGACGTCCACAGCCGGGAACAAGGAACCTACCTTCTCTGTGAACGGAGAGTACATCGCTTTTACTTCGACCCGCAACCAGAATCCCGAGATCTACCGGATGACCGCCGCCGGTGCCGACCAGGTCAATCTAACCAACGACCCCGGGCGCGACCAGCAGCCGGATTGGCAGGTCCACGCGCCCTGACCCCGCCGCCTACCATAGAGGCCACGCGGAAGGCCGCGGGGTGATCGCGCTTCGTCGCGCTTCGTCGCGCTTCGCACCCCGAAGGGGGCACCCCGAAGGGGACCCCGCACGCCTCCTGCCCGCTTAAGAAGGAAGGCCGCGGGATTGGCCGAGCCCTCCGCCCTCGGCACGACGGCGGAGCAGGAGCCGGTCTTCGACCCACCAGGAGCATCCACCATGAAGGAACGCGCCCGTCCGGCTCTCGCCATCCTCCTGCTGGCCGCTGGCGTCCTCGCCTGCAACGCGGCCAACATCGTCGGCGGCTCGCCGACGCCGACGTTAGAGCCCAGCCCCACCGCCCCGCCGTCGGCCACCGGTTCGCCAGCGACGCCGGCCGTCGTCACACCGGAGATGACGCTGACAGCGCCCGTCGTGCACACGCTTTTCCCGGGCGAGCCCCCACCTGCTGAGCGCTTCATGACCGACCGCTCTTCGGCCGTACTCGCTTCCGAACACCGCAGCATTGCCGACGACTTCAACGACGGCCGCTTCGAGCGCCCCTTCAGCGCGCAGGCCATGGACTACAAGGCTTACCTCGACCTCAACCGCGCCGAGATCGCCGCTAACGGTCTGTGGCTGTACGTCACACTCTTCCTGGAGGGTTCGCCGACCTCGCCGCTCGATGCCGAGCCCGCCTCCTACGGAGTCGAGATCGACCTCGATCTTGACGGCCGGGGCGATTGGATGATCGTAGCCGCGGCGCCCCCCGGCACCGACTGGACCACCGACGGGGTGCGCGTCTATCAGGACACGAACAACGATGTCGGCGCGCAGACGCCGGTCCGCTCAGACCCTCCCGCCGGCGGCGGGGACAGCTATGAGACGCTCGTCTTCGACCAGGGAGTCGGCCCGGACCCGGACGCCGCCTGGATCCGTCTCCCCCCCGGGAAGCCAAATCAAATCCAGATCGCCTTCAAGCCGGGCCTGATCGGCGGGGACAGCGAGTTCCTGTGGGGGGGCTGGGCCTTCACCGATCCGCAGCCGTCCTGGCTGGACTACCAGGACCATTTCACCCTCGAGCAGGCCGGTTCGCCTTTGATCGAGAGCTCGGACTATCCGATCAAGGAGCTAGCCCTCATCGACAGCACTTGTCGCTGGGGCTACGACTTCAACCCGGTTGGCCACGAGCCCGGGGTCTGCCCGGTGCCCGCAACGCCAACACCAACTTTGACGCCCACGAAGACACCGACGCCGACCTGGACGCCGATCATCATCTATTAGGTGCCCGATAGGAAAACGTAGGGGCGAAGCCTGCTTCGCCCCTACGTCACAGGTCGCCAGCGGCACGTAGGGGCACGGTGTGCCGTGCCCCTACTCTTTACGCGGATCGAACCCCTCACCGCGCTACGCTGATGGTGATGTCTTCCGAGTCGGTCCAGTTGCCCGCGCCATCGTAGGCCCGGGCCCGGATGACGTGCTCGCCGGCCGCTCCCAGCGGCCAGCGCAGCGACCAGGGCGGCTCGCTGCGCGTCAACATCGCCCGGTCGTCGACGAAGATCACGACCCGCTCCAGGAGCGTGTCGTCCGACGCCTCCACCTGAATCGGGACTTCCTTGTCCGCCGGCGCCGTAAAGGAGGCCCCTTCCCCCGGCAGCACGATCTCGACGGTCGGCGCCCGGTTGTCGACGGTGACCGGCACGGCCGCCGTCTCGACCGTTCCATCCTCTCGCACCACCGTCAGGCGCAGGATAGCTGCGCCGCTCCATCCAGAGGTTTCCCATCGCCCCAACCGGCCGTTGCGTACCGGCGCCTCCTGACCGTGGCCGATCTGCAGCCACGCTCTGGGGTCGAGACCTTCGCCGACATCCAGCCGGTAGCTGGCGAATCCGTCGCCGGCCGCCGTTCCCGTCACTGCCACTTCGCCGCCGACGACATCGAAGAAAGCCGGGGACGAGAGATGGACACTCTCGTCGGGCCCGGCCGGGAGTGAGATCCGATCGTACTCAGCCGGCGGGGGCTCCAGACCGGCCGCCTCCACCCAGGCCTCGGCCTCCGGGGGAGGCACGAAGTAGACGACCTCCTCGATCTGGTCGAGCGGTGTGAAGTAGGTGGCCAGGCGTCCTGTCTCTCGGTTGATGCGGAACGGGCGATAGAGCGTGTCGGTGTGCGTCGGTTCCGTGCCGAGCAGGAAGACCTCGCGCACCACCCGCGGGCAGTAGGCTGTCGGCAGATAGCCGGACGGATCGCACACGTCGAGTTGGGTGACGTCGGGGGGCATCGGCCAGGTCTCCGCTGGCAGGTCGCGCGAAGCGTAGCGCATCAGCGCGTGCCAGATCGGCACCGCACCGTTGAGCGCATGCACTCCCTCGAGTGGTTCGCCGGCCTGCGCGCCGACCCATACCCCCGCCAAGAGTCGGGGGGTGTAGCCGAGGGCCCAGTTGTCCGAGGGGGTCGATCCCGTCACCGTCGCCGACGGGCGGCCGATGTCGAGAGCGCTGCCCGGTCCATAGGCCTCGTTGCGCGCCGCCTCATCGGAGAGAATGTCGGTGAGGAGAAAGGCCAGCCCCTCCGAGATGACGCTGCGCCGCTCGGGCGCCATGCGGTAGAGCTCCTCCCCCTCGGGGGCGAAGACGGCCTGGATGGTGGAGGCATCAACTCCATCCCCTTGAGCGGCCGCCGCACCGGCCTGGATCCCCCGGTTGGCCAGGAGGCCGAAGGCGGCCGCCAGGTCATCCAGCCGCACCTGCGCACCCCCCGCCTCGGCTCCGAGCGATTCGGCCGGGAGGCCGAGCCCCATTTGCCCGAGGGTGCTGGCGACGACTCCCGGGCCGAGCAGGTCGAGGAGCTGGTCGGCGGTGCTGACGTCGCCGTCGGCCAAAGCCGTCCGCAAGCGGATCGGGCCGCGCGCCGCCGCTCCTTCCCCGGCGTCGATGATCATCGTGGCCGGCGTGTAGCCGCGCGAGAAGGCGCTCAGGTAGACCAGGGGAGCGAGCGCACTTCCGGCGGCACGGGGTTCCACGGCCGGGCCCGTCAGCGCGCGCACTTCACCGGTCGCCGGATCGAGCAGGATGGTGGCAGCGCTCTCGATGCGGTGGTCGACACCGCTGTCCCCAGGGCGCAGCGGCGGAAGCAGCGACGCCGCGGCGCAAGGCGAACCGTCCGCCGCGGGCAGGACACTGAACGGATCCCCACCCTCCATCCGCGCCAGGTGTGAGCGCGCCAGGCAATCCGCCTGAAGCTGCAGATCGAGGTCGAGGGTGGTCACGACGCGCACCCCTCCCTGGGCCGCCGCCCCGGGGCCGATACGCGCGCGCAGCTCCTCCCAGACGATCTGCACGAAACCCAGACCCTGCATCGCCCGGCGAGCTTCCTCGGCGCGCAGGTGACTCGCCTCGCGCTGCGCGGCACGCTCTTCCTCGGCCGTGATCCATCCCTGGCTTCGCATGGCACGCAACACTTCCTGCTGCAGCGCTCGCGCCGCCTCGGTATCGACGAAGGGATCCACTTCTGGATGCGCCGGGAGCGCCGCCAGCAGCGCCGCCTCACCGAGGGTCAGCTCCTCCGCCGGCTTCCCCAGGTAGACGAGTGCCGCGGCATCGATGCCGAAGGCCAGGTTGCCGTAATCGGCGCTGTTCAGGAACCACTCCAGGACTTGCGCCTTGGGATAGGAGGCGGCGATGTCCGCTTCCAACAGAAGGGCCGCCAACGACGAGTCTTCCCCTTGCACGAGTGTTAGCCGCGCCAGCCGTTCGGTGATCGTCGGCGTCCGGCTCGGCGTCTCTCCTCCCAGGACGGCCTGCAAGATGACCCCGGGCGCCGCCGCAGCATCGGAGCCGGCGTTCGACCAGAACGCGGGATCGAGCGCGGCGATCGTCGCCTGCGTCACTGCTGGGGGGAGTCGTTCGAGTGCCTGCCACCGGCGATCGCGCGCGAGCGGATGGATTCCCTCCGCCAGGAGCACGTCGCCGGTGCGATCGAACAACTGCGCCGGGCGGAAACGCTCGCTCCCGCGCGGGCCGAAGAAGCTCTCCAGCGAGACTGCCGCCGGCAGGTCGGCCGCTGCCGCGAACAGAATCTGTGCGCCTGCCACCATCCCGGCGCCGGCGGCCAGGACGGCCGCCACACACGCGGCCAGGAAGACGGTCCTTGCCCACCCGCGTGAGGTCGCGCGACGCCGGCGATTGCGCCGCAGTCGCACCATTTCGGCGACGGAAGTCACGCGGTCATTCTACTCTCGATGCCCTCCGCTATAATCCTCGTACGCTGGTCGCCCCCGATGCCCTCCGATGAACGCCGCGTGTGCCGTGTCGTCGATCTCGGATTGACCCCCTACCGCCAGGCGTGGGCCATGCAGGAGAGCCTGGCCGCTCCGATCGCCCGCGGCGAACAGCCTCCGACCCTGCTCCTGCTCGAACACCCGCACACTTTCACCTTCGGCCGACGAGGACATGAAGAAAACTTGCTGTGGGATGAGGCCACCCGCGCCGCCCGGCAGGTGGAAGTCCTGTGGGTCGACCGCGGCGGCGACGTCACCTATCATGGACCGGGCCAGCTCGTCGCCTATCCGTTGATGCCGCTGGGAAAGCTCGAGAACTTGGGGCGGCTCCCGCAGGCGGACTACGTCGGCTTCCTCCGGCAGCTCGAGCAGGTTCTCATCGTGGCGCTGGCTCGGCTCGGACTGGCCAGCGGCGTGCAACCCGGTCTAACGGGCGTGTGGGTCCAGCCAGACGTCGCCTCGCGCTGCCCGCGCTGCCCTCCGGCGGCGCGCCGCAAGCCGGCGAAAATCGCCGCCATCGGCGTGAAGGTCGACTCCGCCGGGGTCAGCCGGCACGGCTTCGCGCTCAATGTGTCCCCCGACATGGATTACTGGGAGGGAATCATCGCCTGCGGCTTGGTCGACCATCCGGTGGTCTCGCTTGAACAGCTGCTCGATCCTCCGCCGGCGATGGGACGCGTCCGCCAGGAAGTGGCGGCCGCCTTCGGGCAGGTCTTCGGCCTGCGGATGGTCCTCAGGCGCGCCTCAGGGATTCCTCGGCCCGCCACGCGGGCCTCGGAATGACATGGGGAGGGGGAACGCCGCGGTTGGCGCCTATGCCGCAGTCAATGTCATTCCGAGCGCCCAAAGGGCGCGACGAATCCCTATGGTCCCGCCACTGGGCCCCGCCCCGGGTACTGGCCGCACTTGGCGCCCGACGGCCTGCGGCTCTTGCGGCGCCTGGCTGCAAGTCCTCTGCAGGATGCTAAGCACGATCCCCGGCACGGGCGATGAACAAACCGGGCAGCGGTCAGCGTCTCTCCCGGGCGGAGCCGCGGGCTGAGCGAGGGGCGCGACCGAAGAGCGGCACGGAATTCGCAACGGGGGAAACCGGCATGCGAACGATACTTTCCATCGACGGCGGCGGAGTGCGCGGGATCATCCCGCTGGCCTGCCTGGTGCGCCTCGAGTCGAGGCTCGGGCGCCCCTGCCGCGAGATCTTCGATATGGCGGCCGGCACCTCCACCGGCGCCGTCATCGCCGCCGGCATCGCCCTGGGAGTCAGCGCGCGGGGTCTGCTCTCCTTGTATCGCGAGCTGGCGACGGAGGCCTTCCAGCGCCTGCCGTGGTGGCAGGTCGTCCTCAACCGCGGCAACCACCGCTACCACGTCGATTTCGTCGCCCGTCTGCTGACCGAGATGGGCGCCCATCTCCCGCTCAACAGCCTGCCCCTGGATGTGATGATCACCGCCAAGAACACGCGCACCGGCCGGACCGACTTCTTCGTGCGCGACCAGGAGGATAACGCGCACCTGTGGGGCGACCTCCCGCTGAGGGATACGGTTCTGGCCAGTATTGCCGCGCCCACCTACTTCCCGCCGCACCAGACGCGCTACCACGAGATGGACTATGTCTGGGTCGACGGCGGCGTGGGCGTCGCCGGCAATCCGTGCTATCAGGCGGCGGTGGAGGCCCTCCACTACGGCGGAGGGCGGTACACGCCGGGCGAGACCCGGATGCTGTCGTTCGGCACGGGGCGCCTGCCGCACCCTATCGACGCGCCCCGCGCCAGCATCATCGATTGGGGCTTCTGGGTCCTCGACGAACTCCTGGAGGACTCCGCCGACTGGCAGACGTACATCACGCGGCGGGAGTACGGGCAGAGCGGGCGGCTGGACTTCCGGCGTTATCAGCTCGACCTGTCGGCCCGGGTGATGGCCGAGCTCGGCGTCGACGTGCCACCGCGAGTGGATCTGTCCAAGATCGGGATGGACGCGGCGTGGGCAGTGGACCTGCTCGAACGGATCGGCCGCGCCTTCGCCGACCGCATTGACTTCGACGCGCCCGCCGGCCTCGAGATGGGGGACTCCGCGGCGCCCTGACTGCGTTGGCCCTCCCTCACCCCATCCCCTCTCCCGACGCGAGAGGTCTGGGGAGGGGACCAAGGGGTGAGGGTTCTAACAGGTCGCTGAAAAATCATCTCCCCACCTCACCCCCCGACCCCCTCTCCGCGGACAGGGTCCGGCTGCGAACAGAGACGTGGCGGAGAGGGGGCGGAGGTCTGGGGGGCGGGGGTTTGACGACCGTAGCCATTTTTTCGCAACATGCTAGCTCGCCCGTCCCTCCAGAAGGTCATCGATCCGGCCGAGCACATCAGCCGTCAGGCGTACCGCGACCTCCGACGCCCCCAGGTTCTCCTCGAGCTGCGCCATGGAGGTCGCTCCGGTGATCACGCTCGTCACTTGCGCAGTCCGCAGCAGCCAGCCGATGGCCAACTGCGCCGGCGTGCAACCCAGGTCGCCGGCGACCTCCGCCAACCCCCGCGCCACGGCCAGATTCGCTTCGGTCAGGACATCGGCCAGCCAGTTGTATTCCTTGCGGGCCAACCGGGCGCCCGGCGGAGGCGCGGCGTTGTACTTGCCGCTCAGCAGGCCGGAACGGAGCGGGCTCCAGGTCACGAGGCCGATGCCGAGTCGTTCCACGAGCGGTACCAGGTCCTGCTCGACCACGCGCCACACCAGCAGGTTGTATTGCGGCTGCTCTACCGCCGGCGGGACAAACCCTCCCCGCGTGGCAATGTCCGTCGCCTGCTCGATTTGGGCCGCCGTCCATTCGGAGGTGCCCCAGTAGAGCACCTTGCCCTGACGCACCAGATCGTCCATCGCCCGCACCGTTTCATCCAACGGCGTCTCGCCGTCGAAACGGTGGCAGAAATACAGGTCGAGGTACTCGGTCCTCAGCCGCCGCAGCGAGGCGTGGCACGACTCCAGGATGTGTTTGCGCGACAACCCCTGTCCGTTGGGCCCCGGCATGGTGCGCCAGAAGACCTTGCTCGAGATCACCAGCGCCGCGCGCGGCAGCCCCTGGATCCCGGCACCCATCACCTCTTCGCCACGGCCACCCTGGTAGACATCGGCGTTGTCGAAAAAGTTGACTCCACGCTCGTACGCGGTGCGCAGCATGCGCTCGGCCGAGCTCTCGTCGATGTCCTCCCCGAACGTCAGCCAGGCGCCGAGGCTGATCTCACTCAGCCTCAATCCCCAACGGCCCATGCGCCGGTAGTTCATCGAACCTCCGCTGCCATTATAGGCCGACCATCATGCTATACTCGCCCCGCCTCGCGGCCCGCTTCGGAGTCGAGGAGCGGAACGCCGCGGGGTCGCCCGCGAGTGGGGAGGCAGCAGGAGCTGGCGCATGACCGACACCATGCGTGCCGTCGTCAAAGCCGTGCCCGGACCGGGCTTTGAAGTCCGTCGCGTCCCGATCCCCGCCATCGGCCCGGCCGACGTCCTTGTCCGGGTCCGCGCCGCCTCGATCTGCGGCACCGATCTCCACGTCTATCGCTGGGACCCGTGGGCGGCGGGTCGCGTGCACCCGCCGGTGGTCGTCGGGCATGAGGTGTGCGGGGACGTCGTCGACCGCGGCGCCATGGTCACCACACCGGACATCGGGGAATTCGTCTCCCTCGAATCGCACGTCATCTGCAATACCTGCGCCTTCTGTCGCACAGGCCAGGGCCACATCTGCGAGAACACCCGCCTGATCGGCATCGACCGTGACGGCGGCTTCGCCGAGTACATCGCGCTGCCGGCGCAGAACGCCTGGCCCAACCCGCCCGATTTGCCCCTCGAGATCGCCGTGCTGCAGGAGAACTTCGGCAACGCCGTCCACACGGCGTTCGCCTTCGACCTGCGCGCCAAGAAGGTCCTCGTCACCGGCTGCGGGCCGGTCGGCCTGATGACGATCGCCGTCGCCCGCGCCATCGGCGCCCGCGCCATCTACGCCACCGACATCAGCCGCTATCGGATCGACTTCGCCCGCCGCATGGGCGCCGACCTGGCCCTGCATGCCGCCCAGGACCCGGTGTTGGATACGGTGCGCCAGGCCACCGATGGCGAAGGCGTCGATGTCCTGCTCGAGATGTCTGGCGCGCCGGCGGCCATCGATCAGGGGTTCGCGCTGCTCAAGCCCGGCGGCGATGCGGCGCTGCTCGGCGTCGCCCCGGGCGCCTTCAGCTTCGACTGGAATCATCACATCGTCTTCAAGGCGGCCCACGTCATGGGCATCAGCGGCCGACGCCTGTGGCAAACCTGGTACCAGGGGCGCGGGCTCATCCGATCCGGCGCTGTGGACCTCTCTCCTATGGTGACCGACAGCTTTTCGCTGGAAGATTTCCATGACGCCTTCGAGCGCATGGCCTCCGGCGACTCCGGCAAGGTCATGCTCACTCCCTAGGCGGGGAGGGATCCATGAAGCGACGTCTGCCCCCAGTTGTCTTTTTCGCTGCGGCCGCGCTCGCCGTCCTCTCCTGCGCCGTCACCGACCGGCTGCTGGGGCGCAGCCTGACCGCCCCTCAGGCCCAGGCGATGGCCACCGAGACCATGGCCGAGCTGCAGGCCACCGAGGTCGCGCCCACCGCAGAAGGTCCGCGCCGGTCCGAGCTGCCCGCAACACCGACGGCCATGACTGTGGCGACGGACGACCCTCGCGCCATCCTCGACCTGGGCCACCCCGACCACTTCGACAACTTCGACAACCCGGACGCCTGGTTCGACTACGACACGCCCGGACGGGCCGCCTACTGGGTGGCCGACGGGGAGCTCTTCGGCATCGACTACGAACCGGACGAGATCTATACCTGGTGGTCGAACACCGACACCGCTTCGGGCAACGTCTACGCCGAGGTCAGCGCCACCAACGGCCACTGCATCGCCCGCGACTCGCTCGGAATGGTGATCCGCGTCGACCGCAGCGCCAATGCGGGCGGCTACTCGCTCGAGGTGTCGTGCGATGGCTCCTGGCGCTTCCGCCTGCAACAGATCGGCGGCGATCAGGTGGAGTTCATCGACTGGACCGAGTCCGACGCCATCGTCACCGGCTCCGGCGCCACCAATCGGCTTGGCCTGTGGGGCTACCAGGCCCGCTTCCGGCTCTATGTCAATGGCGAAGAGGTCGGCGAGTACTGGGACGTCAACTACCGTCACACCTACGGGACGTTCGCCCTGTACACTCGCGCCTCACAGACGTATGATCTGGCCGGCACCTTCGACGACTTCGCCTACTGGAACATCGACTACATCCCATGAGTCGACGCGCGACCGCGCTCTGGCTGTTAGCGATCGGGGCGGCGGCCTGCAACCGGCAGGCCGCCGCCTTGCCGGCTTCGCTCCTGCAGACCGGCGTCGCCGCGACCCTCACCGCCGCGCCGCCTCTGCCGGCGACGCGCACGTCGCCCCCTTCGGCGACGCCCTCGCTCACCCCCTCCCCGACTCCGACGGCCACGCCCTCGCCCGTCCCCTCCGGCACCCCCGGCGCCACGGCCACGATCACCGTCCCGCCGCTGGCTATCGACGATCCTCGCAACGGCCTGGGCTTGAACCTGGCTGTGCCGGACTATGGCGACGGCTTCGCCCAGCGTTACACCTGGGGCGAACTTGCCGACCCCGGAGCCGTCAATACCTGGGAGGACGGCCGGCTCAAGACCTCCGACTTGCTCGCCGACGGCTTCATTTGGTGGAGCGGCACCCTCCCCGACGCCGCCGCCGGGAACTTCTTCGCCGAGGTCACCGCCCAGACGCAGGCCTGCGCCGGCAAGGATGCGGCCGGCTTCGCCGGGCGCATCAACGGGGCGAATCTCAACAGCGGCTACGCTCTGGAAGTATCCTGCGACGGCAACTACCGTCTGCGCAAGTTCTCCGAAGGTTCTGTCGCTGTTCTGCGCGACTGGACGGCGTCGGAGGCGATCGTCAAGGGTCCCAACGCCACCAACCGCCTCGGCCTGCTCGCCCATGGCGACCAGGTCACGCCCTTCGCCAACGGCGTCCCCCTCGGCCCGTCCGTCCAGGATGCGAGCTTTGCCAATGGCATCTTCGGGCTCTATGCCATGGCGCGCGAGACCCCGGGGGCCGTGGTGTACTTCGACGATTTCGGCCTTTGGAACGTCGCGCCCTGAGCGGCGCTGGCGCTTCGTGAGGCGGCTCCGCCTGCCTTTGGCCGCGCTGTTCGCGGCGGCGGTTTCCTCCTGTGTGCCCTCGCCCGCGGTTACCCCGACGCCGGGCGAACAGGGGAAGGCCCCCACGACTCTTGCGGACGCCCCGACGGTCGCCTTCCCGACGGTCGTCCCGACCGCCACCTGGACGCCCGGCGCAACACTCACGCCGACGGCGGACCTCCGCCCCGGGATCGGCCCGCTCCTTCTGCACGACCGGATGGACGGACCCTCCGCCTGGAATCTCACGACGACGGCCGGCGGCGGCGCAGCCCTCACCAATGGCCGGCTGACCCTCTCTGTCCGCACCGCGAGGGGGTACCACACCGCCTTCCGGGCCGAGCCTGTGGTTGGTGATTTCTACGCCGAAGTCGACGTGTACACGGAGGTCTGCAGCCCCGGCGATGAAGTCGGCCTGACCGCCCGCGGCAACGCCCAGGGCGAGCAGTATCGATTCCTGATGGGCTGCGACGGCACGGCGCGCATCACGCGCGTCCTGGAAGAAGGCTCGCGCGCCCTGACGCTGCGCGTGGCGACCTCTGTGATCCTGCCCGGCGCGCCGGCCCACAATCACCTGGCGATCTGGGTGCATCGCCTCGACTTGACGTTCCTCGTCAATGACAACGAGGTGCTGACGGTGCGCGACGCTGCCCTCACCCGGGGCGCCCTTGGCTTGATCGCACGGGCCGGCTCGGGAGGCCAGGTCTCGGCCGCCTTCGACGATCTGATCGTCCATGCCCTGGCCGATCCCAGGGCGACAGCGAGCCGAGAGCCTCCGCCGACGCAGACCGACGCTCCTTCCCCCACCACCGCGCCGTCGTGACCACGTCTCGCCCACGTCCACCCGCCAAGCGTCTCAACGATCTGGACTCCAAGACCTGGCTCAAGTTCCAGAAGTCCTGGTTCGTCCACAACCCGCCGGCGCGTGAGGCCGACGTCCTGCGCCATCCGGCGAAGTTCCCCGAGAGCCTGGCGCGCGAGTTCATTGAATTCTTCACCCACCGCGGCCAGACCGTCCTCGACCCGATGGTCGGCACCGGCTCGACACTGCTGGCCTGCCTGGCTTGCGGCCGCCATGGGGTCGGCGTCGAGCTCAACCCGGCCTACGCCGACCTGGCCCGCCAGCGTCTCGACGAGGCGCTACGCCAAACGCCAGACCCAGACCTGCGCCTCGAACTCCGCCAGGCCGACGCCTCTCGCCTGGCGGAGTTGGATCTGCCGCCCTGCGACTACGTTTTCACCTCGCCGCCCTACTGGGATATTCTTCGAGCACGGGGCGCCGCTACTCAGCGACGCCGCCGCGCCGCTGACGGCCTCGATGTGACTTACTCCGATGATCCGGCCGACCTCGGCAACGTAGACGACTACACCGTGTTCCTCGACCGACTGGTGGCGGTGTATGCCGGCCTGCGGCAGGTTCTCGTCCCCGGCGCGTATCTCACGATCATCGTCAAGAACGTCAAGAAGCGCGGCCGAATCTATCCATTGGCGTGGGATCTCGCCCGCCGATTGGGCGAGATCTACACTTTGAAGGACGAGAAGATCTGGTGCCAGGACAATATCCGCCTGGCGCCCTACGGGCTGGGGCACGCCTGGGTCAGCAATACTTTCCATCATTACTGTCTGCAGTTTCGGAACGAGGCATAGCCTTCAGCGGTCAGCGATCACCTGGCGGCCTTCCGCCTCCTGCTGAGGGCTGAGGGCCGAAGCCCTCCCTCCGGTTGCGCGGCATTCGAAAGCCAGGTATCCTAGGTTGACACTCGGCGCACTCCCGCGAGCTCAGGCGATGTATCTGGCGATTGAAGGCGTCATCGGCGTCGGCAAGACCACATTGGCGCGCCTGCTGCATCCGATGTTCAACGCCGGCTTGCTGCTGGAGGCCTTCGAAGAGAATCCTTTCCTTTCGGACTTCTACGCCGACCGGCGGCGCTACGCGTTCCAGACGCAGATCTTTTTCCTGCTGAGCCGGTATCACCAGCAGCGCGACCGGGTGCCGGCGGCGCTAGCGCAAGGTTCACTGGTGGCGGACTACACCTTCCACAAGGACGTCCTCTTCGCCCGCCTCAACCTCGAAGGCGACGAACTCGAGACCTACTTCAAGCTGCACGCCGCCCTGGCGGAACGCCTGCACCCGCCCGACCTGACGGTCTACCTGCGCGTCAGCACCGCCGCCGCCTTGCAGCGGATCGCGCTGAGGGACCGGACCTATGAGCGCGATATGGATCCGGAGTACATCAGCCGCCTCAACCAGGCCTACGAAGACTACTATGCCAGTCCCTCGCAAGGGCCGACCCTGACCGTCGATACCGACGGGCTGGACTACGTCCACGACCCTGGCGACCTCGACGACGTCGCCGCCCGGATCCGGGATGCGCTGGGCATCCCGCCCTACCAGCCGGCGCTTCCTTTCGCGCCCGAGAAGGCCTTGTGAGAATCACGCGCACGCAGCTTCTCGATGCCGCGCGCCGCGAGGTCGAACAACGCGCCGAGGCCAACGGCCTGGTGGCGGCCTACCTGATCGGCTCGCTGGTCCACGACCAGGCCGTGTTCGGCGGCGCCGCCGACATCGATCTGGTGCTGATTCACGAGCAAGCCCCGGGAGTGCCGCGCGAGATCGTCGGCCTCACCGACGACGTCCACCTCGACATCGCCCACCACCACCGTGATCAATACGCCCAGCCGCGGCTTCTCCGCCTCGACCCGTGGCTCGGCCCGGCGATCTACGACCCGCTTCCCTTGCACGACCCGCAGCACTTCTTCGAGTGGGCCCAGGCTTCGGCCCGCGGCCAGTTTCTGCGAGCCGATCACCGCGCCGCCCGGGCCGGCACCTTTCTCGAGCGGGCGCGACGGTTCCAGGCGGCCATCGACTCCGAACGCCCGTGGCTCTCCCAGTACGCGCGCGCCGCGCTCTCCGGCGCGAATGCCATCGCCACCTTGGGCAGCCAGCCGGCCGCCGGCCGGCGCCTGCTGCCGCTGCTAGAAGCCGCCACGGCCGAGGCCGGATTGCCGGAGGCCCACGCCGGCCTTCTCCGTCTCCTGGGCGCCGAGTCGCGCGGGCCGCACGATCTCGCCGCCTGGGTCGCCGCCTGGGCCCGCGCCTTCGACGCCGGCAGCCCGCTCATCGCCGAAGCGGCCCTCCTCCCCGAACGACGAGGCTACTATCTGCGCGGTTTCCAGGCCCAGCTCGAGTCAGACACGCCCCACGCCGTCCTGTTCACCCTGCTCGATACCTGGGAGCGGATCGTCTCCACGCTCGAGGCCTTTGCCCAGGCGGGCCACCACCGTCCCGCCTGGGAACAAGCCCTCGAAGACCTCGACCTGACCGCCGAGGCCGCTGCGCGCCGGCTGGAGGAACTCGAGACCTACCTCGATCACCTGGAAGCCTTCGTCGAGGAGTGGTCCACCCGGCACGGCGTCTAAATCCGTCCAGGAGGCTTGCGCATGAAGAAGTTCATCGCCGTCGCCGGAAATATCGGGGTCGGCAAGTCCACCCTGGTGGAGCTGCTCGCCCAGCGCCTGTCTTGGCAGCCGTTCTTCGAGCCGGTCGGCGACAATCCGTACCTGGCCGACTTCTACCGCGACATGCGCACCTGGGCCTTCCACTCGCAGATCTTCTTCCTGACGCGGCGGCTGCGCATCCACCGCGAGCTGTGCGACCACCCGATGTCGTCGATCCAAGACCGCAGCGTCTACGAGGACGCCGAGGTCTTCGCCTGCAACCTGTATCGCCAGGGGATGATGCTCGAGCGAGACTACCGCAGCTACCGCGAGCTCTACACTGTGCTAACCCAGTTCCTGCCGGCCCCCGATCTGGTGGTCTACCTGCGGGCCGAAGTGCCGACCCTGCTCGGCCGCATCACCCAGCGCGGCCGGAGCTATGAACAGGACATCCAACCCGAATACCTCGCCCAGCTCAACGAGCTCTACGAGGACTGGATCCGCAACTTCACCTTGTGCCCGGTCCTGGCCGTGCCGGCCGGCGACCTCAACTACGCAGCCCACGACAGCCACCTCGACCTGATCGTCTCCAAGATCTACGACAAGCTGGAAGGCAAGGAGGAGGTGGTTTTCGGCGAGGACGAGGTGGCGCGGGTCAACGGCCGGATCGGCTAGCCAACCCACCCGCCGCGCGCCTCTGCCGATCTTGATTGCCCCTCTCCGCATCCAGTACAATGCGGCGCACCGGACGCGGAATCGGGCGACACGCATCCCTAGCCAAAGGAGAGGCCCGATGAACGTCATCAAGGTCTCGGCCAGTTCCCGAACGTCGTCCGTCGCCGGCGCCATCGCGGGCACGCTGCGCGAGCATCGGCGGGCGGAGGTTCAGGCGATCGGCGCAGGCGCCGTCAATCAATCCGTCAAGGCCGTCGCCATCGCCCGCGGCTATCTGCTCGAGGACGGGATCAACGTCGTCTGCCTGCCGGAGTTCACCACGGTCGACATCGAAGGCAAGGAGCGCACCGCCGTCCGCCTCGTCGTCGAACCACGCTGAGCGGACGCACGCCCCCCGTCGCCTCGCCCCGGCGCATCCAGCTTCGGGTCGAAGACTCGGAACGGAACTAGCGAACCCCCGCGCGCTGCCCGGGCGAAGGGGCCACGGTTTGTCAGGGGCCCGGCAAATCGAGCATCATCGTCTCAATCGCCAGACGGGTGTTGGCGTTGCGCCGCAGGGCTTCCAAGGTCCGAAGGGTGGCATCCAGGGCTTGCCTCGCCCGCCCGAGATCCTCCAGGGGAGAAGCACCGCGCCTCCGCTTTTCTCCCGGCACCCCCGACGCGGCGCGGACCGCATCGCCGAGCAGGGTCAACCAGACCGCAAGCCGCTCCTCAAGGTGCTCATCCTCCTTCCATCTGTCGGCCTGTGCGAAGCGGCCGGGTAGGTCCAGGCCCAGCGTTTCCTCGAGATCCACGGCGTATCCCATCCGGCGGCTGCGGAGTGCCGGATCGGCCAGCATCCGCAGCGCCAATTCCGGACGCCCGTCCGACATCTCGCCGATCTGGCGCGCCCCGGAACGACTCTCGCCGCGCCCTTCGAGCGCCGCGGCGATCTCCGCCAGGGGGACCGGCCGGAGCGCCAGGACTTCGCAGCGCGAAGCGATCGTCGGCGGCACTTCCTCCACGTCGCTGGCCGTCAAGAGTAGATGGACTCGGCGCGCCGGCTCTTCCAGCGTCTTGAGCAGCGCGTTGGCCGCGCCCTCGCTGGCTCTCTCCAGCTCCACGAGCACAGCCACCCGCGCACCGCCCACGAACGATGAGAGCGACAGATGGCGTTGCAGCTCGCGGATTTGCTCGATCGTGATGCCCTGCTTGTCCTCGGCGCGCTCGACCCAGTCCAGATCCGGGTAGGTCCGGGTCGGGACCTGGCGGCAGGCACGGCAGGCGCCACACCACTCCCCGCGCTTCGGAGGGGCCTCACATAGGATCGCCTGCGCGAAGGCCAACGCCAGACGGGACCGGCCCACGCCCTCCGGACCGGTGATCAGGTAGGCATGGTGCGTCGTCCCCCGCGCCAGCTGTCGTGCGAGCAGGTCGATCGCCCAGCGATGCCCAACGACGCCCCAATCCATATGGCGATTCTAGCCGAGATGATGCCTGGCCCCATGTTATCCTTCGTCCGCCATGGCCACAGCCTCCTTCCACGTCGGCGAGGTTCCAGTCTACGGTCGGCGCATCTTGGCTCCGATGGACGGCTTCTCGGATCTGCCGTTTCGATTGTTGTGCCGGCGCTTCGGCTCGGCCATGAGCTACACCTCCTTCGTCAACGCCGCCGCCATCCTGGCCGGTTCCGCCGCGGCCAGGGCGGGGCTGGAATTCGAGCCGGAGGAGCGGCCCGTCGTCGCCCAGATCTTCGACGATGATGAGGCGCGTCTGATCGCCGCCGCCGTGCGGGTGGTGGACCTCCGGCCTGATATTCTCGACGTCAACATGGGCTGCTCTTCCCGCTGCGTCGCCGGACGAGGCGCAGGGGCCGGGCTCCTGCGCGATCCTCGCAAGATCGGCCGCATCATCGGTGCCCTGGCTCGGGCGATCCCGCTCCCGGTGACGGCCAAGATCCGACTGGGCTGGGACAGCGAGACCCGCAACTACCTCGAGGTCGCCCGCGCCATTGAAGAGAACGGCGGCCGGTTGATTGCCGTGCACGGCCGGACGAAGGTCCAGGGTTACACCGGGGAGGCGGATTGGGCGCCGATCGGGGAGATCAAGGCCGCCGTGCGCATTCCGGTGCTCGGCAACGGCGATGTCGGATCGGCGGAGGACGCCGCCCGCCTGATGCGCCAGACTGGCTGCGACGGAGTCATGATCGGACGCGCAACGATGGGCAATCCCTGGATTTTCCTCACGGAGCCGCCGTCGTCCCTCGGTCCTCGGCAAGTCCTGCCGGTCGTCGGCGAGCATCTCAACCGGATGGTGGCACATTATGGGGAGGCGCGTGGCGTCGTCCTGTTCCGCAAACACCTGTCGCGCTACCTCGACCAGATGACCGTCTCCGAGCCGGCGCGGCGCGCCCTGCTCACGGCCTCGACCGCCTCCGAGCTGCGCCACCTGTTGGAAGCCTTGCCCGACCCTGCCTCTTTTCTGAGGGCGGTGGAGGCTCCCACGCCGCCCGCCAGCGCCACCGGCGTGTGGTCGGCCGCGCTATAATCGCTCGGACTTCCCCTGCGATGCCCCAAAGTCTCCTTGATCGTCCTCTGCTCTCCCGCATCCGGCGCAACCACGCTCTCGAGCACGCCACCATCCACATCCTGAGCGCCCGTTATCCATGGGGAGCGTTTATCGGCCGCTCCGATGCGCACGGTTTCTACCTGTTCGGCGACGTCACCGGATCGGCCGTCTCCCAGGCAGCTCAAGAGGCGCTGGCGCGCCTGCGCGCCGGCGAACACCGCCTTTCGATCCATCCGAACTGCGGAACCAACCTGCTGACCTCGGGCGTTCTCGGCGCCACGGCGGCCTTCGCCGCCTTCACCGGGAGCTCGAACGCCCGCGGCCGATTGAGTCGGCTGCCGATGGCGATACTTCTCACCGCACTCGCCTTGCTGATCGCCCAGCCCTTGGGCACCGCGCTGCAGCGCTCCGTTACCACCCAGGCCGACCCGCAGGCGCTGCGGCTCGTCGAGGTGCGCACCTGGACACGCGGGCGCACCACGCTCCACAGAGTATTGACCACCGGCTGACCGACGCGCGCGTCGGCGGCGATCACACCCCGGGCGGATCCATGACCGAAGCTGCCAAGCCGACCGTGATCCTGCTCTTCGGGGACGACGATCTGGCGCTGGAGGAGCGGCTGACCGATCTCATCGCCCGCCTGGCGGAACCCGCCAACGCCGAGATCAACCTCAGCCGCTTCTCCGCCGCCCGCCTCGACCTCGACACGCTCGAGACCCAGCTGCGGTCGGCGCCCTTCCTCGCCCCACGGCGCATGGTCGTCCTCGACCTGAGGCCTCCCTCCTCCCGCAAGCTCGATCTTCCCGAGCGCTTCTTCCACCTTCTCGAGGCTATGCCGGCCACCTCGGTGGTCGTGGCGCTTGAGCGGATCGACTACGAGACCCTCGATCGCCGGCGGCGCGGCTCGGCCTCGGCCGAGGACATCGCGCAGGCCCATGCAGAGTTGTCGCCGCTCTACCGTTGGGTTCGCGGCCACCCCGAGCGCGCCACCGCCCGGGAGCACCGCAGCCCGCGCGGCGCGGCCTTCGAGCGCTGGGCCGCCGAACGGGCCCGCCGCCACAGCGCAGAGATCGAAGGCAAGGCGGCGGCCCTGTTACGCGAGTACACGGGGGAAGACACACGCCTGGCCGATCAGGAGCTGCGCAAGCTGGCCGCGTACGTCGACGGCGAGCGCCCGATCAACGCCGCGGACCTCGAGCGTCTGACGCCGTTCCACACGGAAGCCGACGTTTTCGCCATGGTCGATTCGGTCGGGGGGCGCGACGGCCCTCGGGCGATGCGTACCATGCAACATTTGCTGGCGGAAGAGGACCCCCGCTACGTTTTCACGATGGTCGTCCGCCAGTTCCGGCTGCTGCTCCTGGCACGCCAGGCCCTGGATCGCGGATTGGCGCCGAGCCAGGTGCTGGGCGAGAATCCGCACCGCCTTCCCGGATTCGTCGCTGACAAGGTCGGCCGCCAGGCCCTGGGCTTCTCCCTGGAGCATCTGGCCGACATCTATCGCGAGCTGCTGGCGCTGGACGTTGCCAGCAAGTCCGGCCGAGCCGACCTCACCCTCGGCTTGGAGACTCTCGTCGCCGCCTTAGCTCGCTAGGCCGCCGCCCGCTTGCTCCTCCACACCGATCCAGAAGTGCTGGCGCAGCGCATCCGGCCGAACCTGCAGTTTCAGGTCCGCCACCGAAGGCGGCGGCAGCTCCCCGGCCGTCTCCGGATGGACTACGCACAGGTTGGCCTTCCGGCCGTATTTGTCTGCGTAGTAGGCGGCCGCCCGCCCCACCCGCC
This sequence comes from uncultured Anaerolineaceae bacterium, assembly GCA_964448245.1. Taxonomy (GTDB): domain Bacteria; phylum Chloroflexota; class Anaerolineae; order Anaerolineales; family E44-bin32; genus DATEVL01. The sequence goes on along the minus strand of CAYUWF010000005.1, from coordinate 15,299 downwards.
GGCCCAGATCCGCACCGTCCTCCGTGTCCAGCCAGAGCATCCCAACATTCATCGACCACCTCCTGATGGAACGAGCCGATCCATGCGCCACGCTCCGCGCGCAAGGTCCTGCGCCAGGACGCAGGACAGGCCGCTTGTCGTCCGCACGCGGAAGCGACGGGCCCCCGCGCCGGGGACTCGCGCATCGGCTCGCTCGGGCTCGACGGCCCGCACCCGATAGCGCTGCCCGCGCCAGACGAATTCTGAAGGCGCTGCGCCCGCCTGTGACGGCCAGACGTCGATCGGCTCTCCGGCGCCGGCGCCCCGTTCGATTCGCACACGGTTCATTCTTGTCTCCTCCGGTTTCCAGGCCCGCCATTCTCTGGACGGGCGCCAGTGAATCCGATCGTCTCCGCCCTTGTCGGCCGACGTCCGCGGGCTACGAGGTCCAGGTCGACCGCCGCCACCCGCACGCCGACGATGCGAGATGAGAGGCCGCGGCGCGAATACGTCATCCACCCGGAGCGGTCGTCCACGGTCAGCTTGGCCACATCCGGGCGAGACCAGCCCGCACTCCTCAGCCCGCCGGTCATCGCCTCGGCTCCCGCCAGCACATGCATCCCCGACGCTCCACCGAAGCGGAGGATCGCCATCAGTGCTGCGCGACCTCGCCCGACCTGCGGGCCGGCGAGCGACTTCAGGTTCTCGATCACCAGGAGCATCTCCGGCCAGCGACGCCCATCGCGCCGTCGCGCCTCCAGCTCAGCCGCTAGCCAAGCCAGGCTGATCTGTGCCGCAGACGAGTGAGTCGCAGTGTCGGTGACGGCGTGCGGCAGCGTTTCCAGCACCGACAGCTCACGGCCGGTGGCGTCGATGGCCAACAGCTGGAGCAGGGCCGGACGGGTCGTCACCGTCAGGCCGATCGCCAGGGCGCGGATCATCTCGGCGCGAGCCGTCTGCGAGCCGCCGGCGACCAGGACATGGTGCGAGGTCTCCTGGTGAAGGTCGAGCCAGATTAGCCTTCCTTCGGCATCGGCACCGAGAGGAACCAGAAAGGGGGCCACGACGCCCGAGCCCTGGAGGACATCGAAAAGGCGCGGAGCGCAGTGCCTTTCCTTTTCGACCCCGTCCCCCTCGTGTTCTGAAACTGAAGCACTCTGCGCCAGCCCCGCTATGGGCGTGCGCGGGCCCTCATCCGGTCGTTCCCTGACCCAGGTCGGGGTATGGGCTGGCTGCCTCAGTTCTTCCCTCCAACTCGGGTTGTCCGCGGCGATCTCCACAGGCCCTCCCCATGCATAGCACAGTTGTTCTACTATAATATAGAACGTCCGTGCTAATGTCAAGAGGCGGATGGAGACTGCCGGTGTGCTACAATGACCTTGAATGTCCCCTGTGAAGGGATGAGCGACGTCCGTCCGTCCCCCATCGCCGGCACCTGGTATCCCGGCGACGCCGAAGCCCTGGCCCGATCCGTGGACAAGCAGCTGGCTGAGGCCGACGTCCATCCGGCGCCCGGGCCGGTGGTCGGGCTGGTCGCGCCCCACGCCGGTCACCGCTATTCCGGCGGGGTCGCAGCCCATGCCTTTCGGGCGGTCAGCGGCACGTCGCCCGAGATCGTCGCCGTCGTCTCCCCGATGCACCACCCTTCGCCCGGCGCCGTCCTGTCCACCAGCCACGAGGACTACTGGACCCCGTTGGGGAGGATCGAGGTCGATCAGGCGATGCTGGACGCTTTTGAAGCGGCTCTCGGTCGCCAGGCCGGGCTCCCGCTCCTGCGCGTCGCACGCGACACCGAACACTCGCTGGAGATTGAGCTGCCCTTCCTACAGCGCGCCCTGGCCGCCCCCTTCCGCCTGCTGCCGATCATGCTGCGCGATCAATCGCGCCTCGTCGCCCAGGCCGTCGGCCGCGTCCTGGCGACCGTCTTGCGCGATCGGCCGGCGCTGATCGTAGCCAGCAGCGACCTTTCCCACTTCTACCCTGCCGCCACCGCTCGGCGCTTCGACGGCGAGATGCTGGCGCGACTCGAAGCGTTCGACCCGGAGGCGCTGCTCCTGGCGGAAGACGAGGGCATCGGATTCGCCTGCGGCAAAGGCGCCCTGGCCGCCGTGTTGTGGGCCGCCCGCGGCCTGGGCGCGGATGTCGTGCGCGTACTGGACTACGCCAACTCCGGCGACGTCACAGGAGACGACGAGTCAGTCGTCGGGTACGGCGCCGCCGCCATCTACCGCTCCGCCGGGAAACCCTCCGCCTGAACATGCTAAGCCTCGGACTCGACTTGCTGGGGCTGGCAGCGGTCTTCCTGCTCGTCCTGGCCAACGCCTTTTTCGTCGCCGCCGAATACTCCCTGGTCCGCATCCGCCGAACCCGGGTGGCCGAGCTCACGGCCCAGAAGAAACCCAATGCCCGCTGGGTCGAGCGGGCGCTGCGGCATCTCGATCGCTCGATCGCCACGACTCAGCTCGGCATCACGATGGCCGGGCTGGCGCTCGGTTGGATCGCCGCGCCGGCGCTTTCGGGTTTGTTCGAACCGATCGTCGGACTCTTTCCACAGTTGCCGCAGGAAGATCTCGCGCGCGGCCTGTCTGCTGCCCTGGCCTTCGCCGTGATCACCGGCGTCACCGTGGTCATCGGGGAACTGACTCCCAAGGGCATCGCCTTGCACGATCCCGAGCGCACCGCCCTGGCCGTCGCCCGGCCGCTCTACTTCGTCGGATGGATCTTCCGCCCCTTCATCGCCGTGCTCACTCGAGCCGGGAATCTCGTCTTGAGACTGCTCCGGTTGCCGCCGGCCTCCGGCGGGGAAGGAGTCCACTCGGTCGAGGAGCTCAAGATGATCGTCAGCGCCAGCGCTAAGGGCGGCGTGGTCGAAGACGAAGAAGAGGAGATGCTGCGGGCGGTCTTCGACTTCGGCGAAACCCTGGTGCGCCAGGTCACGGTGCCGCGCACCGAGATGGTCGCCGTGCCGGCCGAGGCGCCGCTGGCGGAGGTCATCCGCATCGCCGGCGAGCATCCCTTCAGCAAGCTGCCGGTGTACGAGGGCAGCCTCGACCATGTTGTCGGCGTGGTCCACGTCAAAGACCTGCTGCGCTTGTGGGCGACCCACGATCCTCAGGCCAAGGTCGCCCGCGACGCCATGCGCGAAACGATCTACGTCCCGGAAACGACCTTCATCACGACCCTGCTGGCGCGCTTCCGCCGGCGGCGCCAGCACATCGCCATCGTCCTGGACGAGTACGGCGGGACGGCGGGCGTCGTGACCCTGTCCGACCTGGTGGAGGAGATCGTCGGCGAGGTCAGCGATCCCTTCGACGAGCCCGAGCTGCAACCGCTGCCCGATGGTACGGCGCTGATCGACGGCCTGGCCACCATCGAGGAGGTCAACGAGCGCTTCGACCTGCACCTCGACGACCCGAACTACGACACGCTGGCCGGCTTCCTGCTCGGCCGCCTGGGGCGTCTGGCCCAGGTCGGCGATCAGGTGGTCGTCGATGGGGTCGAGCTGCGGGTCGAGGCGATGGACGGTCTGCGCATCGCCCGCGTGTCGCTGACCCGCCACAGCCCGGCCGATTCCCCGACGACCTCCTGATGGGCCGCTTCGCCGAGGTCGCCCTGCATCTGGCGCGGGTGCAGGGCACGTTCCATTATTCCATCCCGCCTTCTCTCGCCTCCAACCTCGCCCCGGGCCATCTGGTGGTCGTGCCCTTCGGTCCGCGTCGCGCCCAGGGCATCGTCTTGCGCCTGGCCGATGAGTCGCCGGTCCCCGAGACTCGGCCGGTCGAAGCTCTGGTCGAAGCGCAGCCGGTCCTGACGCCGGCCCAGCTCGCGCTGGCAGGCTGGCTGCATCAGGCGACGCGCGCTCCGGTCGGCGAATGCCTGGCACTGATGATCCCGACCGGCCTGGCGCAGCACGCCGACCAGCTCTATACCCTCGTCGAGATTGACACGCCGACAGCCGCACCCGAGGGCGGCACCGCCGCGCACCTGGTGACCCTGCTGCGCAGTCGCGGCCCGCTGCGCGGGCGGCAGATCGAGCGGCATCTCGGCCGACGCGATCGCGCTTCGTCGCGTCTTCGCATCGCGTCTTCGCATCCCGTAGGGACCCTGGAAGGGCATCCCGGAGGGGATCGCGCTTCGCATCCCGGAGGGGATTGGCGGCGCTCGGCGCAGGCGTTGGTCCGGCGAGGCGTCTTGACGAGCACGCCGGTCCTTGAGGCGCCCTCAGGGACCGCCCGCCGGGTGCGTGCGGCGCGCCTGGCGGCGGAACCGGCCCACCTGCAGGCGTCCTTCGAGAACCTCGGCCGGGGCAAGGCGGCCGAGCGGCGGCGTCTGATCCTCGAGGCGCTGCTCAAGGAGGCCGGCCCGCTCGATGTCACCTGGCTGTACGCCGAGGCCGGGGCACGCCCGGAAGACCTGCGTTACCTTCGCCATCGCGGCCTGATCGCATTCGACGCGCACGAAGTCAGTCGCGATCCGCTGGCAGCCACCTCGGTCCCCACGACTCCGCCCCCCGAACTCACGCGGGCTCAGCAGACCGCCTGGGAGTCGATTCGAGAGGGATCGCGATCCGGCGAGGGCGCCTTCCTGCTGCACGGGGTCACCGGATCGGGCAAGACCGAGATCTACCTGCGGGCGGTCGACCAGGTTCTGCAAGAAGGCGGATCGGCCATCATCCTCGTGCCGGAGATATCGCTCACACCCCAGACTACCGACCGCTTCCTGGCTCGCTTTCCGGGCCGCGTCGGCGTGCTGCATTCCGCGCTCGGGGCTGGAGAACGATTCGACACCTGGCGCCGCGCCCGGGCCGGCGAGCTCTCGGTGATCATCGGGGCGCGCAGCGCGCTCTTCGCGCCCCTCCCGGCGATCCGCCTGATCGTCGTCGACGAGGAGCACGACGAGTCCTACAAGGAACGCGAGACCGCCGTCCGCTACCATGCGCGCGCCGCAGCGATCGCGTACGCGCGGCTGCTGGGCGCCGTCTGCCTGTTGGGGAGCGCGACGCCCGATGTCGTCACCTACCACCAGGCGCGGGCCGGCGAACTCCGACTGCTCCAGCTGCCGGGCCGCGTCCTGAGCCGCGGCCCGGCGATGGGGGCAACACCCCCGTCGGGCGGCGGCGGCGCGCCAGGAGAACCCCCTGCGATCGAGATGCCTCCCGTGCACGTCGTCGACATGCGCCAGGAGTTGAAGGCCGGCAACACATCACTATTTAGTCGACGACTGGAGGACACCCTATCGGGGACGCTCGACCGGCGAGAGCAAGCGATTCTCTTTCTCAACCGACGTGGCTCGGCCACCTACGTCTTCTGCCGCGACTGCGGCTGGGTGGCGCGCTGCCCGCGCTGCGAGACGCCGCTCATCCACCACCCGGCCTCTGAGGCCCTGCGCTGCCACCAGTGCGGCTATCGGCGCAAGCCGCCGTCTGTCTGCCCCGAGTGCCATGGCCGGCGCGTGCGCTACTTCGGCGCCGGCACGCAGCGGATCGAGGCCGAGGTCGAGGCGCGCTTTCCCGGCGCGCGCACGCTACGCTGGGATTGGGACGTGACGCGGCGCAAGGGCGCCCACGAAGTAATCCTGGCGCACTTCGCCGCGCACCGCGCCGACGTCTTGATCGGCACCCAGATGCTGGCCAAGGGCCTCGATCTCCCCTTGGTGACACTTGTGGGCGTGGTGTCTGCCGATACGGGGTTGTTCCTGCCGGATTACCGCGCCGCCGAGCGGACGTTCCAGGTGCTGACCCAGGTGGCAGGCCGGGCAGGCCGCGGCCAGGCCGGAGGGCAGGTGATCCTGCAGACCTACCATCCGGAGCATGAGGCGATCCGGGCCGCCGCGGCGCACGATTACACCGCCTTCTACGAGGCCGAACTTCCGCACCGCCGCGAACTTGGCTACCCGCCCTTCCGCCGCCTCGTGCGGCTGGTCTACCGCGCTTCCTCGCCCGAGCGGGTGGAGCGAGAGGCTGGGCGGCTCGGCAGCCGACTGCGGCGGGACATCGAGCGCGACGGCCTAGCGATCGAAATCCTCGGCCCGACCCCGTGCTTTTTCCCCCGCCAGGCAGGCCTCCTTCGTTGGCAGATCGTGCTGCGCGGCGCGGATCCGGCGGCTGCGGTGCCGGATGATCTCCCCGAGGGATGGGCGGTGGATGTGGATCCGGTAAGCCTGTTGTAGTGGTCAGTGGGCAATGGTCAGTGGGGCCCGGACGGTTCTGACCACTGACCACTCACCACTGATCACTTCCGAAGGAGGCCCTCGGCTTCCGCGATTTCCTGATGGCCGAGGCGGCGCGCCCGGACACGCCAGCCACCTCGCTCGATCCGGCGGGGCGCGCCGGCCGCGCCGCCGACAAGGTCCCGAGCGAAGCGAGGGAGAAGACCCGCGAGCGAGCCGTCTGCTGCTACACCCTGCTAGTCTCGCGCGGCACCGCCGAGGGGACCTCCCTCCGGAGCCATCACGAAACCCGCATCCTGGGCCGGGTCGACGGCGAGTGGAAAGTGGTGCACGTCCACAAATCGCCGGCATGGAAGGCTCCCTATCAGTCGGAGCTTGGGGTCGCCAGATTGTGAGCGCCGGCCGGGAGCAACAGGTCCCCCAGGCGCGTTGAGCGCAGTCGAAGCGCGCCGGAAGCAATGGTCCCACGGTATCCTTGGACTACGCTTAGGATGCCTTGCTCTGCGGTCTAGCTTGCGCGGTTGGCTGCC
>CAYUWF010000005.1:1698-8522 GCA_964448245.1 uncultured Anaerolineaceae bacterium | reverse complement strand
CCCGTTCCGAGGAAGGAACTCCGAATTGGCCCTTTCGACCCTTCGACCTAGCCTCACACCGTCCCGGTGTCCTTCGGGAGGGCAGGCTTCGGCCGCAGTCTGGTCCGCCATCGGCGAAGCGGTGGAGCGGCCTCCGCTCACACCGTCCCGGTGCCCTTCCGGGAGGGCAAGGCCCGCCAGCCGTTCGGACGGCTGTCGTTGTAGAGCGCCTCGCGGATGGCGGCCACCTGCCGGCGCAGGCCTTCGTCGGTCTCCAGCAGGCTGGCGACTTTATCCACGCCGTACATGATGGTCGTGTGGTCCCGCCCGCCCAGGAACTCCCCGATCTTGGGCAGCGAGGCGTCGGTCCCCTCCCGGATCAGGAACATCGCCACCTGGCGCGGCAGGGCCACCTGTCTGGTGCGATTGGTGCTCAACAGCCGGTCTTCGTCGACGCCGAAGTGCTCGGCGACGGCGGCGATGATCCGGTCCGGCGTCATGGCCGTGTTACGCGATTGCAAATCGATCAGCGTCGATTCGACCAGGTCGCGGGTGATCGTCAGACCGCTCAGGTCCGCGAAGGCCAATAGACGGGTCAGGGCGCCCTCCAGCTCGCGGATGTTGCTCTGCACCCGGCGGGCGATGATCTCCAGGTACTCCGGCTCGACGGTGCGTCCGGCACGCTCCGCCTTCGAGCGCAGGATGGCCATGCGCGTCTCGAAGTCGGGTGGCTGGATATCGGCGATCAGGCCCCATTCGAAACGCGAGCGCAGGCGCTCCTCCAGCGTGACGAACGCCTTGGGCGGGCGATCGGAGGAGATGACCAGCTGCTTCTCCTGGCCGTGGAGGGCATTGAAGGTGTGGAAAAACTCCTCCTGCGTTGACTCCTTCCCGGCGATGAACTGGATGTCGTCGATCAGCAGGACTTCGATGCGGCGGTAGTGCTCGCGGAAGGCGTCGGTGGTGTGGCTCCGAATGGCGTTGATCAGGTCGTTGGTGAATTCTTCCGACGAGACGTACAGCGCCCGCAGCCCGGCGCCGACGCAGGCCAGTCCGACGGCGTGCAGCAGATGGGTCTTCCCCATGCCGACTCCGCCGTATAGGAAGAGCGGGTTGTAGGCGCGGGCTGGATTCTCGGCCACAGCCAGCGCCGCGGCCTGCGCCAGGCGGTTGCCCGTCCCGACGACGAACGACTCGAAGGTGTAGCGGGCATTGAGGTTGGCCGGCGTCGGCCGAGGGGTGGGCGTCGCATCGGCCAACGGCACTGCCGTTTCCTCGGCCGCCTCGCCCGGCCACAGCACGAAGCGCACCTCGACCGTGCGGCCGGCCAGCCCACTCAGCACCTCGCGGAACGTCGCCCGCAGACGCTGGTCCAGCCAGTCTCGCGCGTAGGCATTTTGCACGCCCAGGACGAAGGTGCCATCTTCGTAGGTGAGCAGCTCGGCGTCACGGACCCAGGTGTCGAAGGTCGCCCGCGGCAGCTCCAGTTGAAGCTGGCCGAGCGCCGCCTCCCAGGTCCGCTCCGCATCCATACGCACCTCCCGCGTCCGGCCCTGGCGGAGGGAAAACCTCCCCGCCGGAGGCCGCCAGTCGCTCGATTCAATTCAACAAGGGTCAACGCTGACGGGCGGAACGCGGGGCGTACCTGCTGGCCTCCGACTCGCACCGGTGGACGCACCGTCGAGTCTGCGATCGCCGCCCGTGACGAAAGCATTCTATCAGATCGCCATCGACTCTTCAATACGCTAAGCCACCTACTACCTAAAAACAATCGAAGATTTAAGGCGAGACGATGTTAACGCCGTTCGACTGGATCGACGATGGTGAGCGCACAAAGCACTGCGCGGACGCACGGCGCGCACAACGCCACATCTTCCCGTCCGGCATGGGGAATCGCCACATGTGTGCCATTGCCAAGGCGCGCGGTCGCGCAAACTCGGTCCACCACGCCCTTCTCGTTAACGAGACCCGGAGCGCTCAGCGAGAAGGCGCGGGGCGCGCCAGACCCATGAAGCGGGCCTCGTTGTGCCCCAGCGCCGCGCTCGCTCGAATCCTGCGTTCGATGAACGATCCCGCCACTCGATTACTGTTCTTCGAGGAGAAGATCGAGGGCTTCGCGCAGCGAACGGGCCGCGGTCAGCTCCAAACCGGGGGGCGCCGCCTCCATCCGCGGGCTGCGCGGGGCCACGACGCGCCGGAATCCGAGCTTGGACGCCTCGCGCAGGCGTGCCGCGAGCTGCGGAACGGCGCGCAATTCACCCGAAAGGCCGACTTCGCCCACCACCGCCACGTCCGCCGGGATCGCCCGGTCTCGGACGGAAGACGCCAGAGCGGCGGCGATGGCCAAATCGGCCGCCGGCTCCTCGATCTGCAGGCCCCCCACCACGTTGAGGAAGACGTCCTGGTCACTCAGCCGGAGACCCAGGCGGCGGGTGAGCACCGCCGTAATCAGAAGAAGGCGGTTGAAATCCACGCCATTGGCCGTGCGCCGGGGGTTGCCGAAGGCCGTCGGGCTGGTGAGGCCTTGAATCTCGACCAGGAGCGGGCGCGTCCCCTCCAACGTAATGCTCACGACCGATCCGGGCGCCTGGAGGGCCCGCTCGGCCAGGAAAGCCTCCGACGGGTTGGGCACTTCGAGCATGCCCTCGCCCCCCATCTCGAACACGCCCACTTCCGTTGTCGGCCCGAAACGGTTCTTCACCGCCCGCAGCAGGCGGTAGGCGTGCTGGGCATCGCCTTCCAGATACAACACGGTGTCGACCAGGTGCTCGAGCACCCGCGGCCCGGCGATCGCCCCGTCCTTGGTCACGTGGCCGATCAGGAAAACCGCCACGCCGCTGGCCTTGGCCAGAGCCTGCAGACGGGCGGCGCACTGGCGTACCTGCGTGATCGATCCGGCCGCCGGCTCGAGCTCGGCGTCGTGCATCGTCTGAATCGAGTCGATCACGGCCAGACGCGGCTGGAGCGCCTCGATCTGACGCAGCACACCGTCCAACTCGGTCTCGGCCATCAGGTAGAGGCCCGGGTCATCCCCGGCCCCCAGGCGATCGGCGCGGCTCTTGATCTGGCGTACCGACTCCTCGCCGGAGACGTACAGCACGGGCTCACGCTCGGCCAGCGCCAGTGCCGCCTGCAGCAGCAGCGTCGACTTTCCGATCCCCGGGTCCCCGCCGATCAGGACGATCGATCCGGGGACGATCCCGCCGCCGAGCACGCGGGAGAACTCCCCGATTGGCAGGGACACCCGGCCATTGCCCGCCTCGCCGACCTCCTTCAGGCGGACGGCGGCTGAGGCGGCCGTCGCCGCCCTCCCGGCGCGGCGGCCGGCGGGCTCGGCCGACTCGGCGACCATGCTGTTCCATTCCCCGCACTGCGGGCACCGTCCCAGGGGCTTCGGTACCGTCCGGCCGCACTGCTGGCAGACGTACTGGACTCGTCGGCGGGTCATCGCTCCCCCCGGGGATCGGACGGAACGGTCTCACCCATCACGGCCCACGCCTGGTGGACAATTGCCGGCACCGCGCGCCGCAGGCTGCGGTCGGTCGCCCAGGCGATCGTCTCCGGCCCGCGAGCGACGGGCGTGCACAGTCTCTCGGGCAACGGGTGGATCCCGGCGCGGGGCAGATCGAGCCGGTCGGCGTCCCAACACGTCTGGACGGTCAGGTCGCCGTCAAGCAGACCCTCGGTATGGAAAGCGCAGGCGTGGTACAGCAGATCGAAGTCGCGCGACGAGAGATCGAGCAGGCTTCCCCGCAGGCCGGCGGCGTAGTCGGCGCCGCGCCGGCCGTGCCCGTCATCCCAGCCCTCATTCGTCCGCCGCGCGTCGTGGAAGATGGCGAAGAGCAGCACGATCTGTTCTTTCGCCCCGGTCGAAGGGGCCAGCCTCAAGCCGTTCTCGTAGACCCGCGCCCAGTGGCTCACCCCGTGCAGGCCAAGCCAAAGCAGTTGGTACTGGTCGTGGATGTCCTGAAGGAGCGACGGGGTGTGGGTCACGGGACTCGACTCGGATTATACAGGGGCGTTCCTCGGTGAAGATGGCGAAGGCGGCGATGTAGGAGCGAAGCATGGCAGGTCCACACCGAATGCGAGGGTACTCGCTGGCCATGCTTCGCCCTTACGAAACGCGGCCTTTGAAAACACAACGGCCCGGCGCACGGCAGGGCCGTCATCTCAACGATCCCCAACCTTCCCGGAAGCTTCGAGCTTCCGGCAAGGTGATGCGCCCCCTCAAGGGGCCGGCAGCACTTCGGCCGACTCGGAAGCAGGCTCCTGTCGCTGAAGCACGACGTCGTCCTCTCCGGCCTCGACCAGGACGTGGTCGCCGGGCTTGAAATCGCCGGCCAGCAACCTATCCGATAGCCGGTCCTCGACCTTGTTCTGAATCACCCGCCGCAACGGCCGGGCCCCCATCTCGGGGTCGTACCCCAGCTCGGCCAGCTTCTGGCGGGCGGCGTCGCTCGCCGTCAGCGTGATATGGTGCTCGCTCAGACGCCGAGCGACCTTGGCCAGCTCCAGGTCGACGATGGCGGCGATCTGGTCGCGGGTCAGCGCGTGGAAGACGATCACGGCGTCCACCCGGTTGAGGAACTCCGGGCGGAAGACCTTGCGCAGCGCCTCCATCAGCTTCTTGCGCATATCCTCGAAGGCCTGCTTCTCCTCGACGATCTCGTCGCGCTGCAGCGCGAAGCCGAGCTGCGCCTGACGCCGGATCAGTTCCGCCCCGACGTTGGAGGTCATCACCACCATGGCATTGCGGAAGTCGATCTTGCGGCCGCGGGCGTCGCTCAGGTGGCCTTCTTCCATGATCTGCAGCAGCATGTTGTGGGCGTCGGGGTGGGCCTTCTCGACCTCGTCGAAGACGACGATCGAGTACGGCCGGCGACGGATGGCTTCCGTCAGCTGCCCGGCGTCGTCGTAGCCGACGTAGCCCGGCGGCGCCCCCACCAGCCGGCTGACAGTGTGGCGCTCCATGAACTCCGACATATCGATGTGAATCAGGGCTTCTTCGCTGCCGAAGATGAACTCGGCTAGCGCCTTGGTCAGCTCGGTCTTGCCGACGCCGGTCGGCCCGAGGAAGATGAACGAGCCTACCGGTCGCTTGGGATCCTTCAGCCCGGCCCGCGCCCGCCGCACGGCCTTGGAGATCGCCTCGATCGCCTCGTCCTGCCCGACGACGCGGGCGTGCAGCGCCGACTCCATCTGCAGCAGGCGCTGCGACTCCTCCTCGGTGATCTGCATCACCGGCACACCGGTCCACATCGAGACGACTTCGGCGATGTCGTGGGCCGTGACGCGCGGGCTGTCCTCGCTGCGTTCCCAGCCGGCGCGCAGCTGCTGCAGCTTCTCTTCCAGCGTCGACTGGTTCAGCAGCAGCTCCTGGGCATCGTCGTAGCGCGCCTCTTCCACAGCCAGCGCCCGCGCCTGGCGCGTCTGGCGCAGCTCGTTCATCATGCTCTTCAACGTGCGGGCTTCCGGGCTCTTGTACATCCGGACGCGCGAGGCGGTCTCGTCGATCAGATCGATCGCCTTATCCGGCAGGTAGCGGTCGGGGACGTAGCGGGCCGAGAGATGGACGGCCGCTTCCAGGGCCTCGTCGGTGATGATCAGGCGGTGGTGGTCCTCGTAGGGCCCCTTCACCCCGCGCAGGATCTCGAGCGCCTCGTCGACGCTCGGCTCCTCGACCATCACCGGCTGGAAACGCCGCTCGAGGGCAGCGTCGCTCTCGATGTACTTGCGGTACTCGTCGAGCGTGGTGGCGCCGATGACCTGCAACTCGCCCCGCGACAGGGCCGGCTTGAGGATGTTGGCAGCGTCGACCGACGACCCGGCCGAGCCGGCGCCGACCAGCATGTGGACTTCATCGATGAACAGGATCGCCGCCGCCGACTTGAGCTCTTCGATGACGCGCTTCAGCCGCTCCTCGAACTGTCCGCGGTACATCGTCCCGGCCACCAGCGAGCCGACGTCGAGCTGCAGCACGCGCTTGCCCAAGAGCGGCTCGGGCGTGTCGCCGGCGATGATCCGCTGGGCCAGGCCCTCGACGATGGCCGTTTTGCCGACGCCCGGTTCGCCGATCAGGGCCGGGTTGTTCTTGTTGCGCCGAGCCAGGATCTGGATGACCCGTTCGATCTCCGTTTGGCGCCCGATGAGCGGATCGAGCTTGCCGGCTTCGGCCAGGCCGGTTAGGTCGGTCGCCAGCTGGTCGAGCAGGGGTGTCTTGGCCGAGCCTTCCTTCTTCTCAGGCGCGCCGACGGGCTGCGCCGCCACCTGCCGCGCCGGGGTCTCCTGCAGGACACGCCGCGTCTGGCGCCGCACCTGCTCGGGGGTGATGCCAAGCCGCCGCAGGACGTCGATCGCCACACCTTCGCCCTGCCGCACCAACCCGAGCAACAAGTGCTCGGTGCCGATGTAGTGATGCCCCATGCGGCGGGCCTCTTCGATGGCGAGCTGCAGCACATGCTCGGTGGAGGGCGCCAGCTCGATCTTGCCTCCGGCGTGCCGCCCAACGCCGGTCAGGCGTTCGACGGTTTCCTTGACGTGCGCCGGGTCGAGGCCGAGCTCGCGCAACACGCGCCCGGCCACGCCGCCTTCTTCGCGGATCAGGCCGAGCAAAAGGTGCTCGGTGCCGATGTAGTTGTGGTGCAGTCGCTCAGCCTCTTCGTGCGCCAGGCTGAGCACCCGGCGTGCCCGTTGGGTGAACCGCTGCATCTTATCGGCCACGGGGCTCTCCTACGAGCGCGGCGAATACCGCCTGCATCGGTCCGATTCTACCAGAAACGGATTCTGGCGCGGGCGGGCCATTCGTCCCAGGACCGACCGGGCGGTCGAGCCGGCGCTTTGCTGCA
>CAYUWF010000005.1:0-1598 GCA_964448245.1 uncultured Anaerolineaceae bacterium | reverse complement strand
GGGGCTTCGTCGAAGTCGTCGTCGAGCTCGGCGTCGAAGTCCTCCACCTCGGGCGCGGGGGCGGGCGGCTCGGGGGCCGGCGCCGGCGGCGCGCCGACCATTGTCTGCCAGTCCAGCTCGGTGTATTCGGCCGACGCCACCCGCTTCAGGCTCAGGCCAATGCGCTTGCGCGCCCGATCGACCTTGATCACGCGCAGCGTGACCGTCTGCCCTTCCTGGACGACTTCGCTCGGGTGCTCGATGCGGCGGTCGGAGAGCTCGGAAATGTGGATCAGCCCTTCGACCTGGTAGCCATCTTCCACCGTCAGGCTGGCGAAGGCGCCGAACTTCGTCAGCTTGGTGATCTTCCCCTCCACGAGCTGGCCCTCGCGCAGCTTGCGCGCCAACTCCTCCCACGGGTCCGGCTCGAGCTCGCGCATCGACAGGCTGATGCGCCTGCGCTCGGTGTCGACCGCCAGCACTTTGACTTGCACTTCCTGGCCGACCTCGAGCATCTCGCTCGGATGGCCCAGGCGCTTCCACGAGATCTCCGACAGGTGCACCAGACCATCGGCGCCGCCGATGTCGACGAAGGCGCCGAAGTCAGCCAGGGAAATGACGCGGCCGGTGCGCACCTCGCCCGGCTGGAGCTCGACGATCAGCAGCTCCTTGAGCGCCTTGCGCGCCTCGCGCGCCGCCGCCCGCTCCGAGAGGATCAGCCGGTTGCGGCGCCGGTCGACCTCGATCACTTTGGCCAGGATCGTCTCGCCGACCATCTTGCCCCAGCGCTTGTCGGGGGTCTCGCCGTCCGCCCGGCGGCGGCGCGACGGGCTGATCTGGGATGCCGGGATGAAGCCGCGCAGGTTGCCGACCTTGACAATCAGGCCGCCCTTGTTATAGCCGCCGACCGTCCCTTCATAGACCGTCTGCTCTTGCTGCAGCGCCTCGGCCCGCGACCAGTCGGTCTCTTCCATGGCCCGGGCGGCCGAGAGCACGATGCCGAAGTCTCGGTCGCCGGTGCGCACGATGTATACCGGCAGCTCACGGCCGACGACCAATTCCGCCCGCTGTTCCTCGTTCATCTGCTCGACCTCGGAGGCGGGGATCACACCTTCCGACTTGGCGCCAATGTCCACCAGGATGTCGTTGCCGCTGATGCGGGCAATCGTTCCGGTTCGGGTCTCGCCCCGACGGGGCGTATCCATCCCATAGGCTTCCTCTTCCAGGAAGGCATCCATCGGATGGGGTTCGGCGCCCTCCCCCTCCGGCTTCGACGCCGGAGGCGTTTCGAGGGGCTCTAGGGTGGGTTCCATGAACGGGACTTTCCTTCTCGACAGGGTCCAAGGATTATACGAGGGTACCCGAGTCCTGTATACCCCGCGCGCCCCGCGCGGCCCACGCGTCCCGTGCGCCCCGCGCGCCCCGCGTGGGCCACGCGGCCCGCGCGCCCCGCGCGCCCCGCGCGCCCCGCGGGGTATAATGCCGCGGGAGAGCCCGCGTGGGAGTCGTCTTCCCCTTCACCGCCATTGTCGGGCAGGAGCGCATGCGGCGCGCCCTGGTCCTGAACGCCGTCAACCCCCGCATCGGGGGCGTCCTGATTCGGGGCGAGCGCGGGACGG
>CAYUWF010000004.1:0-47898 GCA_964448245.1 uncultured Anaerolineaceae bacterium | reverse complement strand
AGGTGCGCCTCGTCCGGCACATGGACGCGGTCCTCGAACTGGCGCTGGCTCCGGCGCGGCCACGTAAGGCGGGCGCCGCGCCACGTCCCGGTGGATCTGCCCCCCCCAACGGCGCGGCCTCGCCTGGCGGAGCGCCCTAACAGGGTGCTGAAAAATGGCGACCGCCGTCAAACCCCTACCCCTAACCCCTCCCCCTCCCCCTGCACCTGCTTGGGCTCATCGCCCGGAGATTCTTGTAGGGGGAGGGGAGGGTTTCCTGGGGGGTGGGGGAGCTTCGCTCCCCCCACCCCCCAGAACTTCTGCCCCCTCTCCGCCACGGATCCGCTCGTGCTCGGGCCCTGTTGGTGGAGAGGGGGTCGGGGGGTGAGGTGGGGACAGGCTTGCTCAGCAGCCTGCTAAGGCCGCGGGGCGGACCCGGCGGATGATCCCCTTCCGACGCGATCGCACCATGTCCGTCCGGCGCGGCTGGCGAATCCTCCTTGTGCTTCTCGTCGCCGGCGCGGCCGCCCTCGGCTGCACGCGGGGCGCCATCCCGATTCTCCCCGGGGCCGCTGTACTCCCTTCCACCCTGACGGCGGCCGCCGTCGTCACCCGCACCCCGCTGTATCTCTTCACACCGGGGCCGGGCTTCCAGTTCTCGCACGCCGTTTTCGGCGTTCCCAAGGGGGAGACCCTGACCGTCCGGCAGGTCGCAGGGGTCTCGGGAGGAGACGTCGGGGAGCTGGAATTCGACCGACGTGGCCTGGCCCTCACCGGAAACGCCACGAACTTGGGGAGCTCAACCTGGGTCGAAATCAACCGACTCGCCGGCGGGAGAGGCTGGGTAAGTGCCCTGGACCTCACACAGGACGTGCCGGCCGAGGCCTTCTGCGGTGACGGGCGGGTGCCGACGTTGCTCGAAGCGTTGCGCGCCAGCATCGCCAACCGCGATGGGCAGAGCCTGCAGGCGCTCGTCAGCCCGCGCCGTGGGCTGACTGTGCGCTTCGACTGGTGGAACCCGGAGGTGAGCTACCGGGCGAGCGACGTCGCCAACGTGATGGGGAGTGATTCCCCCGTGGATTGGGGTACACAGTTGAGCGGCGGGCCGATCACCGGCAGCTTCAAAGAGGTCGTGCTTCCGCGCCTGGACGAAGTAGCCATCGGCGAGATCAGCCGGGGCTGCAGCGAGACGCTCATCGGACCGACCCTGCGCGAAGCGCGCTGGCCGTCGGAATACACCAACCTGAACTACTACGCTCTGCATCGGCCGGCCGAGGCAACGGGCAGCGAGTACGCGTGGACCACGTGGCTGGTGGGGGTCGAGTACGTCGACAACCAACCTTACGTCTCCCATCTGGTCCAACTGCGCGCCGGGATCTAGCAGGTTGCTGAAAAATAGCGACCGCCGTCAAACCCCCAGACCCTCCGCCCCGTGCGGAGCCGCCCGTAGCGAAGCGGAGGGCCTCTCCGCCACAATTCCGCTCATGCTCGGGCCCTGTCGGCGGAGAGGGGGTCAGGGGGTGAGGCGGGAACAGGCTTGTTCAGGAGCCAGCGGACGGCGGGTCGGGCGGCGGCCTTTGAACCGTGCTCGACGAGACAAGCGCGTAAGTCCTTCGGGAGACTCCTCCGTGAAGTCATCTCAGCGCAAGGTCGCCCTCATCAGTGGAAGCTCCGCCGGGATCGGCCAGGCGGCGGCGCGGGCCCTGGCCCGTCGGGGATTCGACCTGTTCCTCGGAGGGCGCAGCGTCGAGAGGCTGGGCGCGCTGCAGGCGGAGCTGGCTCGCGCCCACCCGGAGCAGTGCTTCATCGCCCACCCCTTCGACGTCCGACAGTACGCGGAAATCGAGCAAGCCGTTGAAGAATTGCGCCGTTCTTATCCCAGGCTCGATCTGCTCGTGACCAGCGCCGGCGTGGGCAGGATGGATTTCCTCGATCACCTGGATCCGGGCGAGGGGATCAGCGCGCAGATTGACACCAACCTGACCGGGACGATTCTGCTCGTGCGCGCGGCGCTGCCGATGATGATGGCCCAACGGGTGGGGACGATCGTCCTGGTCGGCTCGCTCGCCGGCCGGGTCGCCACCCCGACCTACAGCGTCTACGCCGCCACCAAGTTCGGGCTGATCGGATTCGCCGAGGCGCTGCGCCGCGAAGTGAGCGTGTGGGGGATCAGGGTGGCGCTGCTGCTGCCGGGGGCCGTCGACACGGCGCTCGGCGCGGATTCGGTGGCGCGCCGGCGAACCGGCTTCCGCACCCCACGCCGGTGGGTCTTGCGCGCGGCGCAGGTCGGGGAGGCGGTGGCCGATCTGGCCGAGCGGCCGAGGCGTGTCCGGGTGATGCCGACCTGGATGAGGCCGTTGCAATGGCTGGCCCGCGCCCTGCCCGGCGCCGTGGACTGGATCGCCGAGCGCACCTTTGTGCGCCCCGAGCGGGCGGACGAGCTGGCCCGCCGGGAGTCAACGGCGGGCGGCCGAAACCCGGCCGAGCGCTCGTAGCAGTTCCTCCAGTCGCTCCGGCCAATCCTGCGAACGGGCGATCCACAAACCACGCTTGCTGCGGCGCACCTCGCCCGGGAAGTCGGTTGGGCGGTAGCGCTGATCGGCTCCGGGGTCGTGGACGAGGATCTGTCCGTTCTCGACGCTCACCCCTTCGACGGCGGCCTCGGCCGCCAGCATCTTCGTCCGCAGCAGATAGAGCAGGTTGTCGACTTCCGGCGGCGGAGGGCCGAAGCGATCCTGGAGCTCACGGCGGAGCTCCGGGAGCTCGGCCTCGCGCCGCAATGTCGCCAGGCGGCGGTAGAGACGCAGCCGAAGGGACCGATCCGAGATGTAGTCCGCCGGGAGCATGGCGGCCAGCGGCAGATCGATCTCGACTCCCAGCGGATCCTCGGTGCCGGTCAGGGCCTCCAGGTGCGGCACGGGACCTTCGACGGACTGCCGCCGGCGCCGGACGGCCGCCGCCAGCAGCCGGGTATACAGATGGAAGCCGATGGCGGCGATGTGTCCGTGTTGGCGCGTACCGAGGACCTCGCCGGCGCCGCGCAGCTCGAGGTCCTGCATAGCGATGTTGAAGCCGGCGCCGAGCTGAGTCTGCTCGGCCAGGATCTCCAGGCGGCGAAGCGCCTCATCGCCGGCTCGCCCACGGCTGGGGCGGAAGAGAAAGGCGTGCCCGCGCGCCGCCCCCCGTCCGACTCGACCGCGCAGCTGATAGAGCTGGGTCAGCCCGAAATGGTCGGCGCGGTCGACGATCAAGGTGTTGGCGTTGGGGATATCCAGACCGGACTCGATGATCGACGTGCTGACCAGGATATCGACCTCGCCGGCGGCGAAACGTTCCATCACTTCGGCCAGATCGGCCTCGGGCATCTGGCCGTGGGCGACGGCCAGGCGCGCTTCCGGCAGCAGGCGTTCCAGACGCTGCTCCATGGCGTGGATCGTCTGCACGCGGTTGTGGACGAAGAACACCTGCCCGCCGCGATCGAGCTCGCGCAGGACGGCCTGGCGGATCACCCGCGGATCGTAGGGCCCGATATGCGTCGCCACTGGCAGGCGTTCCTCCGGCGGCGTGTTGATCGTCGAGATGTCGCGGGCGCCGGTCAGCGCCAGGTACAGGGTGCGCGGGATGGGCGTCGCCGTCAGGGTCAGGACGTCGACTTCCGTGCGCACCTGCTTGAGCGACTCCTTGTGGGTCACGCCGAAGCGCTGTTCCTCGTCGATAATCAGCAGCCCCAGATCCTTGAAGAGCACATCCCGCTGCAGCAAGCGATGCGTCCCAATGGCGATGTCCACCGAGCCGTCGGCCAGGCCGGCCAGGACGGCGGCGATCTCCGACCGCGTGCGGAAGCGCGAGAGCATTTCGACCTTCACCGGAAAGGCGGCCAGGCGCTGACGGAAAGTCCGGTAATGCTGCTGCGCCAGGATCGTCGTCGGGACGAGGAGCCCCACCTGCTTCCCGCCGAGCACGGCTTTGAAAGCCGCCCGCAGGGCGACCTCGGTCTTCCCGTACCCGGCATCGCCGCAGATCAATCGGTCCATCGGCCGGGGTTGTTCCATGTCGCTCGTAACGGCCTCGACCGCCTTCCGTTGATCCCCGGTCTCGGTGTACGGAAACGACGCCTCCAGTTCGCGCTGCCAGATTGAGTCTCCGGGGAAGGCGAAGCCGACGGCCGTCATGCGCCGGGCATACAGGTCGAGCAGATCCTGGGCGACGCTTTCGACCGCCTTGCGCGCCTCGCCCTTGGCGCGTTCCCATTCGGCCGTCCCCAGCCGTGAGGGGACGACGGCGGCGCCCTCCGCGCCGACGTAGCGCGTCACCCGGTCGGCCTGATGGATCGGCACGTACACCTGCCCGCCTTGGGCGTACTCGATCATCAGGTACTCGCGTGGCACGCCTTCCAGCGTCCTTTCCACCAGGTCGCTGTAGCGGCCGATGCCGAAGTCGGTGTGGACGACCCAGTCGCCGGGATTGAGGTCGGCAAAGGCCGACTCGGGCGCGGCGGCGGGAGGGGCACTGCGGACGCGGGGCTGGGGGCGCCCCCAGCCGAAGATCTCGGCATCGCTCAGCAGATGCAGCCGACCTGCGCCGGCGGCGAGAGTCCACCCGTCCGTCAGCGACCCGCGCAGGAAGATTACGGCCCCGGCCTCGATCGCCGGCGGGAGCGAATCAACGACGGGCGTTTCTCCGCCCTCTGCGGACCAGACTTCCGCCAGGCGATCGGCCTGGCGGCTGACCACGACGGCCGCCTCGTGGTCTACCCGGCAGGCGAGGAGGTGCTCGGTGAGGCGCTTGAGCTGGCCGGCGAAGCGCGGCCCGGGCTGGAAGGCCGACTCGAGCGGCCAGCCGGCGCGGTCGGGGGCGGTCAGGAAACCGAGGTCGATCGCCCCTCGAGTCCGCAAGGCCTCGCGCAACTCGTCCAGCGGAAGATACGGCCGATCCAGCCCGGGCGGGAAGTGACTCGACTGACGCAGCAAGCGCGCCTGCTCCAAAGCCTGTTCTTCCTGCTCGGTAACCGCCTCGTCGATGGCGGCTCCATCATCCAACAGGAGGATGGCCTCGGCCGGGAGGTAGTCCAGCAAGGTTGATGGTTCGTCCGCCATCCCCGGCAAGAAGAACTCCAAACGGGCTTCCGCCTCGCCCGGCTGCTCCGGCAGATAGCGCTTCCACGCCGGTCGCAGAAGGGCCGGCAGGCCCTCGCGCGCCGGAGGGATCGTCAGATGGTCGAGGGAATCCAGCGAGCGCTGCTGTTCGGGGTCGAAGCGGCGGATGGATTCGATTTCGTCGCCGAAGAACTCGAGACGGGAGGGAAGGGCTTCCGAGGGAGGCCACAGGTCGAGGATTCCGCCGCGGCGGCTGAATTGTCCCGGCTCCAGGACGAGGGATGCCGGACGATACCCCACACCCACGAGCGACGCCAACAGGCCGTCATAGCGAACCGATTCGCCGCGCCGAATGACCCTGGTGTGGGCGCGGAATTGATCGGGCGAGAGGGTGTGTGTGATGAGTCCCTTGGCCGCGGCCAGAACGACGCGGCCCGCCGGCCCGGCATCGCCGCCCAGGGCCAGGTCGGCCAGGACCTCGATCCGCTGATGGATCGTCCGCGGGCCCCAGGGTTCTGTTTCGTAGAACAACGGGGTCGGGCTGGCGTACGTCAGGCTGTGGAGCGCCGGCGACCACAAGGCGATCTCCTCCTGGAGCGTCAGGAGTCGATCGGGGCGGGAAGCGACGAGCAGGATCGGGCGCCGAAGGTCGGAGACCAGCGCCGCCGCCAGCAGGCCGCGGGCGGAACGCGGCAGGCGCAGCGGCTCGCCGATCGACCCGTGGAGGCGCAACTGGCGCACCAGGTTGCGATAAGCCGCGGCGCCGCGCAACGTGTCGACCAGGGACGACAGGTCCACCGCTTCTACTCCGCCCCCGTGTTGAACTTTGTCATGGCGCGCTCCAGGCCGCTGCCGATCAATTCGCGCAGGCAATCGGTGGCGCGGGTGATGGCGACCTGAACCGCCTCCGCCTCCTCATCGTGAAAGTCCTCCAGGACGAAGTCGGCAGGGTCCATCCGCCCCGGCGGGCGGCCGATGCCCAGGCGCAGCCTCGGGAACGAATCCTCGCCGAGGGCAGCGATGATCGACTCCATGCCCCGATGGCCTCCGGAACCGCCGCCACCGCGCAAGCGCAGCGAGCCCAGCGGCAGGTCCAGATCGTCGTACACAACGACGACTGCGGGGATCGGCACCCGGTAGTAGCGCGCCAACGGACCGACGGAAGAGCCGGCGAGGTTCATGAAGGCCTGGGGCTTGACCAGGTAGACGCGCGCGCCTTCGAGATGACCGTCGGTGAGCAGGGCCTGGGACTGGTGCCGCGTGAAGCGCGCCTCGATCTGCCGGGCCAGCGCGTCGAGAACCATGAAGCCGATGTTGTGCCGGTTGAGGCGGTAGCGACGACCTGGGTTCCCGAGCCCGGCGAAGAGGTAGACGGCGGACCTGGCCTCGGTCAAGGACCGCCTCGCTCGCGCCTTCGGCGCCGAGAATCCTGACGGAGGACGCGTCGCATGCGCAGGTTCCCGGCCCAAAGCGCCAGGCCTCGCCGCAAGGGAAGGTAAGCGGCCAGGATGATCAGGAAGGCGGCGGCCATTAATCCGCCGATGCCGACGGCCAACGCCACGGGATCGGCAGCCGGTGCGCGGCCGGACTGCGCCGGAAGCGGCCTGGTGGTCGGCGCCGCCAGGGCGGTGGGCGTTGTCGCCGCTGGGGTTGCGGTGGAGAGGGGGACTAAGGCCGGGAGGCCGACGCGCAGACCGCCGGCGACGTCCTCCAGGACGGCCCCGCGGTCCAGGAAAACCTGCAGGCGCAATTGGTAAATGCCCGGGCTGAGCTCTGATGTGTCCCACAGGCCGAGGGTGCTTTGCCTCGCCCTGGTCCGGATCGGGCCTCCCAGGGGGTACCACGTCTCGGTCGGGTTCGGATCGTAGGCGAACGCGAGATCGTAGCGCACGAACGATGGGTGATCGGCGCTTCCGTCGATCGAGATCAGCCCCAGCAGCGCCTGGCCGGCCGTCGGGGAGGTGATCTCGGCATAACCCGGCGCCTGGGCCACGGCGCGCGCCGTCGGCGGAATAAAGGCCGCGAACAGCACGATAACCAGCACGCGCATCACCCGCTTCCTCAGGCCTTCCTCTCGAAGCCAGGGCAATCGGTCATTCTAACATCGACTCGGCAATGGCCAGCAGCCGGTGGAGAGCGCGGTCAAAAAACGGGCTCCACGGACCACCGACCAGTATCAGGTTGCTGGAAAATAGCGACCGCCGTCAAACCCCCACCCCTGACCCTCGCGAAGCATCCCGAAGGGGCTCCCCCTGCACCCGCTTGGGCTCATGGCCCTGGAGATTCCTGCAGGGGGAGGCCCCAGAGCTTCTGCCCCTCTCCGCCACGATTCCGCTCTTGCTCGGGCGCTGCCGGCGGAGAGGGGGTCGGGGGGTGAGATGGAAACAGGCTTTTTCAGTAGCCTTCTATCCACGGAATCGGTTGTATTGACGGGCGCGTCTGGGCCGATTAGAATGCGTCGGCTGGCGAACGGGCCGGCGATGCGGACGATGCCTTCCGGGCGAGGTGCCGATTGAGTGAGACAGCGGACGTCGAGGGGCTCGAGGCGATCGAGGGGAATGTCATCCACCTCGACGGCGGCACCGTCGAGACGGTCGAGGCGGTCACGGTCCTTATCCAGCAAGGCGGCGCCAACCGCATCTTGGCGACCGAGGTCGAATTGCGGCAGGCGGCGGCCGGCCGTATCGACGCCGAGAGCTTGGTGGCCCACCAGTCGGCCATCATCGCCGCCCGCGCTGATGAAATCGGCATTGACCAGAGCTTCGTCGGGGGAGCCGTGGCGCAGGACGCTCGGCTGCACGCCTCGCGCATCGGCCTGACCGTCGCCGAGACCGCTCATCTGGATCAAAGCAGCACGTTGATCTTGCTGGCGCGCGAGGTCTACGGCGATGTCGAGACGGTACTGGACACGCGTGGCGCGGCCGTGGCCGGGATCATGGCTGGGGCCGTTCTCGGACTGATGTTGATCGGCGGGAGTCTCTTGCTGCGCCGGAAGTGAAGCAGAGATCCGGGGGCTGGAATCGATCGGGCGAGGGTAACCCGGCACGCGGGTGAGAGGCGCCCAAGGGAGAAACGAATGGCGGAGAACCGAGTTCTGCAGGCGAGACCCCGGACGGTGATAGGCAAGCAAGTTGGCGCCCTGCGCCGTGCCGGCCAGATGCCGGGGATCCTCTACGGGCGCGGCACCGAGCCGGTCGCCATCGAAATGGAGTCGCTGGCGGCGACGCGCGTCCTGGAGCAGGCCAGCGCTTCGACGCTGTTGGAACTCGAGCTCAGCGGCCAGACGCACAAGGTCTTGGTCCGCGAGCTTCAGCGGCATCCGCTGAGGCGGATCGTGGAGCACGTCGATCTGATGAAGGTGGCGTTGGACGTCGCCATTCGTACCACGGTCCCGCTCGAGCTCACTGGCGAAGCGCTGGCGGTCAAGATCTTCGGTGGTGTGATGGTCACCGGCGTCTCCGAGATCGAAGTCGAGGCGCTGCCGCAGGACCTGCCGTCGTACATCGCCGTCGACCTCGAGTCGCTGGCGACGATGGAAGCACGCATCATGGTCGGCGACCTGTTCCTGGGCAAGGGCGTGCGCCTCCTGACCGACCCTCAAGCCGTCGTCGCCCGGGTGATCTACCAGGTCGAAGAGAAACTCGAGGAAGTAGTGGCGCCGACGGTGGCCGTGGCGCCCGAGCCCGAGATCATCGGGCGCGGCAAGAAGGAAGACGAAGAGATCGGGGACGAGACGCCTTCGGCGAAGAAGGAGTCTCCGGCCAAGAAGCAGCCGGGAAAGAGAGAGTCTCCGTCGAAGTAGGACGGAGCCTGTTGTGCGAATCGAGGGAGCGGCTCGCGCCGCTCCCTTCTCTTTCACGGCTGGCGCAGGCCAAGCAGGTTCAGCAGGTCGAGGGTGATCCGCGCCGAGGCTCCCCACAGAACGTTGCCTTCGTACGGCGCGTAGCTGTAGACCGGGACGTCCGGGCCGCCGGCGAGGGGCTGGCGCGTTCGGGTCTCGAGGTGGGCCGGGTCGGCGAGCCACTCGAGCGGGATGAGGAAGACGCCGGCAACCTCGACCGGATCCGGTCGAAGGGGGTAGGGCCAGGGGAGGACTCCGACGATCGGCGTGATGAGGTATTGCGTGACGGTCAGCAGCGAGTCCATTTGCCCCAGGACGCGCACGTCTGAAGGCCGGATGCCGATCTCTTCTTCGGCCTCGCGCAGCGCAGCGGCCACGGCGTCGGCGTCCTCGGCTTCCACCCTCCCGCCGGGGAAGGAAACCTGGCCCCGGTGAGTCTCGACGTTTTCGGTGCGCCGGGTGAAAAGCAGGTGCCATCGGGCGTCGTGCCGTACGAGCGACACCAGGACGGCTGCCGGGCGCGCGGCCCACTCCGCGGCGACGCCGGGTGTCCGGCCGTGGAGGGTGACCTCGAGGCGTTGCGGGAGATCGAGTGCCATCCGACGACGACCGGCGCCGGCCTGAAACTAGACGGCCTCGGCCGTCGCCCAACCGTCGGCCGGCGGGGGGCTGGCACCGGGCGCCAGCGGCCGGGCGAAGACCAGGTAGCCAGTGTGGGCCACCATCCGGTCGAGGGGGCGCAGGCGCTGAGGGACCGTCTTGTAGAAGCGGAGCAGGATCTCGCAGACCTCGGCGAAGGCGAACTCGTTGACCTCCATCGCCGCCAGCAGCGAGGCGATTTGATTTACCGTCGGAAGAATCGCCCCGAAGGGAGACCCGGGACGGAGCGCCTGACGCACCTGGGGCAAGACCAGGTGCGGATCGGGCAGGTCGAGGAAGAGCGCATCAACATCCGCCTCGGCGAAGCCCTCCTCGACGGGCCGTTCGCGGAAGGTCACCCTCCTCTCCAAACCGACTCGGGCCAGGTTGCGAAGGGCAAGGGCCTGCATGTCGCCGCGCCGATCGTAGGAGTAGACATGACCTTCCGGCCCGACCGCCCAGGCGAGCGCCAGGGTCAGCGCGCCCGAACCGGTGCCGGCCTCGATGAGACGCGCGCCGGAGCCGACGGACAGGCGCAGGAGGATGTAGCCGACCTCCTTGGGGAAAACGATCTGCGACTGGCGCGGCAGGTGGAGCAGCAGATCGTGGAGGGTGGGGCTGAGGATGAAGAACGGCTGGCCGAGATGGCTGGCGACACGGGTGCCCCAGGGAATGCCGGTTAGATCGGCGTGACGGACCACGCCGCGGTGCGTCTGCAATTCCTGGCCGGCCTGCAAGCGGAAGATGAACGGCTTGTTCTTGGTGTCGATCAGCTGGACGAGGTCGCCGTCATGCGTCAGTCGAGCGCCGTTCATGAGGCGATTGTAGCACTCCGGCACCGCCCGCCACACCGTCCCGGTGTCCTGCCAGGAGGGCAGGTGTGCGGGTTTCCGAGCTCCCCGCGAGCTTCAAGCTCGCGGGGAGCTATGGCGCGCGCGCGATGATTTGCAGGACCGACGCTCCCGGCACTTCGACGGTTTCGTAGTGCGCGGCGAAGCCGGCCCGATGGAACGGCTCGAGGTATCGGGGGTCTGGCCCGGGCGACTGGCCTGTCTTGTCGTAGAGCCATCGGATGACGTACTCCCATAGAGACCGGGGGAGAATCCGGGCGGAAACCACTACGACGAGGGACGCCCCCGGGGTAAGCACGCGGCGAATATCTGCCAGCGAAGCCTCGTCGAAGATGTATTCGCTGGGAAAGGTCGAGAGCGCCGCAGGAAACGCGTGGCGCGGGAACGGCAACGCCTGAGCTTCGGCCCGGGCGATGGCGAGGGGAAGTCCGGCGCGGCGCAGCCGCCGCGCGGTGATGCGAACCATCTGGGGCGAAGCATCGACCCCGAAGAGGCGGACGTCATATTGGGACGCCTCGGCCAGCAGATGGCCTGTGCCGAACCCGACCTCCAGCACCGTCGAGCTCGGTGAAACCCGATCCAGCGCCGTGCGACGCCAGGAAGACCAGCCTCCGAAGGAGCTGAGCCAGGCAACCGCATCATAGGACCAAGCCAGGTCGGTGTAGAGGTGGAGGAAGAACCAGCGCAAGAAGCGCCAGACGCCGTAAGGTACCGCCCCAGAGTTCACACCGGCAACTCCCCATGCGGAAAAATGGCTATGGCGTCAAGCCCCCAATCCCCAGACCTCCGCCCCGCGCGGAGCCGCCCGTAGCGAAGCGGAGGGCCTCTCGGCCATGGCGCTTGCGCACCCGAGCCTTGTCCGCGGAGAGGGGGTCGGGGGGTAGCGGCGGGACGACGGTAGGTCACCTGGCGAATGGCCTCGGCGCGGACCTCGCCGTCGACTTGGATCGGCGTGGGAGTGGTCGAGTCGAGCGTCAAGCGCGTGGTGTGGTGCTGCTGGATGCCGGGGTCGTTGACGAAGCTGCCCGAGATCGTGCGCGGGAGCAGGCTGAGCCTCTTGCGCCGGGTCGGCGCCAAACCGAAAACGAAGGTCAGCCGGCGGTCGTCCGGCACGGCCGCCGGCGCCATGCGGAAGAGGCCGCCGGTCACGACCCCGTTGCCCGCCGACACCAGGCTGATCGGCCCGTCGTAGGAACCGTCGTCCCAACCTAGGCGCATCTGCCAGGCCGGCTTGTCGTTGATGGCGCGCAGCGCCGCCACCAGGCAACGCAGCAGGCCGCGCCAGCGCACCATGCGGATGTTGTACCGGGTGACGACAGGTTCGAGCCCGACGGCCGAGTGGTTGGCTAAGACCCATTCGTTGGCCTGGCCCAGATCGATCCGCCGCGTCCGACCGGAAACGATGGCGGCCGCCGAAGCCTCGAGGTCCGTTGGAAGTCCGAGGTTGTGCACGAGGTCGTTGGCCGTTCCTAGCGGGAGGAGGCCGACCGGGCCGAGGACATCTTGCGGACCGGCAAGGGCCATTCCATTTAGCACTTCGCCGATGGGTCCATTGCCGCCGGTGACGAGGATCGTCCGGCCGCTGCGACAGGCCTCCTGCGCCAGATGCTCGGCATGCCGCGGGCCGGTCGTCTCGACCCGCTCGCATTCCAGGCCGGCGCGGCGCAGGGCCCGGTCGAGCTCGGACTGCCGGCGGCGGGCGGAACCCCGCCCGCCCTAATGACGATCAAAAGCGAAGGCGGCATCAAACCTGGGTCAGGATCAGGGCGGCGATCGTGAAGTAGATCATGAGGCCGGTGGCGTCGACCAGCGTCGCCAGGAGCGGGGCCGACATGACCGTCGGGTCGATGCCGACCGAGTCGGCCAAGATTGGGATGAGCGAGCCGACGATGTTAGCCCACAAGACGACAACGATGATCGTCAGCCCGACGACGACCGCCATCTCGACGCCGACCCCCCAGAGCTGGACACGGGCGAAGGCCACGACGCCCAGCGCCAGGCCGAGCAAGATGGCGGTGATGACCTCACGACCGAGGACTCGCAGGGCGTCCCCGCGGGTCACCTCCTTGAGGGCAAGCGCCCGCACGACGGTCGTCACGGTCTGGCTGCCGGCATTCCCGCCCGTTCCGATGATGAGCGGCACGAAGAACGCCAGCGACAGGACGGCCTCGAGCTCGCCCGAGAAGTGCCGCAGGACCGTCCCGGTGAGCGTCTCGGCGACGAACAGCACCAGCAGCCAGCCGAACCGGGAACGGAAGACCTGGGAGATCTTCTGGGACCAGTACGGGCGGTCGCTGATCGGGCCGGACTCGATGGCGCCGAAGTGCAACGCGTCCTCCGTGGTCTCGGCCTGCATGACGTCGAGGACGTCGTCGTGGGTGACGACGCCCTGCAGCACCCCGTGCTCATCCACAACGGGGATCGCCGCCAGGTTGTAACGGGCGATGATCCGGGCGACGTCTTCCTGGTCGGTGCGGGTCGTGACATGCATGACGTCCGGTTTCATCAGGTCTTCCGCCACCATGTCCGGATTGGCGGTGATCAACTCACGCAGCCCGACGACCCCCAGCAGTCTCCGATCGCGGTCGACGACGTACAGGTAGTAGGGCGTGCTCTGGTCCAGCGCCACATCCCGCAGGAACTCCAGGGCCTGCGCGGCGGTGGTGAAGCGCCGCAGGGCGATGTAGTCGGTCGTCATCAGCCCGCCGGCCGACTCGTCAGGATGCCCGAGCAGCGGGAGGACGTCGTCGGCGTCCTCCATGTCGGCCAGGGCGCGGGCGGCGCGGGCGGGTGAGAGATCGCCGAGGATGTCGGCCGCCTGATCCGGCTCCATCTCGTCGAGGACTTCGGCCAGGCGATCCGGCGCGAGGATCCGGGCGGCGTCGGCCGCATCGGTGTCATCCAGCTCTTCGAGCATGTCGGCCGTCGTCGGGATGTCGAGGCGAGGCAGCAGGGCGGCCTGATCGTCCTCGGGAAGGTCGGCGAAGGCCTCGGCGCGATCGGCGGGGCGAAGGCGGATCAACGCCGCGATCGCCTCCTCGACGCGGTTGGTCTCGAGGGCTTGCCGGATCTTGTCCAGGGTGGCGTCGATGTCGGTAGGCTCCACGAGTGCCTCTCAGGTCATCAGGATGACTTCGATTCCTTGCTCCTTCAGCCAGGCCTGCGCCTGGTCGAGCTCGCTATCGGGCCCGTCGGCCTGAACCTCGAGCCAACCCTCCTCGAGCGAGATCTGGGCGCGCAGGATGTTGACCGAAAGGTCGAACGTCCGGATCAACTGATGGAGGATCGGCTGGCGAAGAAGAGCGGCCGGGTAGTTCAGGCGTAAGGTGCGGGTGGGCATCCGTCCCCTCCAGAGTCGCCGGGCCTGAACCCAACGGCCGTGAGATCCGCCCGCGGCCATCGAGGAAGAATCCATGGTGGGCCGCCGGGTCCACAACCGCCCGGATGCATTCTAGCATCCGGGCGGTTGCGCGTCAAAGAAGGGAGGCCGAAAGGGACGGTCAGGCCGACGGACGATTGCCCAGGACGATCGAGATCTGGTCCTGCTCTCCGTCGCGCAGCAGGTCCAGCCGCACGCGGTCGCCGGGCTGATGCTCGAGGACCCGGTTGAGGAACGGGTGGTCCTCGTCGAAGGCGGCGCCGTCCATCCCGGTCAGGATATCGCCGGCCTGCAGACCGGCCTGCGCCGCCGGGCCGCCCGCCGAAACCTCGGTTAGGTAGGCCCCATACACGGAGGGCAGCCCGTTCTGCGCGGCGATTTTCGGCGTAACCCATTCCCACCGCACGCCCAGGTAGGGCCGAGGGTAGAGGCCGTTGGCGATGATCGCCTCCGCCACGGTCCGGGCGCGGGCGCTCTCGATGGCGAAGCCCAGACCCTCTGCCGAACCCTGGCCCGCGCCGCTGTTGCGCACGACGAGCGTGTTGATGCCGACGATCTCACCCTCCAGATTGATAAGCGGGCCGCCGGAATTACCGTGATTGATGGCGGCGTCGGTCTGAATCAAGTCTTCCATGCGGAATCCCGGCTCGGCCTCGATCGAGCGGCCGGTGGCGCTGACGACGCCGGCGGTGACGGTGTTGGCGAAGTCGCCCAGGGGCGAGCCGATGGCGATCACCGTGTCTCCCGGCGACAGCGCCGCCGAGTCGCCCCAGGCGGCGACGCTCGGCACGGGGCCGACCACTTTCACGACGGCGATGTCGGCGAAGGGATCGGTGCCGACGAGCGCGGCCTCGGCCTGCGATCCATCGGCGAAGAGGATCTCCAGGCTGGCGGCGCCGTCGATGACGTGGTTGTTGGTTACGACGTAGCCCTCGCCGGAAATGATCACGCCGGAGCCGGAGGCGGTGGCGGAGCCTCCGCTCAGGTGGTTAATCACGGTCACGACGGCCGGACCGGCGCGGTCGACGGCGACGGCAACGGAGGCGCCTACGGCCGCGGGTGGAAGCGCTGGAAGAGGAACCGCGGTCGGCGCGACGACAACGGCGGCAGGCTCGGCCGCGGCGCGCGGCCGCAAGGCCAGATACGCGCCGCCGACGCCAAACAGCGCGCCGAACATCGCCGCCGCCGCCGCCAGGCAACCGACGGCGGCGAGCAGCCCCAGGCTGAGTGAACGTCTCTGATTCATGTCTCGCCTCCCTCGGGCGCCCTGCTGCCCGAGCGAGGTTAATCATGGTCCCGGCAAGTTAGGCGGGAGTAAGACCGGGGTGAGAGGACCCTAAGTGCCTAGGGCAAGCCTGGCGGTCAGTGACCGACGGCCAGGCGCGGGGCGGCGAGGGAGAACGCGGCCGGGGTTGGCGCCGACGTTTGACCGAGCAGAAGATCGATGGCACGCCGCAATTGCGGGTCGAGGCCGGCGGAGACGTCCTCGTCGGTGAGGCTCACTCGTACGTCGGGCAGCAAGCCGTCCTCCTCGATCGACCGCCCGTCGGGCGTGAACCAGCGGGCGATCGTCACGCGGACGGCCCCGGCTTGATCTTCGAGCGCGTGCCAGTTCTGGACGGAGCCTTTGCCGAACGACGGCTCGCCGACGAGCCAGCCGCGCCCGTGGTCCTGGACGGCACCGGCGACGATCTCCGAGGCCGAGGCGCTGCCGCCATCGATCAAGACCGCCAGCGGAATGTCCAGGGCCAACCCATCGCCGTCGGCCGAGTACAACTCCTCATGGTTGTCCCCGAACCGCTCGGTGAGG
The DNA here is from genome assembly GCA_964448245.1 of uncultured Anaerolineaceae bacterium. Taxonomy (GTDB): domain Bacteria; phylum Chloroflexota; class Anaerolineae; order Anaerolineales; family E44-bin32; genus DATEVL01. The sequence continues at coordinate 32,303 of CAYUWF010000004.1, read as the reverse complement.
ATGACGCCGTCGGCGATGAACTCCGACGCCACGTCGACGGCGGACGTCAGGTATCCGCCGCCGTTGCCGCGCAGATCAAGGATCAGCCCGGAGGGATCTTCGGCCAGACGGGAGCGGAGCGCCTGGCGCAGGTCGCCGACGGTGTCGTCGCCGAAGCTCGACAGGCGGATGTAGGCGATACCTTCGTCGAGGATCTCGCTCTCGACGCTGGGGACGGTGATCTTGCCGCGGGTGACCTCGACGTCGAAGGGCTCTTCCAGACCCTCGCGACGAATGGTCAACACGACGGACGTCCCCTCCGGGCCCATCACCCGCCGGATCACGAGCTGGGCCGGGACACCGGTCATGTCCTCCCCATCGACGGCCAGCACCTGGTCGCCGGATTCCAGGCCGGCCTTCTCGGCCGGTGAGCCTGCCATCGGGGCGATGATCGTCAAATACTCGGCCTCGGTATCGACCCAAGCGCCGATCCCTTCGTAGGCGCCTTCGAGCGGGATGTTGGCCTGTTCGTACTCGCTCGGGTCCATGTAGCCCGAGTGATCGTCGCCCAGGGCCTCGATCATCCCCCGGATGGCGCCCTGCATCATCTGCGTGTCATCGACCGGCTGATCGACGAACTCGTCGTGAAGAATGTCCCAGGCCTGCCAGAAGGGGCGGAAGAGCGTCGCGTTAGGTTCCGACGAGTCGATCGCCGCGCGGCTCGGGCCAGAGGGGGCCCATGACGACGGCAGGGCGGACGCCACCCAGTCACCCAGAGCCGTCCCAGCCGAGGGATTGAGGCGCGGCAGCGCCAGACCTAGGGCGGCGCCCCCAACGAAGAAAAGCATGACGAGAACCAGTACCGCTTCGATGCCGACCAGGATCTTAAAGACTCGCGAAGCCATTCGACCTCTCCTACCAAAGAACTGCGATGCACCAAAACTAACATACCACCTTAAGGAAGGGGTGAGAGTTTCAGCGCCGGCTGCCGGTTTTGACGGTGCGCGCTCCACTCGGAGAACAGCGTTTCCTAGGCCGGTGTCTCGGCGGCGTCTGTGTAGCGCAGAAGTGCCGCCCCGGCGAGGGGATAGAGCGGAGAGCAAGAGGTCGGCCATGCGCTGCCAGGGGCTTCGACGACGGCGCGAACCGACGGCGTGAACCGACGGCGCGATGACATCCGCTTGCTCCAGGCGAGGCACGATCCGTTCGGCGGTGATGATGTCTTTCGCGGCGAGGAGCGACAGCTCGCGGTCGAGCTCCCAGGGGTGCCCGATGGCCGGCTCCCCTTCCGGGTCCGCCTCCAAGGCGTGGATCACCGCCACGTCACAGCCGATAGCCGGGAAGGCCGTCAACAGCTCGCCGCTATGCGGGTCCTCGACGGCGCTGCCGTCGGGCCGGAGGCGGAACATGTCGGTGCCGATCCAGGATCCCGTCTCAGGAGTCCGATGACGAACCTGCGTCCCCCCAGCGCCAGGACGGCTCCCTCGTCCGGGACGAGCGCCACCGCCTGCTGAGGGGGATGTGCTTGTTCGGATCCGAGGCTCAGGATGGCGCGGGCGCGGGATTCGAAGGGCTGTGTCGGGCAGGGCGGTCTCTCGCCAACTCGGGCACGACCAGGAGCAAGTCGGAGGCCCGTCCGATCGCGTGATCGATCCCGTCGACCCGCTGCGAAGGGCCCACCAGCACCGTTCCCATTCCGATCGCCGCCGCCGGAAGAAGATTGCGGAGCTGATCGTCGACGATCAGGCACGCGCCGGGGTCGGCCTGCCGGCACAATTCCAGGGCGCGATGGTAGGCCTCGGGCAGCGGCTTGTTGACCCATTCCAGTGCCACGATGTCGACGATCTGGGAGACCAGGTCGTCCACACCGAGAACGGTCAGGACTCGGCGGGCATGGGCGGCGTCGGCGTTGGTGAAAATCGTGGGCGGAATCGACAGACCCTGCAGGATCCGGCGCAGACTCGGATCAGGGGATAGGTAGTGTTCGAGCGGTAGATTGTGGACGAAGCCCAGGTAGGCGAACGGGTCGATCCCGTGGTGTAGGCGCAGGCCGTTGAGGCTGGTGCCGTAGCGCTCGAAGTAGACCTGTCGCAAGGCGGAGGCCTCAGCCGGATCGATCCCGACGACTTCGATCATGAAGCGGTTGATGCGCTCGCCGATCGCCTCCCACAGGCCGCTGTTGGCGGGATAGAGCGTGTCGTCGAGATCGAGGAGCAGGGTCCGGAAGCGCGCCACAGGCTAGCCTCCCGTCTCAGAAGTCCGATGACGAACCCGTTCGGCCTTGCCGGGAATCGCGCCATCGGTGGAACCCCTGGCAGGCGCCATCTGGGGAGAGACCGCCGGGCAAGGCACGGAAAGGCGGTGCCCGTTGACTTGAAGTCTTCCGGCCTGCCAGACGGAGTTTGCACACAGGTCTCTGAGACGGGACACTAGAAGGGATCGTCCTTGGTCCAGACGCGGATGTTGTCGTCGGTGGGGGGCGGGAGGCGGCGACCGTAGGCGAGCCACCAGACCGCGCAAACGACGCCCGCTAGCAACACGGCCAGGCCGAGGTCGGCCCAGGCCTGACGGTAGGCGGCCCAACGCAGGACAAGAATGGCGACTCCGACCGGGATCAAGTACAGAAGCCTGCGCCGGCGCTTCTTGACGCTGCGGATCAGCGCCAGAGTCAGGCCGCTGAAAATCGCTGTCAGAGTCGCGACGGCCCAAAGGTCCACAGTGAGCAGTATAGGTCGCGGGTTGCGGCGCGTCAACGAAGCGTTGTGGGTCCATGACCCATGAGACGCGGCGCGATCGCAACCCGTCATGGCGAGAAGCGAGCTTACCAGCGGGCAACAGGACGGACGAGCTTCCGGCCTCACCCCCTTGCCCCTCGCGTAGCAGCCCTGTGGGCCTCTCCGCCGAGCGGAGAGGCCTCCCCGGCGCGGCGTGTATGGAGAGAGCGAGCCCCTCCGGGGTGCTCCCGGAAGGACACCGGGACGGTGTGCGCGAGGGACGGGGGTGGGGGCCGACGGATCGAGGAGAGGCCGCCCACAGAAACGATGGGTCGCCGCCCCATGGTCCCCTACCTATCTCAACCTGCTCACGAAGACGACGGCCCGTGAGCCGGCGCTATAATCGCCGGGCCGCGGAGGGTCTGTGCCGATCCATGTTCTTTCCCGGGAGGTCGCCTCGGCCATCGCCGCCGGCGAGGTCATCGAGCGCCCGTCCTCAGTCGTGCGCGAGCTGATCGAGAACGCGCTCGACGCCCGGGCGCGCCGGATCGAGGTCCGCCTGGTAGGGGCCGGTCAGACGCTGATCGAAGTCGCCGACGACGGCGCGGGGATCGCCTCGGCCGAGCTGCCGCTGGCCGTGGCACGCTATGCCACCTCGAAGCTGGAGAGCACCCAGGATCTGTTCGCGGTGCGGACGCTCGGCTTCCGCGGCGAGGCCCTGGCCTCCATCGGGGCCGTCTCGCGCATGGAGATCGTCAGCCGCCGGGCGGAGGAATCCTCCGGGGCCAGCCTGCGCGTGGAAGGGAGCGAGGCAGGACGGAGGACGCGGCGCGGGGCGCCGGTCGGCACCGTCGTCAGTGTGCGCGACCTTTTCTTCAACACCCCGGCCCGGCGCAACTTCCTCAAGGCCGAGACGACCGAGCGGCGGCGGATTCTCGAGCTGGTCGGGAGGTATGCCATCGCCTACCCCGCCGTGGGCTTCGTCGTGCTGTCGGATGGTCGCACGGCCCTCGAGACGACGGGGCGGGGAGACGGGCGCGAAGCCCTGGCGGCCGTCTTCGACCTGGCGACGGCGCGATCGCTGATCGAAGTGGTGGCGTCGGCCGAATCGCCCGTCTCCGTTTCGGGTTTCGTCAGCCCTCCGGACATCCATCGGGCCTCGCGGCGTGACCTGACGTTCTTCGTCAACGGCCGCTGGGTGCTCGACGCCGCGCTCAGCGCGGCCGTGCTGCGGGCCTACCACGGCCTGCTCATGGTGGGCCGCTTTCCCTTGGGATTCCTGCGCGTCGACCTCGACCCGGCCGAGATCGACGTCAATGTCCATCCCTCCAAGGCGGAGGTGCGCTTTCGGCGGCCGGACGTCGTCGTGGCGACGGCCCAGCGGGCGGTGCGGGGCACGCTGTTGGCGCAGGCTCCGGCGCCGGAGGCGGATCTCCCGGGCGTATGGGCCTGGGCTTCGCTTGAGCGCGTGCCGACCCTGCATGCCGCCCCATCCTGGGAGCGGTCGCCGAGCCTGCCCCTGGATGCCGACCGATTGCCCCGACCTTCCGGGGAGGTCCCGCTGCTGCGGGCGGTGGGGCAGGTGGGCACAACCTACCTGGTCGCCGAGGGGCCGGATGGTTTGTATTTGATCGACCAGCACGCCGCGCACGAGCGGATCCTCTTCGAGAAGCTTTCCGACGCGCGGGCTTCGGCCACACTGCAGACCCAGGCGCTGCTCGATCTCGAACCGGTCCAGCTGAGCCGGGCCGAGGCGGCGCAGCTCACCACCCTGGCTGCGGCGATGGCGCGGATTGGGCTCGAGGTCGAACCGTTCGGGGGCGATTCGGTCCGGGTCCGGGCGATGCCGGCGTTGCTAGCGGATCTCGATCCGGCGCAGGCCGTCCACACGGCGCTGGGAGACTTCGAAGAGGATGAAGCGCCGCTCGAGGGAGAGGTCGAAGCACGCCTGACGGCGCGCGTGTGCAAGCGGGCGGCGATCCGCGCCGGCCAGATCCTCTCGCTGGCCGAGCAGGAGGGACTGCTCCGTCAACTGGAGGCTTGCCGCTCCCCCCGCACGTGCCCCCACGGACGTCCGACGATGATCCACATTTCGGTGCAAGCGCTGGAAAGGCAGTTCGGCCGGCGGGGGTGAGTAGCATACGAAGCTCTCGTCCGCGCGGGAGCGTAGGGGCGGGTTCTAAATCCGACCCTACGTGTTTCTGTGTCCCCGGGTGAGTTGAGCTAGCGCAACGGCCGAGTGATCGGCGAAAGCGAGGAGCCCGTCGGAAGCCGCACGCAAAAGGTGCTTCCCTTGTCGACGTCGCTCTGGACGGTGATCGTGCCATGCAGCGATTCGACGATCCGCCGGGCGATGGCCAGCCCCAGGCCGGTGCCGCTGACGCTGCGCCCGGGATCCGGCACGCGATAGAAGCGTTCAAAGATGTGAGGCAGGCTGTCGGGCGGAATGCCGCGGCCGCTGTCGCTGACGCAGGTGACGGCTTCGTTTCCCTCCAGGAACACCTGGACCCGCACCTGACCGCCCGGCCGGTTGTACTTGATGGCATTCGTCAATAGGTTGAGGAAGACCTGCTTCAGGCGGTTGCGGTCGCCCTGGACCGGCGACTGCGTCGTCTCCGCCTCGCTCTCCAGGCTGACACCCTCGGCCTCGGCCTGCGGGCGGACGATCTCGATGCACTCCTGGATGAGCCCGCCGAGATGGACGGGCTCGCGCACCATGCGCCCGCGGCCGGACTCCAGCCGGGCCAGCTCGAGAAAATCCGTCGCCATCTCGTTCAGGCGGAAGACCTCGCGATAGACGGTATCGGCCAACCGGCCGCGCTGCCCCTCGGGAAGCTCCTGGCGCTTCAGGAGGTGGGCGGCGGCGGTCAGCGATGTCAGCGGCGTCCGCAGCTCGTGGACCATTTCCGCCACGAGGTCGCTTTGCTGGAACAGGCGCGCGTTCTCGATGGCGATCGCCGCCTGCGAGGCGAGCGAGATCAGCAAGCGTTTGTCCTCCTCCAGGAAGACGCCGTGGATCTTGTTGATGGCTTCGATCACGCCCAGAGTCTTATCCACCGTTCGCAGGGGGACGCCCAGGACCGAGCGCGTCTCGAATCGCGTCAGGACGTCGACCTCGCGGTAGAAGCGCGGGTCGGCCAGGGCGTCCTCGACGTGCAGGGCCTCCCCGTGGGCGAAGACCCAACCGGCGATGCTGTTCTCCATCGGGACGACGATGCGGTCGCCGCCCCCGAAGAGCGCCCCGGTGGCTGCCTCGAAATGGAGGTGGAGGGTGGTCGGGTCGTAGAGCAGGAGGGAGGTCGCCTCGCATTCGGTTAGTTCCTTGGCGGCCTCGACGATGTGCTGCAACAGCGTATCGAGATTGAGGGTGGAAGCCAAATCGACCGAAACCTCGAGCAGGCGCGCATAGCGGTGCAGCAGCTGAGGGTAGTTGCGGATCGCCGAGCGCTCCCTTTCGGTTTGGCCGGGGCCGTCACTCACCGAGGACCTCCGTTGCCAGCTCCGGCAGGATCTCGACCAGGTCTTCGTGGAAGATCGCCTCAGCCCGCGGGTCGAGATAAGTCGGTTCACGGTTAACGATGATCAGCCGGGCGCCGGCGTCGAGGGCGATCTGCGGCAGGCGCGAGACCGGCATGACCTCGAGCGATGAGCCGGCGACGAGCATCACATCGGCGGCGGCGCACCAGCTGCGCGCCGTCTCGAAGGGGGCGCGCGGCAGCTGCTCCCCGAACAGGATGACGTTCGGCTTGAGCACGCCGCCGCAGGCCGGGCAGCGCGGCACGGCGCCGTCCTGGATGAATTGATCCAGGGAGAGGCCGGCCTCGACCTCGCGGTAGCAGGCGACGCAGGTGGCGCGGCAGACATTGCCGTGAACCTCCAAGACCCGCCGGGAACCCGCCTTCTGGTGGAGCTGGTCGATGTTCTGCGTGATCACGCCGATCAGCCGGCCGGCTTGTTCCAGGCGGGCCAGAGCGCGATGCGCGGCGTTGGGCTCGGCCAGCAGAATCTGCGACGCCAGGGGCCGCAGGAACCCGAAAAAAGCCTCCGGGTCGTAGCGGAAGCTGGTCAGCGAAGCCACGGCCATCGGGTCGACGTGCTCCCACAGCCCGGTGCCGGCCGAGCGGAAATCGGGAATGCCCGAGGGAGTCGACAGGCCGGCACCGGTCAGCGCCACCGCGTGCTGCGCGGTTCGCAGCAGGTCGGCGGCCCGACCCACGGCTCGGCGGACCTGCGGCTCGGCGGAGGCGGAATTCATCCTGAGGGGAGTTGCAGGTGCTCGGCGATCTGCTCCGTCAGCTTGTGCAGCTGATCGGCCACCAGGCTGTCGGGATGGCTGACGACCAGCGGCCGACCACCCTGCGCCGATTGATGAGCCTGTTCCGGCGCGGGCGAGACGATGCCGGCCAGCTCGAGACCCAGGTCCGACGCCACCTGTCGCCAGGGGATTTGCAGGCTCGTGCGTTCGCGGTTGACGAGCGCCAGGTGGATCTTCTGCCTGCCGGGGCCGTCGCGTTCGAGCTCTTCGACCAGGGCGCGCGCCAGAACGTTGGAAGGGTAGATCGGTTCTGTGACCAGGATCACGCGATCGACCATGCGCAGCACGGCCTTGCTGTAGGGGCGCAGGCCGTCGCCCATGTCGATGGTGACGACGGTGCACATCGAGGCCAGGTTGTTGAGGACGGCCTCCATCTGCGAAACGGCCTGATCGAGGTCGCCCTCGCTCGGCTTGGGCGAGGCGAGCAGCAAACGGACCCCGGTTCGGTCGCTGACCAGTTCCGACTCGACCGAGCGCAGGTGGATGTCCTTCATCGAACGGTGGAGCAAGTTGGACAGGGCGGACGGATCGGGGACGCCAAGGATCAGACCGATCGAGGCCCGCCCGGGATTGAACTCGGCCAGGATCACGTCCTGGCCTCGCCCCTGCAGGGAGACGCTGACGTTGAGGGCGAGCGTGGTCGTGCCGACGCCGCCCTTGGCGCCCAGGAAGGCGACCATCTTCGCCCGGTCGACGGGGGCCAACCGGACCTGGGCGGCGCGGGCCAGGACCGCCTTGACATGCGCCGTCAGTTCGGCGGGGTGGGTCGGCTTCGTCAGGTAGTCGTCGACCCCGGCCTCGAATCCGGCGACCTTGTCGTCGACCATAGTCTTGGCGGTGAACATGATGACAGGGATGTGGGCGACGCCCGGATCGCGGCGCAGACGGCGCGTGACCTCGTAGCCGTCGAGGTCGGGCATCATCACATCCAGCAGGATCAACTGGGGATGTTCGGCGGCGGCCTTGCTCAGGCCAAGAGCGCCGTTGTTGGCGACGGCGATCTCGTATCCCTGGCGCTCCAGCATCAGGCCGACGAGCTTGAGGGTATCGACATCGTCATCGATGATGAGGATCTTTTCGGCCATCGCCGAGACGCCTCGCCGTCGCGCCGAGGCAGTTTAGCACAAAGGCCTAGGCGCGGCAAGCCGCGGCCAACGCGGTGCTATAATCCGCTTGGCGTGGCACCCCAAAGCCGACTGGGATGACTTTCGAAACCTGGGGACTCACAGACGCGTTCGGTTTCGGGTTGCCGCAGCGCTCGTCTGGCTTCCTGCTTGTCGGCCTCTCCCTGCTCGTTTTCATCTGGATCGTCATCGACCATCGAAGGCGTCATGAGGCGCCGATCGCCCTGGGCTGGCCGCTGCCCGGGGCTCTGCTGCTGGCCGGGCTGGCGGCGCAAGCGGTAGTGGTGGTGTATTTCCCGGCGCCGGGCAGCCTGACGACCCCCGGACTCCCTCTGCAACCAACGGCACAGGCGGCGCAGCTGATCGGCATGATCCCGCTGGTCATTGCCGCGGGGTGGTTGGGGGTCGCGCCGGCAGCCGCCGTCGGCTTGGCGGCGGGACTCGTCGTCGGAGGTTGGTACACCCACAGTCTGCTTACCCCGCTCGACTTGGCGCTGTCGGCGGCCCTGATGGCGTGGGTACTTCAGCGACCCTATCGCGACGCGATGGGGTCGGCGGCGCGTCGACCGGTAGTGGCGGCGCTCGTCGGTGGATTGGTCTACGGGCTGGCCCGCTGCCTCGAGCTCTTTGTCTACAGCGGCGGGTCCCCCCTCGACGGAGCCGAGTACGTTGTCGCGCAGGGAGGCGTCGTCCTCCAGGCGGCGCTGCTCGAAGCCATCCTGGCCGGCCTCGCAGCAGAGGTGGCGCTGTTCATGGCTCCGGCGCGCTGGAAGCGACCGACGCCTCTGTCGTCGGCTCCCTACCTGCGGTCTCTCGGCGCGCGCATGGTGGCCTTTTTTCTCCTGGTGGGGATGGTGGCGGCGGTGGTGCTGCTCATCGGGAATTGGGTTCTGGTGCGCAGCTCGGCCCGTGAGCTCGTCGAGAACCAGATGGCGCAAACCGCGGTGCAGGCCGGCGGTGGTGTGCCGTTCTTCGGACAGAGCGGACGCTCCTTCTTGCAGCAGGCGGCGGATCAGCTCGAGCCCTCGGGAGGGCCGGTGCCGGCCTCGCCGGAGGGCCTGCGGCGAGTGCTGGATACCTTTCCGTTCTTCCAACAGGCGGCGTTCTTCGACGGATCCGGGGCGATGGCGGCCGCCGCCTCGCTGACGGACGAAGGTCCGCCGAAGTTCGGCCTTGAAGTGGAGGTGGCGCTGGCCGCGGCGCTGGCCGGGGTGCCGCAAGAAGTGAGCGTATCCGTCGGTTCTCACCCGCCGGGCTCACAGACCATCTTCTTTTCGCCGGTGCGATCCGCGGATGGCACGGCCGTCGTCGGCGTGCTCGCCGGGTGGACCGATCTGGCGACGAATCCGATGCTGCAGCCGGTGGCGGCGGTCATCCGGAAGTTCCCGGATGGCGCGGCGATGCTCGTGGCTGAGGACGGGACGATCCTGCTTCACACTGATCCCTCCCAGGTCGGCGACATGACGGTGCTAGCCGAGTCGATCGGCGGCGAGGCGTTTGCCGTGACGGCGCTCGACGGGACGGCGCAGCTGGCCTACGTCTACCCCGTGCCGGGGCATGCGTGGACCATCGTCCTGACCGTTCCCCAATCCGGTGTCGACCGGCTCGCTATTCCCATCGCCGCGCGGCTGTTCGCCGTGATCGCCGTAGCCGGCGTGGTGGTCGTCCTGTTGACGTACGCCGTCAGCCGCGGCCTTACCCGGCCGCTGCGCCAGATGACCCTGGCCGCCGAGTCCATCGCCCGCGGCAATCTCGACCGGCCCGTGCCCGGCATCGGTGAGGACGAAGTCGGCCGGCTGGCGGCGGCGTTGGAGCGGATGCGGCGCGGCCTAAAGACCCGGCTGAACGAAATGGATCTGCTGCTCCAGGCGACGCAGCGCATGGCGGCCACCTTCAACCTGCCGGAAGTGATGCCGCCGATCCTGATCGGCGTGCAGGATCTGACCGAGAGCGACCTGGTGCGTGTGGCGCTGACGCCCCGCGAGGGTGAGTCGCCGGACCTGGAAACTTTCCAGGCCGGGATCGATCCGGGAGGCTGGACAGCTCTTGATGCTCAGCTCCTGGCGTTGAGCCGCGAGCGCGGCCGCTTCGTCCTGGAGAACCCAGGGCGGGCGCGGGCGGTGCTCGACCTGCGCCTGCTGACCGAGCCTCTCGAAGGCCTACTGGCGCTGCCGATGCGGAACGAGGAGGAGTTCGTCGGCGCGCTGTGGATCGGATACCGCCGGCCGCACTTGTTCACCAACGACGAGACGAGCCTGCTGACGATCTTGGCCGGTCAGCTGGGCGTGTCGGTGGCCAACGCCCGATTGTATCAACGGGCGGAGCAGGAGCGGCTGCGCCTGGCGGCGACGCTCGAGGCCACGCCGGACGGGGTGCTGCTGATCGATCCGCGCGGGGCAATCGCCCTGGCCAACCCGGCGGCGGAAATGGTGCTGCGCGTCAGCCCGGAGCAGGCGCGGCGCAAGCCGGTCGAGGAGGTGGTCTCCGTGGCGCGACTGGTGGAAATGCTGCGCGGCACGGGCGCCGCCAGCGGCGAGATCGGCCTGCCCGGAGGGCGTGTGCTCTACGCCTCGGTGCTCGAGGTCGAGAGCGTCGGGCCGCACCGCGGCGGCCGGGTGTGCGTCCTGCGCGACATCACTCACTACAAGAAGCTCGATATGCTCAAGTCGGAGTTCGTGGCAACGGTGAGCCATGATCTGCGGACTCCGCTCACCCTGATGCGCGGCTACGGCACGATGCTCTCGATGGTCGGCTCGCTCAACGATCAGCAGAAGGATTTCGCCCGCAAGATCCTTGACAGCGTCGACCAGATGGGCCGCCTGGTCGACGGCCTGCTCGACCTGGGACGGATCGAAGCCGGGGTGGGCCTGAGTCTGGAGACGATCCAGCCGGCGGCTATCCTGCAGGAGGTCGTCCAAACCTACCGGCCGCAGGCCGCCAACAAGCAGGTGGCGCTGACACTCGATGTGGCGGATACGCTGATGCCGATCGAGGCCGACCCGACGCTGCTGCGCCAGGCCGTCGCCAATCTGGTCGACAACGCCATCAAGTACACACCGCCCCAGGGGCGAGTGCGCATCAGCGCCGGACAAACCGACGGGGTGCAACAGTTCCGCGTGGAGGACTCGGGCGTCGGCATCGCACCGGCCGATCAGCCGCGGCTGTTCGAGAAGTTCTATCGGGCGCGCGCCGCGGAAGCGACCCGCGAGCGCGGCTCGGGGCTGGGTCTGGCGATCGTCAAGTCGATCGCCGAGCAGCACGGCGGGCGCGTGACGGTCGAGAGTCGCCTAGGGTCCGGCAGTGTCTTCACTTTGGAGGTCCCGATTCGCCAGATTGACGGAGAGGCTCGGCCGTTTCCGGCATCGGCCCCGGAAGGCACGTGATCCCCCTGCGGTATTGCTGGGCCTGCTGTGTCCAACGGTAGTCCCGGGCATTAGCCCGGGCGGCTGCAGTCCTCGGACCCGACCTAATGGCCGGGCCGACGAGGAGCCGGACGGGGGCCCGATCGATGGCTGCGATCGCCAGACCGACGGTGGGCCCGGCTTTAGCCCGGGCGGGCTGCGTTCTCGGACCCGGCCTAGGGGACGGGACTACCCTAGACCTGAACCGGGCTTCAGCCCGGGGAGCGGCGCAGAATCGGCGGAATAAATGTTTCTTCGAAAGGAGCCGCATAGATGGCCTTCAACCTTCGCAACCGCAGCTTCGTCAAGGAGCTCGACTTCACGCCTGAGGAACTCGGGTTCCTGCTCAAGTTGTCGGCCGAGCTGAAGGTGGCCAAGTACCGAGGTTATGAAGAGCCCCGTCTGAAGGGGAAGAACATCGCCTTGATCTTCGAGAAGGCCTCGACGCGGACGCGCTGTTCCTTCGAAGTAGCGGCATACGATCAGGGGGCCCGCGTCACCTATCTCGGGCCGGAAGGATCGCAGATCGGCCACAAGGAGTCGATGAAGGACACCGCCCGCGTGCTGGGCCGTCTGTACGACGGGATCGAATACCGAGGATTCGCGCAGGAGACGGTCGAGACGCTCGCCCGCTACGCCGGGGTCCCCGTGTGGAACGGCCTGACCGACAAGTTCCATCCAACTCAGTTGCTGGCCGATGTCCTGACGATGACGGAGCACAGCGAGAAACCCCTGCGCGAGATCGCCTATTGCTACCTGGGAGATGCGCACAACAACATGGGCAACTCCCTGATGGTGATGGGCTGCAAGCTGGGGATGGATGTGCGGTTGTGCGCGCCCAAGGCTCTGTGGCCCGAGGACGAGCTGGTCCGGACCTGCCGGCAGATCGCGGCGGAAACCGGCGCCCGCCTGACCCTGACCGAGAACGTCGCTGATGGGGTGGGCGGGGTCGATTACCTGTATACCGATGTATGGGTCTCGATGGGCGAGCCCAAGGAGGTCTGGGACGAGCGCCTCAAGCTGCTCAAGGGGTATCAGGTGAGCATGGACGTGGTCCGCAAGACCGGCAATCCCAAGGTCAAATTCATGCACTGCCTGCCGGCCTTCCACAATCGCGAAACCCGGGTGGGCGAAGACATCTTTCAGAAAAGTGGGCTGGACGGGCTGGAGGTGACGGAAGAGGTTTTCGAGTCCGAGCACTCGATCGTCTTCGACCAGGCTGAGAACCGGATGCATACGATCAAAGCCTTGATGGTGGCAACTCTGGGGGACTAGCAGGTTGCTGAAAAATGGCGACCGTCCTCAAACCCCCCACCCCTGACCCCCGTGACATCCCGAAGGGGCTCCCCCAGTGCTTCTGCTCCCCCTCCGCCACGAAACCGCTCGTGCTCGGGCGGTGTCGGCGGAGAGGCCTTACAGACTGCGCCCGGAAGGGCGCCGGGACGGTGTCCGCGAGGTGTCGGGGGCTGAGGCGGGAACGGGCTTTTTCAGCAGCCTCCTGGGGCGGGGAGCGGGCCCGGTTGTCGAAGGGGTCAGGGGAGGGGAGATCGTCGCCGGACCCTTGACAACGGTCCCAGTTGACGTAAAATACTCTGCACGTGCAGTTCCATATTGACGCCTGACGGCACATCAGCGCTTGAGGAAGACCCCTCGGGCGCTGGTTTTACGTTGCTCGAGGCCTAGCACGTTTGTTCCACCCTTGACACGGGGGAGCCCAGGGGATCTTCTCGGTCGGAGGCGGTTAGCGTGGAATCCAAGGGATTTCGGGCACTACGGATAAGCCTGGCCTCGCCGGACACGATCATGAGTTGGTCGTACGGCGAGGTGACCAAGCCCGAGACGATCAACTATCGTCGGCTGCGGCCGGAGAAGGATGGCCTGTTCTGCGAGGCGATCTTCGGCCCGACGAAAGACTGGCAGTGCTACTGCGGGAAGTACAAGAACATCCGCTTCAAGGGCATCACTTGCGAGAAGTGCGGCGTGGAAGTGACGCGCTCCGCCGTCCGCCGGGAGCGCATGGCGCACATCACCCTGGCGGCACCGGTGGCGCACGTCTGGTACACGCGGCGCGTGCCGTCCTACCTCGGCCTGCTGCTCGACATTTCCCGCCGCAACCTCGACCGGGTGCTGTACTTCGCGCAGTACGTCGTTACCCACGTCGACGAAGAGGCGCGGCGCAAGGCGATCAAGCGCATCGAGGAGGAAGTCGCCCGGTTGGAGAAGGACCACGCCGACGGCCTGAACCAGCGCATCGCCGTTCTCAAGGCCGGGCGCAAGAAGCACATCGACGACCTGGAAGCCAAGGCCCGCCAGATCCGCGAAAACTTCGACGAAACGGTGGCGGCCGAGATCGATCCGGTGATCCAGGAAGGACAGCGCCTGGAGGCATCGCTCACCGAGAAGCTGGGCAAACCGGCCCGGGCGCCGATCGCCTTCAAGGCGACCGAGACCGTCATCGCCGAGAAGGGCGAGGAGATCACCCGCGAGCACCTGACGCGGGTGCAGAAGTCGGTCAAGCAGCGCCTCGATCAGATCGAGGCCGCCCTCAAGGACCGCCGCGAGCACGAGCTGGAGGCGATCCGCCTGGGGATCGAACGCGTCAAGGCCGAAACCGACCTGGCGTTGGTCGATCTGCGCAGCACCGCCGACGAAGGCAGCTCGGAAGAGGTTCAGAAGCTGCTGGCGGAGCGCGAGGAATTGGCGGGGATTCGCCCGATGATGTTCCTGGGCGAGTCGAACTACCGCGAGCTGAAGGTGCGCTGGGGGCAGGTCTTCCGGGCCGACATGGGGGCCGAGGCCTTTCACGAGATCCTGCGCGGGCTGGACCTGGAAGCCCTGGCCAAGGAGATGTGGGAGGAGATCCGCCTAACGCGCAGCAAGCAGCGGCGCAAGAAGGCGACCAAGCGCTTGAAGGTCGTCGAGGCCTTCCGCCGCTCGGGCAACCGCCCGGAGTGGATGGTCCTGACGGTGCTGCCGGTCATCCCCCCCGACCTGCGGCCGATGGTCCAGCTCGACGGCGGACGATTCGCCACTTCGGACCTCAACGATCTCTACCGCCGCGTGATCAATCGTAACAACCGGCTCAAGCGGCTGGTGGAGCTCGGCGCGCCGGACGTCATCGTGCGCAATGAGAAGCGCATGCTGCAGGAGGCCGTCGATTCGCTGATCGACAACGCCCAGCGCGGCAAGGCCCTCTCGCGGCGCGGGCGGCGCGAGCTCAAGTCGCTGAGCGACATGCTCAAGGGGAAGAAAGGCCGCTTCCGGCGCAACCTGCTCGGCAAGCGTGTCGACTATTCCGGCCGTTCGGTGATCGTCATCGGACCGCACCTTAAGCTCTACCAGTGCGGCCTGCCGAAGACCATGGCGCTCGAGCTCTATCGGCCATTCGTCATCTCCAAGCTCGTCTCCTACAACTACGCCGCCAACGTCAAGGGCGCCAAGCGCATCATCGAGCGCGAGCGGCCGGAGGTGTGGGAGGTCCTGGAGGAAGTCATCCGCGACCGGCCGGTGCTGCTGAACCGGGCCCCGACTCTGCACCGCCTGGGGATCCAGGCTTTCGAGCCGGTCCTGGTGGAAGGCAAGGCGATCCACCTTCACCCGCTGGTGTGTTTTGCTTTCAACGCCGACTTCGACGGCGACCAGATGTCGGTCCACCTGCCGCTGTCGGATAAGGCGGTGGAGGAAGCGCGCCGGTTGATGCTTTCGGCCAAGAACCTGCTGAAGCCGGCCGACGGCGAGCCGGTGGTCGGCCCGTCGAAGGACATGGTCCTGGGGGTCTACTATCTGACAATGGCCGGCGCGGGGCGTCCGCACCGCGGGCAGGGACGCGCTTTCTCTGATTTGGACGACGTCGAGATGGCCTATGCGCTGAGCCAGGTCGAGGTTCACACCCCGATCAAGCTGCAGATTGAAACTTGGTACGACGCTGAGGGGCGGCGCATGTCGCAACCGGAAATCCAGGTCGTCGAGACCACCGTCGGGCGGGCGCTGTTCAACCGCGTCCTGCCGCCGGAGATGCATTTCGTCAACCGGGTGCTGGACAAGGCGGGGATGCAGGACCTGGTGGGCGAGGTCTATAACCAGCTGCGGGAAGAGGGCACCCCGGCGGTCGTCGACGCCATCAAGGACATCGGTTTCGCCTACGCCACGCGCTCCGGGACGACGATCGCCGTCTCCGACATCGCCGTGCCGCCCGAGAAGGAAGCCATCATCGCCCGCACGCTGGCAGAAGCCGAGATCGTGCGACGGGATTACCAGCGCGGCTTGCTCACCGAACAAGAGCAGACCGAGCGCGTCATCGACCTGTGGCAGAAGACGACGGCCGAGGTCGCTTTGGCCGTCCGGCGCGGGATGGATCCGGCCGGCAGCCTGAGCACGATGGCCCTCTCCGGGGCGACCAAGGGCGGTTTCGGCCCGATCTCGCAGTTGGCCGGGATGCGCGGCCTGATGGCGGACCCGTCCGGGCGCATCATCCCGCTGCCGATCCGCTCCAACTTCCGTGACGGGCTGAGCACGCTGGAGTATTTCATCTCGACCCACGGCGCCCGCAAGGGTCTGACTGACACGGCGCTGCGCACGGCCGACGCCGGCTACCTGACGCGGCGCCTGGTCGATGTGGCCCAGGACCTGATCATCAGTTCGCCCGACTGCGGGACCGATCAGGGGATCTGGATCCGCCGTTCGGACGACGTCGCCGGTCAGGAATTCAGTGCCCGGATGGTGGGGCGCATCTTGGCGGAGCGCGTCGTCCATCCCCAAACGGGCGAAATCATGCTCGATCGCGGCGAGAACATCACCGTCGAGGTCGCCGGAGGGTTGGCGGCGGCGGGCCTGGAAGCGATCTTAGTGCGCTCGCCGTTGACGTGTGAACTGTCCTTCGGCATGTGCGTCGCGTGCTACGGGATGGACCTGGGCCGCGGCGAGATGGTCGAGCAGGGGGCGACCGTCGGCATCGTCGCCGCTCAGTCGATCGGCGAGCCGGGGACCCAGCTCACCCTGCGTACCTTCCACACCGGCGGCGTCGCCGCCGGCGGGGATATCACCACCGGCCTGCCGCGGGTCGAGGAGCTGTTCGAGGCGCGCAAGAAGCCCAAGGGCGAAGCCATCACGGCCGAGATCGCCGGGACGATTAAGATCATTCACGGGGTTCACGCCGAAGGTCAGCGCGTGGTACAGGTGATGAACAGCGAGCTGATCCAGGACGAGTACAACGTTCCGGGCAACTGGTCGCTGCGGGTCGAGGACGGCGGCGAGGTCAAAGCCGGCGATGTCATCGCCACGCGCGGCGAAGCCCAGATCTCCGCCACCCACGCCGGGCGCGTGCGCCTCGAGGACCGCAAGGTCACCGTCGCCTACGATCAGATCGACGAGGCCGTCTATGATGTGGCGCCGAGCAGTCGCATCCTGGTCAAGGACGGCGAGAAGGTCGTTGCCGGCCAGCAGATCACCGAGGGCTCGCTCAACCCGCATCGCATCCTGCGCATCAGCGGCGGCGAAGCCTGCGAGCTCTACCTGCTGACCGAAGTCCAGAAAGTCTACCGCTCACAGGGGCAGAACATCAACGACAAGCACTTCGAGGTCATCATCCGCAAGATGCTCTCCAAGGTGCAGATCACCCACCCCGGCGACACCGACATGCTGCCGGGCGACCTGGTCGAGCGGCTGTTCCTCAAGGCGATTAACGAGCGCCTGTTGGGCGAGGGAAAGCAGCCGGCGCGGGCCGTGCCGGTCCTGCTCGGGGTGACCAAGGCCTCGCTCAGCACCGAGTCGTTTCTCTCGGCCTCGTCCTTCCAGCACACGATCAAGGTGCTGGCCGGCGCGGCGATCGAGGGCAAGGTCGACTATCTGCGCGGCCTCAAGGAGAACGTGATCATCGGCAAGCTGATCCCGGCCGGAACCGCCTTTCCCGGCGAGCAGGTGATGCTGCACGATGAGCGTTTGGTGGTGAGGCCGGCCCCCGGTGTAGTGGTCGAGGAGTCGACGGCCGTCGTCGCCGAGTAGTTTTCCGTAGGCCAGCCCGATCGATCGGCCCCGAGGCCGAGGTCTGGTTGTGGCCCCTCTCCCCGCCACCCCCGCGAGATGAGGCGGTTGCGCTGGGTGCCTTAGGCGGGGAGGGGGAAGATGATGAGAGCCTCCCCTCCCCGGGCGCTTCCACCAGTCTTCCCAAGCCCAGCCTAAGCTGGGGGCACCCGGCGGAGCCTGCCCTCCCGGTAGGACACCGGGACGGTCTGAGCTTGCCGAAAGGGCCACGGGGTGCTCGGCGAAGGGAAGGGAGGGGTAGGAAGACAAGTTCGTGCACGGCTGGAGCCGGCGGATTGACAACCGGGAAGCCGGCCGTTACAATTACCTTTCGCCCGTCCCCCAGATCCTGGGGGACAGATCGATGTCGACCCCCTTCCCCTGCTTCCGGCGGAATCGCGCGGGATTGCAGGCGAAGCGAAGCGGGAGGAACGATAGTCATGCGCTACGCCATTGTCACCTCGGGCGGCAAGCAATACATCGCCCGGGAAGGGGAACACCTCGAAGTCGATCGTCTGGACGGGGACAAAGGTCAGACCTTCGAATTCTCCGAAGTGTTATTGGCCGCGGACGGCGGGCAGGTGCTGGTGGGAGCGCCGTCGGTCGCGGGCGCCCGCGTCCTGGGAACGATTCAAGGCGAAGTGCGCGGGGAAAAGATCGTCGTCTTCCGCTACCAGCCGAAGAAACGGCGGCGGCGCAAGCTCGGTCACCGGCAGACGTACACGCGGGTGCGGATCGATCAGATCGAGGCCCCCGGCCTCGGGCGGGTGAAGATCGAAGAGCCGGCCAAGCAACCGGCGGGCAAGAAGACGGCCGGCACGCCCCGCAAGTCGAAGCCGGCTCCCCTTCGGCCGGCGGCCGCCAAACCGGCCCCCGCCAAACCGGCCCCCGCCAAACCGGCGCCAGGCAAGCCCGCTGCGCGCACGCCGAGCAAGAAGAAAGGCTGATCGGCCATGGCCCATAAGAAAGGCGGCGGCTCGAGCCGCAATGGACGGGATAGCCACTCCCAGCGGCTGGGTGTCAAGCGCTTCGGCGGCGAGCAGGTGCGCTCCGGCAGCATCCTGGTGCGTCAGCGCGGCACGCGCATCCATCCGGGGCGCAACGTCGATCGCGGAAGCGACGATACGCTTTTCGCCACGGCCGACGGTGTGGTCGTC
The DNA here is from genome assembly GCA_964448245.1 of uncultured Anaerolineaceae bacterium. Taxonomy (GTDB): domain Bacteria; phylum Chloroflexota; class Anaerolineae; order Anaerolineales; family E44-bin32; genus DATEVL01. The sequence goes on along the minus strand of CAYUWF010000004.1, from coordinate 13,595 downwards.
TATGATTTCGGCCGCGGCGGACGCCGCCGCGTCAGCGTTCTGCCGAAGGCGTAGGGCGCCGCGGCCGGCGCGCCGACTGAGTCCGGTCCCCGGGATCGCGCCCCGGCCTCTACAGGCCGCCAAGGGCGCATCCCGGAGGGGATCAGCGGTCTGCGGTCCGTGGCGAACCCCTCGGGGAGGTCGGTTCGATGAAAGTCGGGATCCATCCCAAGTACTTTCCGAATGCCACCGTCACCTGTGCGTGCGGCAACACGTGGCACACCGGATCGACGGTCGAGGTGATCCACACCGACGTCTGTTCGAACTGCCATCCCTTCTACACCGGCGAGCAGCGCATCGTCGACACGGAAGGGCAGGTCGACCGCTTCTACAAGAAGCTCCAGGCGCGCCAGGAGTACCTGACGGACCAGGAGGCGCGCGAGACCTCCCGGACCTTGCCCGAGTTGGCGATCGCCGAGCTGGAGCTGGGCAAGCGCGCCGAAGACGCGCTGGCCCGGGCCGGGATCACCCAAGTCGGGCAGGCCCTCGAGCGGCTGGCGGTGGGCGACAGCGCTCTCCTCTCAGTCGAGGGGTTCGGTCAGAAGAGCCTTATCGATCTCAAGCGGCGTCTGCGACAGCGGGGATTCGAGCTTCCCGGGCCGGCGGAGCCGGCCATCGAGGCCGCGGGCTGAGCTCGCCTCCGCCTCACCCCCCTAACCCTACCCCGACCCTTGAGGTCGGGAGAAGGGAACCCGAAGGTAAGGGCGCTTGGTGTACACTGGGGCAGGTGCGACGGCACCTGCCCCGTTTTGTTTCGAATCCAGGTGTGAGGAGCGCGTATGAGTCACTCCGCGCCCGGCGTCGAGATCATCACCGGCTCGATGTTCAGCGGCAAAACCGATGAGTTGATTCGCCGCCTGCGGCGGGCGCGCATCGCCCGCCAGGAGGTCCAGGTCTTCAAGCCGGGCCTGGACATCCGCTACGCCGCCGGAAAGGTCACGTCGCACGCCGGGTCGGAATTCGAGGCTACGCCGGTGGAGCGGGCGGCGATGATCGGGGCCCTGGTGCGGCCTCCGGTGACCGTGGTGGCAATCGACGAGGCCCAGTTCTTCGACGACGATCTGATCGCTGTCGTCCAGGATCTCGCCCACAGCGGCCGGCGCGTCCTCGTCGCCGGGTTGGACACCGATTTCCGCGGCGAGCCGTTCGGGCCGATGCCGCGCCTGATGGCCCAGGCGGAACAGGTCGACAAGCTGCACGCCATCTGCATGGTCTGCGGCGAGCCAGCCTCCCGCACCCAGCGCCTGATCAACGGCCGCCCGGCGAACTACGACGACCCGGTGGTCGTCGTGGGCGCTAGCGAGCTGTACGAGGCGCGCTGCCGGCGGCACCACAGGGTCCCCAAGGATTGAGCCATGCAGGACTACCATGATTTTCTGGCCGAGATCCTCATCCGTGAAGACGAACTGCGCCGGCGCGTCGCCGAGCTGGGCGAGGAAATCAGCCGGGACTACCAGGGCCAAGACCCCCATCTGATCTGCATCCTGCGCGGCGGGGTCATGTTCCTGGTCGACCTGATGCGCGCCCTGACCGTGCCCCACACGGTGGATTTCATGGCGGTCGCCTCCTACGGCGCCGGGGCGCGTGATACAACCGGACAGGTGCGCATCACGCTCGACCTGACGACGGCCATCGAGGGACGGGATGTGTTGTTGGTGGAGGACATCATCGACAGCGGCCGGACGATCGCCTCCGTCCTCGAGCTCCTCTCCACGCGCAAGCCGAAGACTCTCCGGGTGTGTGCGCTGCTCGACAAGGCCGAGCGCCGGGAGGCCGTCGTGCCGATCCACTATCGCGGTTTCACCATCCCCGACCGCTTCGTCTTCGGCTACGGCCTCGATCTGGATGAGTACTACCGCAACCTGCCCTTCGTGGGCGTGGCCCTCCCCGACAGAATCCTGCAGCACGGCTGATCCCCCGCGCGTTATGACCCCGGTCCCCGGCCTCCCTCCCGCCGTGCAACGGCTGCTGCCGGCTCTCGGCCCCGAACCCGTGTGGCTCGTGGGCGGGGGCGTGCGCGACCTGCTGCTCGGGCGGCCCACGACCGATTTCGATTTCGCCGTGCAAGGCGACGGCCTGGCCCTGGGACGGCGGCTGGCCAATGCGCTCGGGGCGGATTACTACGACCTCGACTCGTCGCGCAACACCGGCCGGCTGCTGCTCACGATCGCCGAAGGCCGGCGAGCGACCTTCGACTTCGCCGGTCTGCGCGCAGGCGATATCCGGCAAGACCTCGCCCTGCGGGATTTCACCGTCAATGCCATGGCCATCCCGCTCGGCCCGGCGGGCGCGGGCGTCCTCGTCGATCCGCTGGGCGGAGCGCAGGACGTGCGCGACCGCCGCCTGCGGACGTGTTCGATCGGGTCGATCGCCGACGACCCGATCCGGGCCGTGCGCGCCGCCCGATTGGCGGTCGGCCTGGGTTTCCAGCTGGAGGCCGAGGCGGTCGCGCAGATTCGCCAGGCCAGCCCCATGCTGGAGCGGGTCTCACCGGAGAGGCTGCGCGACGAGCTGTTTCGCTTGCTCGATGGGAAGACTCCGGCGACCGGGCTCCGCCTGCTCGACCACCTCGGGCTGATCGACGCGGTCGTGCCGGAGGTCGCGCCGCTGCGCGGCCTGGCGCAGCCCGCGCCGCACGCCTTCGACGCCTTCGACCACGCTCTGGCGACCGTCGAGCATCTGGCGACTCTTGCGGCCCTGCTTGCGGGACGTTCGGGCAAACTCGAGGCCGGGGACCTGACCGAAGCCTCGGCGCTGGTGAAGCTCGGCGTATTTCAGCCGGTCCTGGCCGAGTATTTGGACTTCTCTCCCAGCTACGGCCGGGCGCGCCGGGCGCTGCTGCTGTGGACGGCGCTGCTCCACGACAGCGGGAAAGCGCGAAGCCGGGCCGTCGACACGGAGGGGCACATCCGGTTCTTCGGACATGAGACGGTCGGCAGCCGGATCGCCGTCGAGGCAAGCCGGCGGCTGCGCCTGAGCACGGTGGAGCAGGCCGAAGTCGAGATGACCGTTCTCCATCATATGCGGCCGGAGTGGCTCGAAAGCGAACGGGAGATCAGCCGACGGGCCGTCTATCGCTTCTTCCGCGCCGTCGAATCCACGGGCCCCTCCGTCGTCCTGCTCTCGCTGGCGGACTTGCTGGGCAGGTACGTGCTGCCGGCGCCGCCGCAGGCCTGGGACCGCCGCCTCGACTTGGCGCAAACGCTGCTGCGGGCCTGGTTTGAGGAACGCCAGGAACGCGTCTCGCCGAGGCCTCTTCTCACCGGCGACGAGATCATGCAGTCCCTCAGCCTACGGCCGGGACCGGAGGTCGGGAGGGTCGTCGAGGCGCTCCAAGAGGCACAGGCTGCCGGGGAAGTGATGACGAAGGACGAGGCCCAGAAGTTTGTTCGCAGCACCGAGAATCGGTAGGGGCGGGTCTCAGACACGCCCCTACTTCCGGAGCCTCGATGAGAGACGACCCTAGCCCGGGCTTGCCAGGCTGCAGCCTGCGGCTACGGATAGATCTCGACCAGCGCCGGCTGATAGAAGCAGCGGCAGCCGCGCGCGTGCGAGCAGCCGCGCACCGGGAGCTCGGGAACTCGATCCTTGGTGAACTCGCCCTCGGCCGCCCGGCAAGCCGGGCAGGCGTCGTCGGCGACGATCAAGCGGACCCGGCTGACACGCTCGCTGCCCTGCATCTGCCGCAAGGCGACAGCGGTGGCTGAGTGAACGGCCAGGTCGGCCCCGCAGTTGACGCAAGTATCCGCCGTATCCGGGGATTGAGCCCGGCAAACAGTACAGTTGCGCACTTCGACCTCCTCCTGACGGCGGACCGATTGTAACGTCGCCCCGAGGCATGTCAACCGTGCGCGGCGGTCGAACCGCCGCCACCGATCGACTCAGCCAGCGGCTCCTTCATCCTGATTCTAGGTATCATTCTCGGGCGCTCCCATGAAGAAACCCCGCACCATCCTGCATGTCGACCTGGACGCCTTCTTCTGCTCCGTCGAGGAGCTCTCCGATTCGGACCTGCGCGGCAAGCCGTTCGTCGTCGCTGGGGACCCCCGTGGGCGCGGTGTCGTGGCTTCCGCCTCTTATGCTGCCAGGTCGTTTGGGGTCCGGTCAGCCATGCCGACCAGCCGCGCTTTGCGGCTGTGCCCGGAACTGCGCGTCGTCCGGCCGCGCCACGCGCTGTACGGGCGCACGTCGGAGCGGGTCATGGCGCTGCTGCGGGATTCGGCGCCCGTGGTCGAGCCGATCTCGATCGACGAGGCCTTCCTCGATGTCAGCGACGATCCACGGGGCGGCGAAGAGGTCGCCGAGAGCCTGCGCCAGGCGATCCGCGATCGTTTCTCCCTGCCGACGTCGTGGGGGGTAGCGGCCAACAAGCTCGTGGCCAAGGTCGCCACCGAGGTCGGCAAGCCGGGAGGCCTGATCGTTGTCCCATCCGGCGACGAGCCGCGCTTCCTGGCCCCGTTGCCGGTTCAAATGTTGTGGGGGATCGGGCCCAAGGCGCGTGAGCGGTTGGAGGGCTTCGACATCCGGACGGTCGGGGATCTGGCCGGCAAGGATGCCGCTTGGCTGGAGGCCCAATTCGGCTCGTCTGGCATCGAACTTGCAGCAAGGGCGCGCGGTGAGGACGACCGGCCGGTCGAGGAGAGCCGCGAGGCGCGTTCGATGTCGAGCGAGACGACTTTCACCCAGGACATCGCCGATGGCGCCGCGCTGCGTCGGACGCTGCAGGAGCTGAGCGACTCGGTGGGGGCGCGGCTGCGGGAGGCCGGCCTGGCCGGGACCACCGTGCGGTTGAAGCTGCGCTGGCCCAACTTCACCACGATCACCCGGCAGACCGCCCTGGATCAGCCCACCGACCAGGACGGCGAGATCTACCGGGCGGCCGTCGGCCTGCTGGAGCGGTCCTGGAAGGCCGGCAAGCCGGTGCGTCTGATCGGTGTGGCCGTCGCCCAGCTGGGACCGAAGCTGCGCCAACTGTCCCTGTTCGACCGCACGTGGCAGGCCGACGAAAAGCTCCTGGCGGCGATCGACTCGATTCGCGGCCGCTACGGCACCGACGCCCTGCGCAAGGGGCGATCGGGTCGGCACCGAGGGGATTAGAGGAGAGGGATCATGCCGCTCAAAGGCAAGGGCTACTTCATGTGGCAGGTCCCCAAGTGCGATGGGGGGGACGCCTCCCGCATCGCGGCGCGTTCGCACGCCGCCGGGCTGACTCACGTGATGATCAAGATCGCCGACGGCTCGAATTGGGCCTACAACGTTGATGCGGCGCGCAAGATCGACTACATTCCGCCGGTGGCGGCGGCGCTGCGCAGCGTCGGGATCCAGGTCTGGGGCTGGCACTACGTGCGCGGCGACGATCCGGTCGGCGAGGCGAGGCTGGCGATCCAACGCATGCGGGCGCTCGGCCTCGACGGTTACATCATCGACGCCGAGAAGGAGTACAAGACGCCGGGCAAGAAAGTGGCGGCGCAGCGCTTCATGCAGGAGCTGCGGGCCGGCCTGCCCAACATGCCCATCGGCTTTAGTTCCTACCGCTATCCGCAGATTCACTACCAGGTGCCGTACACGCAGTTCCTCGAGCGCTGCGACTTCGCCATGCCCCAGGTCTACTTCGAATTCGCCCACGATCCCGAAGAGCAGCTCGAGCGCAGCGTCGCCCAGTACCAGGCGCTGCAACCCGCCCGGCCGATCGTGGTCACCGGCCCGACCTATAACCACAATGCGTGGCGGCCCAGCCCCGACGAGGTCGTGCGCTTCCTGGGCCGAGCGCGCCAGATGGGATTGGCGGCGGCCAACTTCTGGGCCTACGACTTCGCCACCCGGTCGACGATGATCGACCTGTGGGAGGCGGTGGCGGGCTTCGACTGGCCCGTCGAGGGGCAGGTGGCCGACATGCCGGAACGCCTCATCGGCCGGCTCAACCAGAAGGACGCCTCGCTCATCGCCGGACTCTATCAGGAGAACGCGGCGCATGTCACCGGCGAGCGCACGATCGTCGGGCGCGAGGCGGTGCGCCAGTGGTACGAGACCTTGTTCCAGCAAGTCCTCCCCAACGCCCAATACCAGGTCACCGGCAAGAGCGGCAGCGGGAACACCCGCCAGTTCACCTGGACCGCCCGCAGCGATCGGGGCAGCGTCGTCGACGGCAGCGACACGCTCGGCCTGGACGGCGGCCGTATCCTCTACCACTACACCTCCTTCAGCCTGAGCTGAGCAGGGGCGGCGGGGCCGGGCGGTTGGGTGACCCGCGCTTCGAAGCGCCGCGCCTCGCGGTAGACTCAAGTCAGCCGTGCCCTGCTCGCGATGACGATCGATCAGACGGTCTCCTGGTTAGCCTGGACGCTGGTGCTCACCGGCCTGGTGCTGGGTGCGATCGCGGTCCGGCGCGTCATCCAGACCGGGCGTCTGCGCTACTACCTGCTCCGGCGCGAGCAGGCAGCCGAAGCCTGGCGGCTGCTGCTGGTCGCGGCGGCGGTGACCCTGGCGTCGGTCGTGGTCTTCGCCCTGGGCCGCCCGGCGGCTTATGTCGTCTTCCCCCCGACGCCGTCCATCACCCCCACGCGCACGACGACCTCGACGGCGACCATCACGCTGACGCCCACCATCACCGTCACGCCGAGCATTTCCCTGACGCCCTCCGTCACGCCCACGCCGACGGCGACGGTCACGCCGATGCTGCCGGAGTCGCTCCTCCTGCTGTTTCAGGACGCTGTGACGCCGCGCCCGGAGGCTGTCCTGAGCCCGATCCTGGTGGCGACGAGTCTGACGAACTTCAACATCCCGATCCAGCCGGCCGAGGCGTTCGACAATCCCGTCGGGCGCCTGTATGGAGCGTTCAGCTACGACCATATGACGGATGGAATCCGCTGGTCGGCCCTGTGGTATCACGACGGCCAGCCGGTTTGCTATGATGGGACGAAGCCGTGGGATGGCGGGACCGGTGGCTATGGATACACTGAGTGCTTCCCCGAGGATGGATGGTCGGAGGGCGAGTACGAGATCCAAGTGTTTATCGGCACACAATGGCAAGTCTCGGCGCGGTTTCAGATCCGCGGCGCACCGCCAACCCGCACGCTCACGCCTTCCCCCATACCCTAGACCTTCGGCATACCCACGCCAGGCGGCCACGAGGCAGGATGCCCTCTGCGCAAGTGGAGGCGTGGGCGGAGGCGATGTCGGCCGGACCGCGCCGACGACGGCACTCCAACCAGCGGTTCATTGGCACACCTTAAGAAAGCATGTATAATCCTCTGTAGGGTAGCCGGTGCTCGACCAGGCTGCCGTCTCGTCCCTGGACCCGGCCGGATGACCTCGTCGACAATCCTTCTGATCGAGAGTGGACGCGCCAGCGCTCCGTCGCTGGCGTCCGTTCTTGAGAAGAAAGGCTACCGGGTCAACGTCCATCACCGCGTCGAAGGTGCCCTAACCTATGCGCAGAAGGACGAGCCCGATCTGGTCGTCCTGGACGCGGCTTCGATGCAGGCCAGCGGGGCACGCATGTGCCGCGCCCTCCGCGCGGGCCTCAACGGCGTGCCGATCCTGCTCGTGTCCCCGAAGGGGACCGACCCGGAGAGCATCCAGGGCGCTAGTGTCGTCCTCGTTCTCCCGTTCACGCCCCGCAAGCTCATCAATCGCGTGGCACGCCTGCTTCCCGGGGATACCCGCTACGTCTTGGAGGTCGGGCCGATCCGGTTGAACCTCGCCCAGCGGACCGTGCGCTGCCTCGGTCGCGTGTCGCGCATGACGCCCAAGGAGGCCCGCCTGCTGGAGGTCTTCCTGCAGAACCCGGGCAAGCTCCTGACGCGCGCCTCGCTCATCCGCCAGGTCTGGCACACGGACTACACCGGCGACACGCGTACGCTCGACGTCCACATGAGCTGGCTTCGACGTGCCATCGAGCCGGACCCGAACGAACCACGCTTTTTGAAGACAATCCGCGGGATGGGTTATCGCCTGGACCTGCCGGGGTAGGCGGCAGGCCAGACCCTTGCCGGTCAGCCCGAGGCGCACCCGGGTGGGTGCGCCCTTTTTTTCTAACAGGTTGCTGAAAAACCCTCTTCTCCCCTCACCCCCCAACCCCCCCCAGAAATGGGATCCCCTCCCCCCTGCAGGAATCCCAGGGACGCGGGGCGCGGCGGGCGCAGGGGGAGCCCCTACGGGATGCTCACCTGCACCGTGTCGCAAGGTTCAGGGGTGGGGGTTTGACGACCGTAGCCATTTCTCCGCAACCTACTAATGCTCCGGGGGTCAGACCCGGCGCGATCGGCGTGGGGATCGGCGCGGAATCCGCACGTTGACTCTCGCCATGTGAATCTTTCCGGCGGCGTCCACCGCCCGCACGGCGACGCGGTAGGTCCCCGGGCGGGCGAAGCGGTGGATCAGTGCGGGAAGGGGGGCGGCGGATCGCCAAGGGCGCGCCGCGCGCGCCTGGCTCTGGAAGGCCTCGCCCTTGTCGTCCCAGTCGGCTTCGATCCACTGGAACCGCTTGCGCGAGCTTACGCGGACCGCCGCTTGCGATCCTTCGACGATGAGGCGAACGTAGGCGCCGAGGGGAGCCGGCGCGGTAGAGGCGTCGGCGATCCAGTCGAAGCCCTCCTGCGGACAGTCGAGCAGCAATCGGTGATAGGTCGTGGCGCAGGCGAGGGGGGCCGAGTCGCACCCGAGCCACCGCCGGCCCTGCCGGGCAGCCGCCTCCAACGTCGTGCCCGATCCACAGAAGAAGTCCGCTACGAGGTCTCCCGGCCTGCTGGAAGCGCGCACGATCCGCTCGAGCAGCGCCAAGGGCTTCTGCGTTGGATACCCCGTTCGCTCCCGGTGCAGCCGGGCGACGACGGGGAAGAACCACCAGTCCTCCGGGACTTTGCCTCGCTTCAAGTTGGGCGTCTTGCCGAAACCGGCCCTGGTGGACCCGCCAAAGGCTTTCACCGTCGAGGGGTCGTACGGGATGCGCACAGCATCGGCATTGAACGTGTACCTGGCTGACTTCGTATAGGCGAGGATGGTGTCGTGCTTGCGCGAAAAGGCCGAACGGATCGGGGAAGGGCCGTGATAAACCCAGACGATCTCATTCAACAGGCGCTCGGCTCCGAAGATTTCGTCGAGCAAGACGCGGACGTAGCTCGAGATGTGCCAGTCGAGGTGGACGTAAAGCGAACCGGTCGGGGCGAGGAGACGATAGATCAGCTCGAGGCGCGGCCGCAGCATCTCGAGGTAGGCCGGCAGATCTGGCCAGCGGTCTTCGAACCCCGGTATTGTTTCCCACGTCGCCGGCCGGCGCGAGTCCTCGCGCCCACCGACGCGCGCGGCGAAGGTCTTCCCGGAATGGAAAGGCGGATCGATGTAGACCAGGTCGATGCGCGCTTCAAGCTCGGGGAGCAGCGCGCCCATGACGGCCAGGTTGTCGCCCTCGATGAGCCGTCCGCGCGGCACGGCTCCGTCCGGAGAAGGGACGTGGGACTGACGGGTCAGCTGGGCCGGACGGGGAGCCGCCGGTGGTCCGGCTTCCCAGGCCAGCCGGACGGGCCGGGCTCGCCGACGCGCCATGGCGGCTCGCAGCTACTTGCGGCCGAAACGCTCGGTCAGGATCTCGCTGAGCGTCGGTTGGCCGATCTCCTGAAGCTCGTAGCGGATCCGCTGGGCGGGCTTGTTGAGGTCCATCAGGCGGCCGAGGTCGATCGGCGTCCCGATCAACACCAGATCCGCCTTAGCGTTGTTGATCGTCTGCTCGAGCTCGCGCACCTGTCCGTCGCCGTAGCCCATCGCCGGGAGAACGGCCCCGGTGGTGGGGTACTTGGCGTAGGTCTGGGCGATGCTGCCGACGGCGTAGGGCCGCGGATCGACGATCTCGGCCGCACCGAATCGCCGGGCGGCGACCCAGCCGGCGCCGTAAGCCATCTCCCCATGCGTCAGCGTCGGCCCGTCCTCGACCACCAACACGCGCTTGCCGCGGATCGCCGCCGGGTCGTCGACGAAAATGGGCGAAGCCGCTTCGATTACCGTCGCCGACGGGTTGAGCTGGGCCAGGTTGTCGCGGACTGCGAGCACGCCCTCGGCGGCGGCGGTGTCGACCTTGTTGATGACGATGACGTCGGCCATGCGGACGTTGGCTTCGCCCGGGTGGTAGGCCATCTCATGCCCCGGCCGGTGGGGGTCGACGACGACGATGTGCAGGTTGCTGTGGTAGAAGGGCAGATCGTTGTTGCCCCCGTCCCACAGGATGATGTCGGCTTCTTTCTCGGCCATGCGTAGGATCTGGCCATAGTCGACCCCGGCGAAGACGAGCACGCCCCGCGCCAGGTGGGGTTCGTACTCCTCGCGTTCCTCGATGGTGCATTGCGCCGCTTCCAGGTCGTCATACGTGGCGAAGCGCTGCGCTGTCTGGCGCGACAGGTCCCCGTAGGGCATCGGGTGGCGAATGGCGGCGACCCGATGCCCGGCGCCGCGTAGGATCTCGGCCACGCGGCGGCAGGTCTGGCTCTTCCCGCTGCCGGTGCGGGCGGCGCAGATCGAGACGACCGCCTTGCTGGAGACGATCTCCGTGCTGCGCGGTCCCAGCAGGCAGAAGTCGGCGCCCGCTGCCAGCACCTGGGAAGCCTTGTGCATGACGTAGGTATGGGGGACGTCGCTGTAGGCAAAGACGACCTGGTGCACCTTCAGCTCCGCGATCAGCCGCAGCAGCTCGGTTTCCGAATGAATGGGGATCCCTTGAGGATAGTGCGCGCCGGCGAGTTCCGCAGGGTAGACCCGCCCCTCGATGTTCGGGATCTGCGTTGCCGTGAAGGCCACCACCTGGACCTCGGGGTTCTCCCGGTAGGCGACGTTGAAATTGTGGAAGTCCCGGCCGGCGGCACCCATGATCAGAGTGTTCTTCTTCGGCATGGTCGTTCGCTCTCCTGGCAGAAGTTGGGATGGGTCCTACATTTGCTCCGGCGTCGCCATCGCCAGCAGGCGAAGGGCGTTGTGCAGCGTCTGGCGCACGGCGCGGGTCAGATGCAGACGGCTGGTGCGTATCGCCTCCTGCGGCGCCTGCAGCACGGGATCGCTATGGTAGAAGGCATGGAACTGGCGCGCCAGCTCGTAGACGTAATTGGCCACGAGTAGCGGCTTGTATTCCTCGGCCGCCTGGCGCACCACGCCCGGGAAGCGCGCCACCATGTCGATCAGGCCGACTTCCTGTGGACTTAGTGCGCGATCGAAGGTCGGATGGGGCGGGACCTCGCCCGCCTTGCGCAGGATGCTGCCGGCCCGGACGGCGGCGTTCTGCAGGTAGGGCCCGGTCTGCCCGTCGAAGCTCAGGGCGGTGTCCCAGTCGAAGACGATGTCCTTGGTATTGTCGACGGATAGCAGGGCGTATGCCAGGGCCCCCAGGCCGACCTGGGCCGCCACCTCCGGCCGCCTCTCGGCCGGCATGTCCGGATTCTTCTCGGCGATCACGGCTTCGACCCGGCGCACCGCTTCGTCGTACACGTCCTTGAAGAAGATGACGTTGCCGCGACGGGACGACATCGCGCCCTCAGGCAGGGTAACGAAGCCGTAGGCCAGGTGATGGCACTTGGCCGCCTGGGGGAAGCCCCACAGCTCGAGGATCTTGAAAGCTTGCTGGAAGTGGAGGCTCTGCCGGACGTCGACGACGTAGATCGAGCGATCGACCCCATACTGCTTGAACTTGACCCTGGCCAGGGCCAGGTCCTTCGTCAGGTAGAGCGATGTGCCGTCGCTGCGCAGCAGGACGGCCGTCCGGTACTTCTCCCCCTTCAACCCGAGCTTCTCGTCGATCCGGACGATGACCGGGCCGCCGGCCGGGCGCTCATCCTCGGCGATGCCCTGGGCGATCAACTCCTCCACCATCTCCTTGGCGGTCTCTTCCACCTGGCTCTCATAGAAAAAGACGTCCATGTGGATATCGAGCAGCGTCAGGACTTCGTTGAGCTCGTCGAGGCTCCACTGGCGGGTCTTCTCCCAGAGGGCGCGGACCTCTGGGTCGCCCTCGCTCCATCGGCGCAGCATATCCCGCCGCTCCCGGTCGTAGCCTTGGCGGCGGTCACGCTCTTCCGGGGTTTCGTCGGGCTTGGGCTCGAGAAGGGCCGTGGCCTCGGCATAGATCGAGGCCAGCCAGCGTCCGCGCGCGTGAACCCCTTCCGGCTCCTGCCCCTGATAGAGCTTCTGATAGGCCCAGACGCAGGTGATCACGCCCAGGCCGATGTCCCCGGGATAGGAGGCACGAATCGTGTCGAACCCGGCGAACTCGACGATGCGGGCCAGGGACTCGCCGAGGACCGCCGTTCGGGCGTGACCGATGTGGATCGAGTGGTGAGTGTTGGGCTGGGCGTATTCGACCATCACCCGCTCGCCCTTTTTCGCGCCACGCCCGTAGTCGGGGCCCGCCCGTTCGACCTCATCCACCACGCGGCCGGCGAAAAGAGCCGTCTCGAAATAAAGATTGAGGTACCCGCCGTCGGCTTCGATACGGCTGACTCCCGGCGGGGGCCGCAGCGCCGGCGCGATCTGGGCCGCCAGCTCGGCGGCACGCGCGGGGACGAGGCCGCGGCGGCCGCTGCGCGCTTCCGCGGCGGCCGCCTGGAAACAGACCGGGCTGCCCAGACCCCAGCGACCGGCGTAAGGAATCGGAGAAAAGGCGATCGGGCCGGGAACGGAGGCCCCGGCGGACTCCAGCGCCTGCAAGATCTGCGCTTCGATGGCGCGAAGTTCGGCTTCGAACACGAGGCCCTCTGGAGAAGCGGGCGATTATAGCACGCCGCGATTAAGCAGAAAGACCACGGCCATCCGTAGGGCGGCCGTGGTCCATGATTGTGCTCGAGGGCAGGTTACTTCTTGGGGCCCTTCATCTGCGCCAGGCGCTTCTGAAGGCGGCTCTTGCGCCGAGCGGCGTTGTTTCGATGGATGACGCCCTTCGACGCCGCCCGATCCAACTCCTGAATGGCCGCCTTGACGGCCGCCCGGCCGGCGGCCGGGTCGGGGCCTTCGACGGCCTGCCGCGCGTCACGCACGCTGGAGCGCGCCCGCGTCCGAATCTTGGCGTTGCGCACACGGCGCCGGCTGTTCTGGCGAATTCGCTTCTTCGCCGACTTGGTGTTTGCCAACCGTTCCTCCCGGGCTCCCGCGCTGGGCGAGGCCAACCCACCCATTTTACCGGGGCAGGCGCCGGATGTCCAGGGGTTGACGCTGCATAATCGGGAGAGTGGGCCGGAAGGCTCATGGGCGCCAAGGCCGGCCGCGTGGTGTCCGGTGCCTAGGACCTTCAGCGCGGGGTCCGCAGCCGCCGTCGGCTCACTTTAGGGCAGCTGGGTAGTCGAAGTGGAAGTCGCTGTCCTCATCTTGCTCGTACTGCTTGCGGCCGGGGAGCACGGCCGCACGATGACCAGGAAGACGCCCCGGTGGAGATAGATCAGGTCGTCGAACAGGTATTGGGTGTCAGGGGCCTCGTGGTGGCAGCCGAAAGCCGGGCGGTGAACGTGCCGCTCGCCAAACACGCCGAGCTAGCCGTGCGTAACGACAATCGCATGTCGATCAGGATAATCGTCCAGGACGCGGTTCGC
>CAYUWF010000003.1:6213-53166 GCA_964448245.1 uncultured Anaerolineaceae bacterium | reverse complement strand
CTGAGCGGCGCCACCCTTCCTGATGGAACCGCGCTGGGTTACACCTACGACGCCGACGGTCGACGCGTGCGCCAGGCTGTGGACGGAGTCGATACGAACTACCTCTGGGACGAGGCCTCGCTCTACGGCGACGTTGTGCTCGAAACCGACGCGGGCGGCGCACCGCTCGCAAGCTACGTGCTCGGCGGGCCGGAGCTGCTCGCGCAGACCCGCGCCGGCGCCACCAGCTACTACCTCAGCGACGCCATGGGCAGCGTGCGGGCGCTGACCGACGGCGCGGGAGCGATTACAGACACCTACGACTACGCCGCCTTTGGCGACCTCCTCGCCCACAGTGGCACGACAGCCAACGCCTACCTCTACACGGGCCAGCAGTTCGATCCGCTTACGGAGCTGTACAGCCTGAGGGCGAGGTACTACGACCCGGGCTTTGGACGGTTCCTCTTGAGGGATCCGGTGGAAGTGGAGCTATTCAATCCGGTCGAGGCCAACCGATATGTCTATGCGGCGAACGATCCGGTACGCATGGCGGACCCGTCGGGGCTCTGGAGCGCCACAGCTGAATACTCCTCGCCCATTGCTGGCGTTCTTCGGGCCCTCGCTGGGTTGAAGTCGGTTGTCGGAGTGGTCGCCCGCCCTGTAGCGTGGGTGCTTGTCAGCCTCCTCGTGATTGGAATCCCCGGTGCCGTCCCTGACGTCCAACAGGGTGAGGAACCGGCGCTGCCAGAAGTGTGGCGCGACGCGATTGAGCGAGCTTTTGAGCGTGCCGGGCAAGCAGAAGCTCTGCGCGAGGCCCTGGATGCACTCCGTCGAACCAAGCCTCTTCCAGGACCTGAACCAGAGGTCGAGGTAACGCCCTTCCCTCCGATCCCGATCGACCCCACGACGACGCCGGATCTGATATACCGGAGTGGAAGCCGCATCAAGGACCTCAGCCTCCACCGGATTCAAGACGGGGAAACTGGGTTATCGTTTTCGGAGCTACCCCCATCAGGGAAGTTCATCCGATTCCGAACGAGCATCTTGGTTGCAAACGGCTACGTTGTTAGGCCAAATTCGAACCAACCAGTGATTAAGCTCTGGACTAGCGGGGTCTTCATCGATCCCTCAACGGGAGCCGGGGCGACCTACCCGCCTGGCCATCTCACCGTGTACCACTCAGATAGAGGCTATTGGGACGAGTGGCACGCCGCCGACTTGGCGAATCTCAACACGACGAGCGTTTCGCCTCAGCTGCTCGCGATCTACATGCTCCGCGAGCCGTAAGTAGAGGACGGAGATCATGACCGAACAAGGAGAAACAGAGACTGATTTCGCCGGGATTCTCTTCGGTCTAAGAGACCATCTGATTGGCTCGCGGACGGGGCAGGACATGGAGGCTCTCGAGAATCTGCGGGTCACTTTTGCCACGCTCCGAGAGGTGTCCTACCGGGTCGGAAATGCCGCCCTCACGCGGGTTGTGGTAGCTCTAGAAGACGCGGCTCGAGATTCCCTGATGAAAGTTGACTGGAAGAGCGATATACCTTCCGAGGCGGCGATTATCGCTGCGATCAGCGTACCTCGAAAGCGGTCATAGGTAGCCGCGGCAATGTGCTGGTAGGTCCCCTCGGGATGGTCCACCTGCAGGATGGAACGGACCTTGCCTTCCCTACGACCCCGTCGGCAAGCGGCTCAGCATGACCGTCGACGGCGCAATGACCACCTACGCCTACAATGAATTGGACCAGCTGCTCAGCTCCGGCAGTTCGAGCCTCGCCTACGATCCGCGCGGGAACCTCACCCAGACCTCAACCAGCGGCGACGTCACTGCTTACTCCTGGGATGCCTTGGATCGACTGAGTGGCGCCACCCTTCCTGATGGAACCGCGCTGGGTTACACCTACGACGCCGACGGTCGACGCGTGCGCCAGGCTGTGGACGGAGTCGATACGAACTACCTCTGGGACGAGGCCTCGCTCTACGGCGACGTTGTGCTCGAAACCGACGCGGGCGGCGCACCGCTCGCAAGCTACGTGCTCGGCGGAGGCGAGCTCCTCTCGCAGAGGCGAGCGGGTTCGACCAGCTACTACCTCGGTGACGCCCAGGGCAGTGCCCGCGCGCTCACCAATAGCGGCGGCGTAGTCACCGACACCTACGACTACACCGCTTTCGGAGGCCTCTTCGCCAGCACGGGATCCACGACGAATCCCTATCTCTACACCGGCCAGCAGTTCGACGCCCCGACAGGACTGTATAGTCTGCGGGCCCGATATTACGACCCGGCGCTCGGTAGGTTCCTCTCGCGGGATCCGATGGAGGTGCAGGCCTTCAATCCGGTCGAGGTTAACCGCTATGTGTACGCGACAGACAATCCGGTCAACCAATTTGATCCACTGGGAGCCCAGAGCTTCAAGAGCTATGCCCTGACAACAGCGATGGTAGGACTCCAGGCGGCTAGGGGGCTCACTGACTTGGCCATCTTGGCCGGCGGAGCCCTCGCTGCAAGTTATGTGCTCCTCATGATGGCCCAAGTCGGCGTCCTTCCAGATCTTGCCCCCTCATACCCCCCATTGCCGTCACCATCACCTGACGGCAGAGATCCCCTTGACGAAATCCGCGATCTCCTGGATGAGCTGAACCGCAAGGGAGAGGTATTCCGAAAGATCAGGAGAGTCGCGGAGGCAATCCTTATGCTTACACTAACGCAACTTCTGCCTGGAGAGCCCAGACCGGATCAGCGCGACAGGAACGAGACTGACAGCTGTGACCCAGTGGCGTTTGCGGCATGGTGGGAGAGCCTTCCAAACGTACGTGCATCTTACCGTCCCGGCAACCCGAACTACGAGTATGAGCAAGGGTGGCTCGTGCAAACGGCCTGTATGGCATATTTGCGAAGACCATTCCGATCCCTGCAGACACCATCGATGCCGACGGTATTGCTCCGGCCTCTTGCCGCCTGGTTGAAGCGAAACATGCGGGGGACAACACTATGTACAGGCTAGACAATCCCCCGCCCTTTCTCGTTGCCCAGCAGATCGACGAGCTGAGCAGGTATCGACTAGCCCTTATCACGTCGAGTGGCATTCCCGGGGCCCAACCGGCCGGGCTGATCGTTCGCACAACCACGGCCGAGGCAGCTCTATTCTTTGAGCAGATGCTTGTACAGGCAGGCTTCACCCCTGGGTCAATGGGCGTGATCCAACTCGTGCCTTGAGAATCAAGGGAGGAACTTGAATTGACCAGGCCATACTTCGTGACTCCGTACAGTCCCAGAGACTGGCAGACTGCAAAAAGCGACCTCGTTATCGACCCATCTAGGTATCGTGACCTGCTGACAAAGGACTGGCCCGACATCGAGTTCTACAGCCCGAAGCCTACCGCTATTCTGGCTTGGGGTCTCGCAGTCCCCGATGGGGGAAGAGTATATGGAGGGCTTCAACCCAACGCCCAAGTAGTCTGGCTGGACATGCCCGTGGAGGACTTCTTCCTGTGGCATCGGAAAGTGATCCCGGATAGGCACAGGCTGTTCCTCTTTCCAGCAAACTCGTATGAGACCCTGGAGCTCAATCCAGCAACCACACTGGAAGAGATACGCGTATTCGTGGCCCGCCACTAGCTTCCTGACTCTGGGACCCAGCTCACATCGACTAAGCAGAGCGGAAACCTGAAGCCCTCCAATCGGGGCTCGATCACCGCCGGTGCCATGGAGACCGTCGACGGCGCGACCACGAGCTACGCCTACAACGAGCTCGATCAGCTGCTCACGGCAGGCGGGACATCCTTCGCCTACGATCCGCGCGGGAACCTCACCCAGGCTACCGACGGAGCCGACGTCACAGCATACTCATGGGACGCCCGGGATCGCCTGGGCGGCGTCGGCCTGCCCGACGGCACGACCGTCGTGTATTCCTACAATGCCGATGGCCGCCGCGTGGCACAGGGCATCGACGGCACGATGACGCACCACCTCTGGGACGAGACCTCGCCCTACGGCGACGTCGGGGCCACACGGATCTCGGCCCGTAACCTCGCCGCAAGCCCGGCCTGGCACGGGCCTTGCATCACCGCCTCCTGACGCTCGACCGGGAGGCAAAGATGATTCCCCTGAACCTCAGCGATTTTCAGATTGTGATCTCCGTGGCCGTGTTCATCCTGGGCTGCATGTGCATCCTGCTCGGGGCCTTCGTCCTCATCGGGCGGGGCAACTCGGCCGAGGTCAAGATGCTGGCGGCCCACACCGCCCGCCTCGCTCAGAAGGGGCTGGCGGAAGAGGTCACCGGCCTGGTCAGCAGCGCCTCAGCGCTGGTGGCTTCGCTCAACGACCTCGTCCGCACCACGAACGGCACGGGCGTCTTCCTGATCACGCTCGGCCTGATGATGATCGGGGCCTCGTACTGGATCCTGACGCAGGTCGAGTGGGCGACGGTCTAGCAGGACGGTCTCATGGCGACCCTCGACGAAGCCTTCGCCCGCCTCCAGGACGCGATCGGTGCGGAGAATACCTCCGGCATTCTCCGGCGGCTGCTCCATGTTCCGGGCGCACTCGACTGGCTCAAGGAAGAGCCGGTGCACGCCGCTCTTGTCCGTTCGGCCGGGTCAGGCGACTCCCCTGCCGCCACCGCGCTTGTCGCCGCCACCGGCCACACCAGCCTGACTTCTCTGCCCTCCGTGTGGCCCCCTGCGCTGGCAGCCCGACTTGAGGCGTTGCTCTCGGGCCAGTCGGCCGGTGACGACCTCTCGGCGGACGACGTCCTGATCTTGGCAGGTGAAGTCCTCCGCACCGAGCGAGACGAGGGCGCGCAGGGCGTCGAGCGAATGATAAGCGCGGTCCCCGTCGATTGGCGCTCGCCACTGGCCGTCGCCTGGGAGGCCGTCGTCGACCGGCAGCGTCTTGCCGCCAGCCTTGCAGAGTCGAGCGACCGGCGGCCATTGGCCGCCCTGGCGGCCGCGCTGCGCGCCAACGGCACCGACGACGAAGCGGCCTGCGCCCTGGCTGCCGCCGCCGCGGCCCATTTGGATGTTGTTCTCCTGCGCCTGGTCGAAGCCGGCGAGGCAAACTTCGCTGCGGCCGTCGCCGCCGCCGCGGGACGGCCTGATTCCGCCAAGGCCGACGTCCCGCCTGTAAGTCGGCCTACCCCGGGCACTCTGCGCAGGCGCTTGCAGGACGCGTGGGAAACGCGCCGAGGGGAGCTCGCAGCCCTTGCCGACGGTTTGGCCATCGTCGCCGCGCAGGATGGAGACATCGTCAGCGCGCTTGAAGCACGCCAACAGGCCCTGCAATTCGGCCCTTCGGATGCGCGCCTGGCGAACGTTGCGCTGTCCTTTGTGGAGAAAGGCGACGCCGCCGCGGCGCTCTCCTTGTTGCCCCCCACCTCGACCACGCCTTCTCTCGGCTTCGCCGCCGGAACGGCATACCTCCAAGGCGGCGCCGTGGAAAAAGGCCGGGGCATCCTGATCGAGTCCGCGCTCAACGCGCTCGAGGTCGGAGATCCGAAGGCCAGCCCTTCCCTCGCATTCGGCCTCGTGGCGTGCGGAGAGCCCGGCCTGGCGCTCGACGTGTTTCGCGCCGCCCTGGCCGAGGTCCCCTCGGATGTGTCAACTCGTTGTGCCTACGCGCAAGCGCTTGCGGAGTGTGGGGACGATCACGGCGCCCTGGCACAGGCCCGATTGGCCCTGGCCCTCGACAGCACCAGCGCCTCGGCGATCGAGGTCGAGGCCCAGGCGCTGCAGCGGCTTGGCCGACCGGCGGAAGCGCTGGCCGCGTTGAAGGCACTTGCGGGTGACCCGCGTCCGGCGACGTGGAAGAAAGTCGTCGACTGCGCCATCGCCCTCGGCGATACGCAACAGGCCCAGGCTCTCCTCCTCGAATCCCCATCCGGCGTGCCGTCGCTCGATCGGATCCTCCTGGGGGCAAAGGTGCTGGTTGCCGAAGGCCGCGGCGCCGAGGGAATCTCGCAGCTTGAGGTCGCCGCACAGGAAAACCCATCCGAGCCGGCGCTTTGGCTCGGCCTGTCCCGCCTCCATCAAGACCTCGGAAACGACGAGGCCTCGGGCGAGACGCTCAGGCGCGCCTCACAGATGGCGCCCGGCGCCGCGCCGATCTACGCCGCGCTCGCGCACTGGCTCCGCGTACAAAGCCGCCCGAGCGAAGCCCTCGAATCCGCCCGCCAGGCCTTGGAGATCGATGCCCGCGATTCGCAGGCCAATCTTGAAACTGGTGCGGCGTTGCTCGCCCTGGGACGTCCGGCGGAGGCCGTGGAGCCCCTGCGCAACGCACATCGTCGGCTGCCGGGGAACCAGGAAACGCGCATGGCCCTGGCCTCCGCCTACGAGGCGACGGGCGAATTCGATGCCGCCCGCACCCTCTTCGCCCACCTGCCGCAGAACGCCCCGGCCGAGGCCTGGCTGATCTCCGGACGCCTCGAGCTCATGGGCGACGTCCCGCCCGACCCTGCGCGCGCCAGGACCGCCGCAGGACGATTGCTGCGCGCGCGGGTGCTGGGCTCCCACGACCTGGCTCTTCCCTTCTGGCTGGCGCGCGCCTACGAAGACTCCGGAGACGCCGAACGAGCGGCTCAGTGCTACGCGGAGTACCTCCAAGCCGCGCCGCGCGACGCGCCTCAGGCAAAGTTCGCCGCGCTTCACAGGGCACAGTGCCTGCTCCAGGCAGGCGACACGCTCTCCGCCATTCGCACCTTCGAGGCCCTGCGCGCCGCCGATGGGCAGGATCCGAAGTTCCTTGAACCGCTCGCAGGAGCCTACCTCGCGGTGTCGCTGATCGATGAGGCCCGCCAGACGGCCGAAAGTCTTCTCACCGCGGATCCGGCCAACCGCGCCGGTCTCCACGTCCTGGCGGCGGTTGCTCAGCAGACAGGTGACTGGAAGCGGGCCGCCGCGGCCTATCACAGCGCCACCGCGCAGGCCGAGGGGGACGCAGGATTATGGCTCGACGCAGCCGAAGCCTCCCTGCATGCGGGAGAATCCACGGCGGCGGCGGGCGCCGTCGAAAAAGCTCTGGCCGGTCCGGGTGATCTCGCTCTCCGCCGGCGGGCGGCCCACGTCCTGGTCGGGCTCGGCCTCTCAACGCGCGCCGCTACCCTGCTCAAGGGTGTCGCCTCCGCGCAGCCGGAAGAACCTTCGGTTTGGATCGAACTCGCCGACGTCGCCGAGGGCGCAGGGGACCTCCCCACCTCGATCGACGCGTTAAGCCACGTCGCCGGCCTCGTCCCGGGGGACGCCGAGATTCAGGCGCGCCGCGCGGCGGCGCTGTGGTCCGCCGGGCGTCAGTCTGAATCGATCGGCGCCTGGCACAAGACGCTCGAGCTGACTCCCAATGATGTCCGCATCCAGCGCTCCCTGGCAAGGGCGCTGGTCGACAACGAGGAGTTCGAGGCGGGTCTCAACCAGTTCGCCGAAGGCCTGCGGCATCACCCTGCCGACGCAGCTTTGCTGGCCGAAGCCGGCCTGGCTACGCTGCGCCACGGCTCGGCGCAAGAGGCCGTCGACCTACTGACGCGTGCCGCCGCCGAGGCCCCCACCAGCCCCACGCTTGCGGCACTGGGCGAGGCCTGGCTGCGGCTCAAGCAGCCTGCCCGCGCTTTCGAAGTCTTGACCAAGGCGACCTCCCTGCCCACCATCTCCGCCGCCGCGTGGGCTCTCTACGCCGAAGCGGCCGTGTCGATCGGCGATCTGGCCGCCGCCAAGCTGGCCATCGTCGAGGCCCGGCGCCCGGACTCGCCGACGCCGGACGACCGGTTGGCCCTGGCGCGCGCCGAGCTGCGGCTCGCCAACTGGAACGATGCCCTCACGGCCCTGGCGCCGATCCTCTCGACGACCGATGCCCGCGGCGAGACTGCTCTGGCGGAAACCATCGTGCGGGTCCTGGAAGCCCGCTGGCTCTTCGGCGAGGCGGCGCTTGCGCGCCGGCATGCCCCTCGGCCGGATGTCCCTTCCAACTCGCTCATCACCTGGCTCGAGACCTGCCTCGCCGGCCCGCTCGGCGCGGCCGAGGCCGGGCGCTCCATCGCTTACCGTCTGCGGCTCACCCGATCGCCCGAGGATGAAGAAGCCATGCAGGGGCTCCAATCGACCTCGACGGACGACCCGGCGGTCAACGGGCCGCTCGAAGCGTTGGCTATCGCCCATCTCCGCTGCCGGCGCCCGTTCGACGCGCTGGACGTCCTGCGCCAGTGCCAACCCGACGATCTCGGTGCCAGCTGGCAGGCTCTCCTTGCCGGCGTAGCCCACCTTCATGGAGGCAACCCATCGCTGGCGCGCCAGGCGTTCGTCGACGCCGCCGAGGATGCCGGGTTGCGGCCCGCCGCGCAGTCTCTATTGGCCCGCGCTCACCTGGCCCAGGGCTACTCCGACTCGGCCATCGCTGCTTTGAATTCCGCCCTGGCCCAATGGTCGGACGAGCCTGCTTGGCACGCCGCCCTGGCCGATTTGTACCTGGCACAGACCGACCTCGACTCGGCCCTCCCCCATCTTCAGGCGGCGGTCGAACTCGATCCCGAGAACACCGCTTGGAGGCTGGCTTATGCTCGCGCCCTGCGCCAGGCCGGCCATCTGAGCGAATCGCTGCATGCGTACGAGCGCCTCCTTCCGCTGCTGCCATCAGAGGCGCAGGTGTGGCACGAAGCAGGCGAGCTGGCCCTCGCCGGCGGAGACGTCACCCAGGCGGAATCTCTCTTCGAGCGCGCCGCCTCCATCGCGCCGACCGAGCCTGAACACCTCGTCGGCCAGGCACAGGCGGCCTTGGCGGCCGGCAAGATGCGCGAGGCGCGGCGTTGGGCCGAGAGTGCCCTCCGTCTTGGTGGCGACCGGCCGGATGCCCTGCATTGCCTGGCGGCCGCCGCCGCCAAACAGGGAGAGCCGGACCAGGCTCTGGCGCTGCTCGACCGCGCGGCGGCAGTGGCCAAGGATCCCGCGGCCTTGCGGGAGACTCGCACTCGCCTGCTCATTGAAATTGGTCGAGCCGGGCTGGCCGCGGAGGAATTGCGGGCCCACCTGGCAACGGATCCCGATGACGACGGCGCGTGGCGCTCCCTGGCCGAGGCGCTCGAGGCGACGGAGGGGTTCCCGGCCGCCGGCCAGGCCCTGGAAGCGGCCCTGCGGCTGACGCCGCGTTCGGCCGCGCTGCATGTCCGCCTGGCTCGTGTCGAGCGCAAATCGGGTCAACTTGACCGCGCCCTCGACCTGCTGCGGCAGGCTGAAACACTCAATCCTCTCGAGGCCGATCTGGCGCTCGAGCTCGGCCAGGTCTACGAGGCCCGGCGCGAGCTGGACCACGCCCTCGATGCCTATTGCCGCTCGGCCGAGGCCCACCCGCGCGCCCCCGAGGCCTTCCGACGCGCCGCTCACGTCTTCAAGGCGCTCAAGGCCTACGGCGAGGCGGAACGCATGCTTGAACGCGCGGCAGAACTCGACCCCACCGACACAGCGACCCTCCAGCAGTTGGCGGCCGTTCGAGCCCTGGAGTTCGTCCATGGCGGAACCTACCGGATGGCGGTGAACCCATGATCGATCGCGCTTCGCTCTTCCGTTTGCTGCAGGCGGCCCGCGCCGCCGGCCGGCTGGACTACGCCCGATCGCTGGCCGCCGATTGGCTGGCGCGCTGGCCGAACGACCTGGAGGTCCAGTTCCTGATGGCCCAGGTCGAGGTCGAGCAGGGCGATGCCGGTTCGGCCTCACGCCGTCTGCGCCAGATCATCGCCGCCGATCCGGAGTTTATCGAGGCCTACGACCTGTTGGCCGTAGCCGCCCGGGCCGCCGGCGATCCGCTGCGCGCCAGCCTGGCCAGCACCAGCAGCCGCGCGCTGCGCAAGCAGGCCGGCGATGACGGGGCTCCTTCGTGGTCCCGACATCTAATGGTCGCCCAGGCGCATCTGGAAGCCGGCAAAGCCAAGGCGGCGGTCGAAGAGGCCAAGGAAGCGCTGCAGTCCGACCCGGATATCCCCCTCCCCGCCCTGGTCCTGATGCGCTCGCTGCAAGCCTCGGGCGACAACGCCGCCGCCGTCGCCACGGCACGCGCCGCGCACGACCGGTGGCCCGAGTGCGTCGCCTTCTCTCTGACCCTGGCCGACGACCTGCTGCGCCGCGGTGAGCATGCCCGCGCCGTGGAGTATCTCCACCGCGCCGCGTCCAACGATCCGACCGGGCGCGTCGCCTTGAAGATGCTCGGAAGCGACCACGCCTACCGGTCTCTGTGGAGTGAGAAGCTCACCGCCGACATCTCCCGCCCCGTCCCGGCCGAAGTCGCCGCCATCCTGGGCGACAACCGGCTGGGTGGATCGGGCGCCGCCTCGAGGTCCGCCGCCGCCGAGGCGGGCGTGGGGGCGACCGCGATCGGTGCCGAGGTGACGCGGCCTTCCGCAGCGCCGGTTGACCTTGGCCCGGCCGTCGCGGCCGCCGTCCTGGGGGCCTCGGACGGGCCGGCTCCCGAGCCCGAGCCCTGGGAGTCTTTCCGCGGGCCAGACAATGGGGACAAGGATCCTCGCGAGTCTCCGGAGATCGAGCGCATCCGCGCCGACTTCGATCGCCTGGCGGTACGTCTGCGCGCGCCCGAAGCCACCACCGATGTCGACCGGCGCCAGCCGGCCTACATCGTCCTGAGCAGCCGCACGCGCCTGGCCCAGGTCTTCGGCCAGGACCGCTTCGCGCGCATCGACGAGGCGGTGCGCGCTCTGGCCGACGCCATGCGCAGCCGCCCGGGTTGGTCGTCCTACGTCTTCTACCCCGACGACCCGACGACCCTCAAGGCTTTCCGCATGACGCCCGTCGACCCGGGCAATGCCTGGCAGGTGAAGCTGCGGCTGACGGATCTGGACCGCGCCCTGGCCCGCCGCGGGGAGATGATCGGGGCGCTCTTGATCGTCGGCGGCGACGGCATCATCCCGTTCCACCACCTGCCCAACCCCACCGATGATGACGACGAGTCCGTCGCCTCCGACAACCCCTACAGCACCTCGGACGAGAACTACCTGGCGCCCGAGTGGCCCGTGGGCCGCCTGCCCTGCGAGGACGACGCCGACGTGCTCGTCCGCATCCTGCGCGAGGCCGCCGTCGGCCACGCTTTCGCCAATCGGCCGGCGAATCCCGTCGAGCGATTGCGGGGCTGGCTACGCCGCCGCTTCAGTCGCTTCTTCGGCTCTCGGCCGCGCGCCCTCGGCTACTCGGCCAGCATCTGGCGCAAGGCGTCGATGGCCGTCTTCCGCGCCATCGGCGACCCGCAGGCCATGCTGACCTCGCCGCCGACCCAGGCCGGGGCTCTTCCGGCGCAGGCCGTCCGGCCGAGCACTCTCTCCTACTACAACCTGCACGGCGTCGAGGACGCGCCGGAGTGGTTCGGTCACCGCGATCCGCTGCGCGACAAAGAAGCCGACACCGAGTTCCCGGTCGCCCTGCGGCCGCAGGATATCGTCAACGGTGGACGCGCGCCGAAGGTCGTCTTCAGCGAAGCCTGCTACGGCGCGCACGTCGTCAAGCGCACCGCCGACGACGCCCTCGCGCTGAAGTTCCTCGCCTCGGGCTCGCACGCCGTCGTCGGTTCGACCGAGATCTCTTACGGGTCGGTCACCCCGCCGCTGATCGCCGCCGACCTCCTCGGTCGCTACTTCTGGGACCAGCTCAATCTGGGCTTGCCCGTGGGCGAGGCTCTACGCCGGGCGAAGCTCAGCCTGGTGGCGGAAATGCACCGCCGCCAGGGTTACCTCGACGGCGAGGACCAGAAGACGCTAATCTCCTTCGTCCTGTACGGCGATCCGCTCTACGTCGCTCAGCCGCTGCCGCGCGGCACGGCGCCCAAGGCGCCTGCCCGCCCCAGCCGCCGACCGAAGGACATGAAGATCGCCTGTGCTCTGGGGGCTGCCAACATCCCGGCGGACGATCTGCAACCTGAGACCCTCGACCGGGTCAAGACGATCGTGGCGCAGTACCTTCCCGGCCTGGCGGATGCCAACGCCAAGGTCCACTCGCAACATTGCGGCTGCGACGGTCGCGACCACCTGTGTCCTTGCTCCCAGCTCGGGATGAAGTCCGCACCGGCCGAGACTCAGCAGACCGTGGTCGTGACGCTCACGAAGCACATCTCCGATGGCGGCCGCAAGCACGTCCACTTCGCCCGCCTGACGCTGGATTCGACCGGAAAGGTCCTGAAGCTTGCCGTTTCCCGCTAGAGATCTTCATCGCTGAGGCGGATCCCGTCCTCCCCTACCCCCTCTCCTCTCCAGCTTTGGACCCATCCAGGTCGAGAAGCGGAGAGGAGGAGGGTTTTCGAGAAAGGGGAGAGCTCCGCTCTCCCCCTTTCTCGAGGATTTCTCCCCTCCCCCGGCAGCCAGCAGACCATTCATGGAGCCCGGGACCGGGGGAGGGGTAAGGGGTGGGGGTCTGGACAGGGCCCGAATGGAGGCCACCCGCTCCAGGGCCAGGTCGGCCACTCTCGGCACGCTCCTTGCAACAAGAGCCCCTACGGCACCCATGCTCCCATCTGTTTCCCGTCTCGGGTTCCAGTACTACCCTGACGACCGCCACTACGGTCCGGCGGATCTTGCAGCGTGGCTCCCGGTGCTGCGCTCCTTCGGCGCCGCCTGGCTCGTCCTGCGGGCCTCGACCTCGCGCTCCGTCCCGGAGGACTTCCTGCGCGGCCTCCTGGACGAGGGCATCGAGCCGATCGTCCACCTGCCGGCGCCGGTCGGCCGGCTGAATCCGTCCGACGTCGAACCCCTGCTGCGGGCCTACGCCGCCTGGGGCGTGCGCCACGTGGTCCTTTTCGACAAGCCCAACCTGCGCTCCAGTTGGGAGTCGTCCGAGTGGAGCCGCGTCGGCATCGTCGAACGCTTCATCGACCGCGCCCTCCCGCTCTGGAATCTCCAGGCCGAACTGGGGATGGTGCCGATGGTCTCGCCGCTCGAGCCCGGAGGCGACTACTGGGACACGGCCTTCCTCGAGGGGACGTTGCGCGGTCTTGCCCGCCGCGGGCAGGAGTCGCTGCTGGATCGCCTGGCCCTCGGCGCGTACACCTGGACCTATGGGCGCGCCCTCGACTGGGGCGCCGGCGGCCCGCAGGCGTGGCCCGAGAGTCGGCCGTATCACACGCCCGAGGGTTCTCAAGATCAGCGCGGCCTCCGCCTCCCCGAGTGGTACACCGCCATCGGGCAGACCGCTATCGGGAAGGCGCTCCCTGTGTACGTGATCGGCGGCGGAGCGCTGCCGGCTCGCACCACGACCGACGACGCCTCGTCTTTCGAACAGAACGCCGGTGTGGCGCGGTGGCTGATGGGGCCGGACGCCCCGGCCACGCTGCAGGCCTTCGCCTTCTTCCTGCTGACCGCCTCGCCCACCTCTTCTGAAGCCTACGCCGCGTGGTACAGCGCGCCCGATCAACCGAAGCGCGATGTCGACATGGTGCGTGGCGCGCTGCTGGCGGCGGCCAAGAGGCAGCGCCCCAAGTCGCTGGCACACTACATTCTCCTGCCGCCTGGCAGCGCCGACCCGATGCTGTGGGCGCTCGCCGGCCAGGTCGCCTTGCGAACTCCGGGCGCCGTCGGTTGCTCGCCGGCCGAGGCCAGGTTGGCCGAACGCGTCACGGTCCTTGGCACGATCGGATCGATCGATGAACAGATGACGGCCCACCTGGAACGAGACGGCTGCCGCGTCGAATGGCTTGACCCGGACACTTTCGCCGCGGCCGCCAGGGCCTGAGGAGACCAGCATGAGCGACAACGTGATGCTACAAACGATGGCCGCGCCAACGGCGGCCCCGGTAGGAATGGCCATGGTGAAGATCATCGGCCTCGGCGGCGGCGGACAGAACGCCATCAACCGCATGATCGAGCTCGGGCTGGATGGGGTCGACTTCATCGCCGCCAACACTGACGCCCAGGCGCTGTCTTCGTCGCTGGCGCCGGTGCGAATTCAGCTCGGCCCGCGCGTGACGCGCGGCCTGGGGGCCGGCGGGGATCCGAAGATCGGCGCCGCCGCCGCCATGGAAAGCAGCCGCGAGCTGGCGCACGCCCTCTCCGGCGCCGACATGGTCTTCATCACCGCCGGGATGGGCGGTGGAACAGGCACCGGCGCCGCCGCGGTGGCAGCCGAGATCGCCCGCGAGATCGGCGCCGTGGTCATCGCCATCGTCACGATGCCCTTCGGCTTCGAAATGACCCGGCGCATGCGCAATGCCGCCGAGGGCATCCGTCTCCTGCAACCTCATACCCACACTCTGATCACCGTGCCCAACGACCGTCTGTTGAAGATCGTTCCCCGCGAGCTCAGCTTGGAGGTCGCCTTCCGTCTGGCGGACGACGTCCTGCGCCAGGGCGTCCAGGGGATCTCGGAGCTGATCACCCGCGCCGGGCTGATCAATGTCGACTTCGCCCACGTGCGCGAGCTGATGCAGCACGGCGGCGGGGCGCTGATGGCGATCGGCATCGGCGAAGGCCATCGCATGGCCCACACCGCCATCCGCCAGGCGCTGCGCCATCCGCTGCTGGAGGTCGACAGCCTGGAACAGGCCAGCGGCGTCTTGGTCCACTTCACCGGCGGAGACGATCTCACTCTGTTCGACATCGGCGAGGCCGTGGAGGACCTGCGTCAGTCGTTCTCGCCGGACGTCGACCTGATTTTCGGCGCCACGACCGAACCGGGCATGACCGGGCGCGCCCAGGCGATCCTGATCGTCACCGGCATCGGCGGCCAGGCGGTCGAGACGGTACCGGCGCCCGAAGCCGAAGACGTCTCGGTCGTGCACACCGCGCCGCAGGCCGAGCAGAACCTCGACCTGCCGGCGTTCCTGCGTCGTCGGAGCTTCCTGCGGAGTAGCGGAGGCTGAGATGGAGAAGGGGACGATCGAGAAAGTCACACGCCAAGTATTGCGGACGTTCCCCGAGATGGACGGCGTCGCGCCGACGGTGCGCCCGCAACCCGGGGGAAACGACTGGGCGCTGGTCCTGCTCACCTACAAGGGCAAGGCGTCGCTCCCCGGCGGCAAGAGTCTGACGCGCATCGTGCGCGTCGTGGCCGACGAGCGCGGCCGCATCGTGCGCATCAGCACTTCGAGATGACAGCCGTGCGAAGGGTATGGTGCTCGACTCGGGCCCGAATGCAAGGCGCCTTTTGGCGCATGGCCGCCGCCGTCACCGGATTCGCGGTGCACCATCCCCGGACGATGCGCGCCATCCCCGTCGGCATGCTGGCGGTGGCGGCCTTCATTCTGGGTCACGCCGCCGCAGAGGCCCTTCTCCGCGGATTCTGACAATCTAGCCCTCACTGGGGCCCTCCCACCTCCATCCTGCCCTTCGCGCAGCACCCCGTAGCGCAGCGGAGGGCCCCCTGCATCATCAGGAGTCCGTAGGCCAGGGTGAGAGTCAGGGGGAGGGAGTCATTCAAGGGGACGGGGGCGGCTCCGCCGCCCCCGTCCCCTTGAGATTACTATCCCCCTCCCCGTCTGCGCCTACATCTGGGTATCCGTGGTCATCGGGGAGGGGGTAGGGGGTGGGGCGTCCGCAAGCCTAAACAACAAGGCCGCTGATTCCAACAGGCTGGCCGCTTGGTCGTCCGATATGACAGAGATCATGGATTGATGGTGCGCCCGCGGCTCGGAGTACAATCCGCCCGCCGACGCGTCTACACCCTCGGCGTCTCATGCGATCGATCTCTTTCCGCACTATCCTTATCGCCGCCGCCGTCGGCTTCTTCGCGCTGGGCGTGGCGACGGCGCTTCTGCGCCCGCGTTCGTCATCGTCGAATCTCTTTCACACGCCAACCGCCCGCGTCACGCCCACCGGGGCCTCCGTCGGGACCCCCCAAGTCACCATCCTGATCCTGGGCGTGGACTCCCTCGACCCCGGCTCGAGCGAACTGCTCGCGGTCTGGCTGGCCTCCTTTCGACCGCCGGGTAAGGAGCTCTTCCTCTTCGGCTTCCCGACGAACCAAACGCTCCCGGACGGGGCAACGGTGCGGGAGGCCTACGCCTCCGGGTCCGACTCGGCGCAGGCCCTGGCCTCCCTGACCACGCTTCCGCTCGACGCCGTCGTCGTCGTCGACGCCGAGGGCTTCGCCGCCCTGATCGACTTCCTGGGCGGCGTCCCGGCCGGTGAGTCGACGGTCGATGGTGCGGCGGCCTTGAACGTCCTGGCGCTGCTGCGGGACGACCCGTCCGCGGCCCTGCTCGCCCAGACCCGCCTGTTGCAGGCGCTCGCCGAGCGCGCCGGAGCCGTGCAGCCCGGGACGGATCTGCAGCTCCTGCTGGACCTATTGCCGGCCCACGCCTCCCTCAGCCTGCCCGCCCAGCAGGTTCTGACGATGATCGGTCCCTACCTGCCCTTCGAGAGCCAGCGCATCCACGTTGGGCTGCCGTCGGGCTCGGCGGCCGATCCGGACGGTTGATTGCGTCGCCTTCTGCTTGCGTTCCTGCGGGAGTCAGGTTATTAATCTAAGGTGTCACGTGGCCGCCCGGATGAGAACGCGCCCTTCCCCTGCGCGCAACGCCACCCCGAGAGGACTTCGGGAGAAACCGCATCCAATCTGGAGGAGAGAGATGAAGAAGCAAATGCTCTACCTGCTGGTCCTGCTGACCTTGGCCCTCGCTGCCTGCACCTCGCAGACGGCGGCCACGGAACCACCCAGCGGCGGTGCAGTTGCAGGCATGCCGGATCTAGGCGGCCGAGAGGTCACGGTGGCGGTCGAGAACGCCTACCTGCCCTTCAACTATCTCGACCCCGCCACGGGAGCGCCCAGCGGCTGGGACTATGAGGTCTGGAACGAGATCTGCCGGCTGCTCAACTGCCAGCCGGTCTTCACCGAGGCAGCCTGGGAGGGCATGATCCAGGCTGTTTCCGACGGACAGTTCGACGCCGCGGCGGACGGAATCACGATCACCGAGGACCGGGCGGAGATCGTCGACTTCTCCGACGGTTACATCAATATCGATCAACGCCTCCTGGTGCGTCTCGATGAGACCCGCATCGATAGCATCGAGGACATCGTCGCCGATGAGAGCCTGAAGATCGGAACGCAGACGGGCACAACCAACTACGAGACGGCGGCGAAATTCTTGCCCGAGGAACGCATCTCCGCCTTCGAACAGTTCCCGTTCGCGGTGCAGGCGGTGATCGCGGGTGATGTCGATGCTGTGATCATCGACGAAACTGCCGGACTTGGCTATCTGGGTGAGAACGCCGACGCTCTCAAGCTAGTCGGCCCGTCGCTCTCGAGCGATCAGCTCGGCTTCATCTTCCCCAAGGGCAGCGATCTGGTGGCGGCCGTCAACGCGGCCATGCAGGCGATGGTCGACAGCGGCTTCATGGCCGACGTCAACCTGAGGTTCTTCGGGCCTTCGTTTACGATCACTTACGACGACCTGGGCTAAGGCAGGCTGTCTGATTCGCTCCGGCTCGCCCGGTCGGCGAGCCCGTTGGCGGGCCGGTGCTCGACGGGGGGACCCCCGAGGGCACCGGCCTGTCGCACGCCCGCGGTTGAATAATGGCAGAACACACATCCACGTCTTTCGTCGAGGCTGCACCGAAGCCCAAGCGCGCCCAAGAATCGGTCGGTCGCCGCCTTGTCGATCTTCCGTGGTGGTTTATCGGGATCGTCGTGGTCATCCTGTGGGCCTGGGTCGGCATCCTCACCACCCCGAACTTCAACGAGGCTTTCCAGTGGATCAAGGTGGGCATCGCCACAACCCTGGTGACCTCGATCATCGCCTATGTGCTGGCGATCGTCCTCGGGCTGATCGCCGGCCTGGGGCGCATGTCCCACAACGTCGTGATCCACAATGTGGCCAGGATGTACATCGAGGTGGTACGGGGCATCCCGATGCTGGTGCTGATTTTTTTCATCGCGTTTGTAGGGGTGCCGGTAGGGATCGATCTGCTGCACGCCCTCGGCGAATGGTTCTCCTCGATCGGGCTATCCGGCCTCGGCAGCCTGGTCAGCGGGATTGAGAACGACGCCGTACCGATGCTTGCGCGCGCCATCATCGCTCTCGCTGTAACCTACGGCGCGTTTTTAGCGGAAGTCTTTCGAGCCGGCATCCAGTCCATCGGGCGGGGACAGATGGAGGCTGCCCGCTCGCTCGGCATGAGGTACGGCCAGGCGATGCGCCACATCATCCTGCCACAGGCCATCCGCAACGTGCTGCCCGCCCTCGGCAATGACTTCGTCTCGATGGTCAAGGACTCGTCGCTGGTCTCCGTGCTGGCCGTCCGCGACATGACCCAGATCGCCCGCTTGTACGCCGGCAGCACGTTCCGGTTCCCGGAGGCCTACATGACGCTGGCCGTTCTCTATCTGACGATAACCGTGGCCCTATCGATGGCGGTCGCCGCCTACGAGAGGCGTCTGCGCCGGCATGAATGACGAGGCCATCATCGTTGTCAAGGATCTCTTCAAGCGCTTCGGCAAGGTCGAAGCCCTCAACGGTGTCAGCCTGGAGGTGGGCCGCGGCAAAGTGGTGGTCATCATCGGCCCGAGCGGCTCCGGCAAGTCGACCCTGTTGCGCTGCATCAACTACCTCGAGGCGCCCACCAGCGGCGAGGTGTGGGTTGAGGGCAAGCGGCTGACCACCGACCAGCGCCAGTTGAATGCCGTCCGCGCAGAGATTGGACTGGTTTTCCAACTCTTCAATCTCTTCCCGCATCTGACCGCGCTCGAGAACGTGACCCTGGCGCAGCGGGTCGTGCGCCGGCGCTCGCGCCAAGAGGCGGAAGGCATTGCCCGCCAGCAGCTCGAGCACGTCGGGATCCCCGAGAAGGCCGACGTCTATCCGGGACAGCTCTCGGGCGGCCAGCAGCAACGCGTCGCCATTGCCCGCTCGCTCGCCATGAATCCTAAGATCATGCTCTTCGACGAGCCGACGAGCGCCCTCGACCCAGAGATGATCAAGGAAGTGCTGGACGTCATGCTGGCCCTGGCCGGCGAAGGCATGACGATGCTGGTGGTGTCGCACGAGATGGGATTCGTGCGGGCGGCCGCCGACGAGTTGATCTTCTTGGACGAGGGGAAGATCGTCGAGCGGGCCACCCCGCAGGAGCTTTTCACCAACCCGAAGGAAGAACGGACCAAGCTCTTCCTCTCACAGATCCTGCAGCACTGAGGGCTCAGGCATCCTGAGCCCTTCGTCTTCCCTCGGGGACGCTTCGCGGTCGATCAGGCAGGCTCCGTCGAAGGAGGCCGAGCAGCTCGCCCCGAGCTTGGGCGCGCTTCGATACCATCCCGAGCGGCGCGAGGGACTTCGCTCAGCGCGCCTGACACGGCCATGAATCGAAAGGCCGTCCTTCGGCTTCTCCCTCGCTACGCTCGGGACTGCGGCTCAGGACGGCCTCGACAGTGCGCTGGGGGGGACTTGAACCCCCACGCCTTTCGGCACATGGCCCTCAACCATGCCTGTCTGCCAATTCCAGCACCAGCGCAGGACGCAGGGGATGCCCAGCGCGGTATTATAGCCGCGCTGCCCGCGCTGTCAACCATCACCGCCGATTCGCCGCATCGGAGGCCCGCGTGACCCGCATCGTCCTCGACGCCATGGGGAGCGACCAACACCCCCAGCCGGAGGTCGAAGCGGCGCTGACCGCCGTCGAACGCTGGAATGACCCGCTCGTCCTGGCCGGCCCGCGCACCCGCCTGGAGCAGCTTCTCGCGCCGCACGGGGATCGCGCCGGGAGGATCAGCATCGCCGACGCCTCCGAAGTCGTCGAGATGGCCGACAAGGCGGTCACCGCCGCGCGCGGGAAGGCCGACAGCTCGATGGCGGTCGGCATCGAGCTGGTTCGCCGCGGCGCGGCGCAGGCCTTCGTCACCGCCGGGAACACCGGCGGTGCCATGACCACCGCCCTGCTCCGCCTCGGCCGGCTGCGAGGGGTCCGGCGTCCCGCCCTGACGGCGCTGTTCCCGATACGCGGCGGGCGCGCCGTCATCCTCGATATCGGCGCGAACGTCGACTGCAAGCCCGAGTACATCCTCCAGTTCGCCGTAATGGGAGCTGTCTATGCGCAGGTTGCCCTCGGGATCCCGAGCCCGCGCGTCGGCCTGCTTTCGAACGGCGAGGAGCCGGGAAAGGGCTCGGCCTTGATCCACGAGACCTACCCCCTCCTGGCCTCATCCGGATTGAACTTCGTCGGCAACATCGAGGCCAAGGAGATCTACACCGGCGCTGTCGACGTCGCCGTCACCGACGGATTCACCGGCAACGTGTTCCTCAAGACGAGCGAAGCGGTGGCGCGCTTTCTAACCGAGATCATTCGGGAGGAGATCGCCGCCGGGCCGCTGACGGCCGTCGGGGGCCTGCTGGCGCGGCCGGCCTTTTCCCGCGTCCGGCGCCTGTTCGATCCGGCGGAGTACGGCGCTGCCCCGCTGCTCGGACTGAACGGACTGGTCTTCATCGGCCACGGACACTCCGACGCGCGAGCGCTGGTCAACGCCATCGGCGCCGCCCGCGCCTCAGTCGAGGCCGGTCTGCTCGAAGCCTTGCGTCGTGCCCTCGAGCCCTATCTGGAGCGGCAGTCCATCCAGGCGTCGGCGAACGAGTGAATGCCTGCGGCCCGCGCGTTCCTTACACCCCTGTGGAGTAACCCATCGTGCAACGTTACATGAACGTCCGCCGCATCGATCGCATACGACGTCTTTCGAAGATCCTCTCCTTCGGCGGCCTGGGCGTGATGGTCGTGGCCCTGCTCGTCTCCCTGGGCGATTCGGACAGCCTCGGGGTCACGATGGGCCTGGCGCTGGTGGGTCTGCTCGCCTCGCAGATCGGCACGATGCTGATGCGCCGCTGGCCCGAGCACGGCCGCAGCGATCAGGTCCTCGACGCCGCGCTGAAGGGTCTTGATGGCCGCCACCGCCTCTACCATTACCTCCTCGGCTGCCGCCACGCTCTCTTCACCCAGCGGGCGGCCGTGGCGCTGATTCCAGTCGGCGAGCCGGGGGTGTTCAAGTGGCGCGACGGAAGCCTGTGGCGGACCCGGCTCAAGAAGGGTGTGCCCTCCGGCAAACCTTCGACGATGAGCAGCCTCCTGCCCCAGGCGGAGCGTGAGGCGGCCGACCTCGACCGGCAGCTCCGGCGGCGCCTCCCCGATCGCGCGGCGTGGGAGATCGTCCCGCTGCTTGTCTTCTGTCACGCCGAGGCGCGGCTGGAGAACAACGACGGTCACCCCGCCGTGCACATCAAGAAGCTCAAGGAGTACGTGCGGAATCTGGCGCGCCAGTCGCCCCTGACGGAGGCCGAAGCGGGGACGTTGGCCGCGCCCTGGGAGAGCTTGCTCGTCACAACCTGACTGGGCCTCCGGCCCGACCACAAAACGAACGAGTCGGCTCATGGCCGGGAATCGTAGGGGCGGGTTTGAAACCCGCCCCTACATGCGATCTACTTCAGGGCAAATCCCGCCCCCATCCTGGGATCCCCCCTGGCCCCTCCGGGCCGTTTCGTCGGATCCGCGGGAGAGCTAGCTCTTCAGGTATTCCTGAAGGGCATCGCGGCTGATGCGGTAACCCTCGCCGATCTTCTTGGCCTTGATCTGCTTGGCCTTGATGGCGGCCAGAACGTCCTCTTCGGAGACCTGGAGGTACTTGGCCGCCTCCGAGGGCGTCATGACGTCCGGCATGGCCGCTGCCGAAGCCGCCCCGGCGGTCTGCGCGCTCTTCAGCGCGTCGCTGATCGCCCCACCGATCCCCATTCCGGCTCCGATCCCGGCCGTCAATCCTGCCCCGCCGCTGGGATTCTGCGCTGC
Source organism: uncultured Anaerolineaceae bacterium (assembly GCA_964448245.1). Classification (GTDB taxonomy): domain Bacteria; phylum Chloroflexota; class Anaerolineae; order Anaerolineales; family E44-bin32; genus DATEVL01. Next base: position 31,465 of record CAYUWF010000003.1, on the reverse strand, counting down.
ATCTCGCATGGCATCTGCCGCCTGAAGTTGAGTGTAGGTGGCGACGTCGAGCATGCCCATCGCCCGCAGCTCTTCGGCTGACTTGTCCGAGGGCTTGAGGCTCTCGATGTAGAAGGCCTTCAAGGTCAGGCCGAGCGCCTTGAAATCGTCCTGCGACTTGGCGCGCACGCCGGCCCCGATCTCTTCCACCAGACCGATCAGTTCCGGTACGTTCTTGACCTTGGTCGTCTCGCCCAGCAGGTCCTGCAACTTGGAGAGCAGCATCGAGCGCAGCCGGGCCTGGATGTCGGCCGTCTTGAAGGCCCCGGTCTGGCCGACGACCTGGTTGACGAACTGCTGCGGATCGGCCACGACGAAGCTGTAGATGCCGTAGCCCTGAAGCAGCGCCACGCCCAGGGCCATCCCCGGGTTGCGGACGATGATCGGCTGCGGGGTGCCCCACTTCTGGTCGACGAACTCGCGCATCGAGACGAAGTAGACCTCGGCCTTGAAGGGCGTCTGGTCGGAGAACAGCTTGCCGATCAGGTTGACCAGGCCGGGGATGTTGGCGGTCGTGATAGTGTGGCGCCCGGGGGCGAAGGTGTCGAGGGCCTTGCCGTCGCGGAAGAAGACCGCGCTCTGGGTCTCCCGGACGATAACCTGCGAGCCAATGTGGAAATCGCCGCTGCCGCTGTCCGGGAAGCGATGGGCGATCTCATCGCGCATTTCGTTGGGGTATTCGATGACATCGAAGATCCTGGCCATGCTCGTTTCTCCTTAGGCGCCGGCGCTCAGACCGCCAGCAGGACCTCGTCGCGGCGGTCGTACGCGTCGACCACATCCTGGCAGAGCGTCGTCAGATGGCGCATCGCCGCCGGCAGGCCGTCGCTGCCCATCGAGGCTTCGACGTTGTCGATGGCGCTCGAAATACTGTTGACGTCCTCCAAGAGCTGCAGGTCGTAGGAGTAGATCTTCTGCAGCTCGTTCGAGTTGATGCGCACCGCATCGAAGAAGCCGGCGTAACCGTAGGAGGCGGCCTTGACCCGATCGATGAACGTTCGCAGCTTGATCGCCGCCGCCTCGAGCTGATCTACCTGCTCGAGCCCCCCGGCCTCGATCATCTGCCGCTGGATCGCCGAAATCCGCCCCCATTGCTGTTCGTAGCGGTTGGCGGTGGTCGTCCGCAGCAGCTTGTCGGCCTCCCGGCGATTCTCCCGGTCGAGGTACCCGACGAACCCGGCCACGGTCTTCCGGATCTTCCCGAGCAGGTCGTCGCCTGCGGTGATCTTCCCGAGGGGATCCACCGTGCCTGCCATGCGCGTCCTCCCGCAAACCGGCCGCGGCGGCCGGAGTCGCGAAGTCATTATAGTCTGCGCATCCGCCGGAGGCAATCAGCAGGGTGACCGATCCCTGACCGCGCGGACGCGAGATGGCTCCGCGCGGAGCGGAGGCCCGAGCTCGGGATGCTATCGAAGCGCCGTTCGGCTTCGTCCTGGATAAGCCCTTCGACTTCGGCCGCAGACACGCACCCCGATGCCCCGGCACGAAGAGGCCTCCGCTTAGGGAGGGGGCGAGGGCGCGGGAGCGGCGTCCCCTCCGGGACACTAAGCGCGGCCGTATAATCGCCGCGAGCCTCTCTCAGGAGTTTCCCATGGTCTGGCAGGATCACCTTCGGCGCCTGGTCGACGGCACGGCCGGTGCGCTTTCCCTTTCCGGCCGCACGCTCACTGTGCGGGACCGTGCCCGACTAACGACGAGCATCGACTCCCTCGCCCACCGCGCGGCTCTGGCTGCCGAGCCGGAGGCCGGCCTGGCGCGCTGGGTAATCCGCGAGGCGGCCGCCCAGGTCGGGGTCTACCCGGCCTCGATCGACGGCCTGTACCGCGCCCGCGGGCGAGGCGACACCCGCAACGACTTCACCGTCCCGGCGATGAACTTGCGTGCCCTCAGCTACCACGCCGCGCGGACCGTCTTCCGCGCCGCGCAACGCCGCCACGCCGGCGCCATCATCTTCGAGATCGCTCGATCGGAGATGGGCTACACCCACCAGCGCCCGTCGGAGTACACGTCGTCGATCGTGGCGGCGGCCGTCGCCGAAGGCTGGAGCGGGCCGGTGTTCCTGCAGGGCGACCACTTCCAGGTCAGCGCCAAGCGTTTCGCCGAAGCCCCGCTGAAGGAAGTGGCGGCCGTTGGCGACCTCATCCGCGAAGCGGTGCAGGGCGGTTTTTTCAACATCGACATCGACACATCGACCCTGGTCGACTTGTCGCGCCCAACGATCGCCGAGCAGCAGCAGCTCAATTACAACCTGTGCGCCGAGCTGGCCCTCGACGTCCGGCGGGCCGAGCCGAAGGGCATCACTATTTCTATCGGCGGCGAGATCGGCGAGGTCGGCGGGCGCAACAGCTCGGAGCCCGAGCTGCGCGGCTTCATGGACGGCTTCAACCAGGCCCTGGGCGCCCTCGGCCCGGGCCGTCCGGGCCTGTCGAAGATCAGCATCCAGACCGGGACCTCGCACGGCGGCGTCGTTCTGCCGGACGGTTCGATCGCCCAGGTCGGCGTCGATTTCGACACGCTGCGCGAGCTGTCGCGCATCGCCCGCCAGGCCTACCAGATGGCCGGCGCCGTGCAGCACGGCGCCTCGACCCTGCCGGAGGAGGCCTTCCGTCGCTTCACCGAAGCCGGCGCCTGCGAGGTCCATCTGGCGACGAACTTCCAGAACATCCTGTTCCAGAACCTGCCCGACGAGCTGCGCCGCTCGATGTACGCCTACCTGGACAAGAACTTCGCCGCCGAGCGGAAGCCCGGCGTGACGGATGAGCAGTTCTATTACAAGACGCGCAAGAACGCCATCGGGCCCTTCAAGTCCGACTTGTGGGGGCTTTCGGCGGAGGCGCTCGATCGCATCAGCCGGGTGTGGGAGACGCAGTTCGACCTGCTGTTCCAGCGGCTCAACGTCGGAGATACCGATGGCGAGGTCTCCGCGCACGTCCCCCCGACGATCATCCGCCCTTCGCTCGACGCGTACCTGCGGGGCGCGGGCGTGACGGAAGTCGTCGGCGATTTGGCGGACTAGTGTCCCGTTCCGGCGAAGACGGCCATCGAATTCCTTCGGTGTCTCGACTTGTGGTCCAGGTATAGGCGGGGCTCCGAGAGGTGTGACTCCTGCAAGAGAGCCGTGGCGATGACCGGGGTCTGAAGCATGGCAGACGCAGCAGGTTCGCTGCTCTCCGGAACGGGACGCTAGGCGGATGTCGCTGGCCGGCCAGCGCCTCGATGCGAGCCGCTACCAGGTCGTCCCGCGGGCGCTAATCTTCGGCTTTCGTGACGGGCGGGTCCTGCTGCAGCGGGTGCCCCCAGGTCGCGGCGCATGGGCCGGACGGTGGAACGGCATCGGGGGGCACATCGAGCGGGGCGAGTCGGCCGGGCAGGCCGCCCGACGCGAGTTCGTCGAGGAGACCGGGCTGACCCTCACCGACCTGCGTCTCGCAGGCGAGGTGATCGTCGATCTCGGCGGGTCTCCCGGAATCGGGATCAGCGTCTTCGTGGCGAAGGTGGACGACGGGCCGCCCCGCGCCGCCGACGAAGGGGAGCTCCAGTGGTTCTCGCTGGAGAAGGCGATGGCGGCAGGGACGGTCGAAGACCTGCTTACCCTGCTGCCGCGCGCCCAGGCCTGCCTGGAGGGCGCGGCGCCTTTCACCGCCGTCTACCGGTACGATGACGCCCGAAACCTGACGATCCGGATCGATTGAAGAGTCCGCCGTCGATTCAGAGACCGTAGGGGCGGGTCCAAGACCCGCCCCTACGATTCCCGGGGGCCAACCTCGCAGGCTTCCCTACGGGACGCTTCGCGGTCAGCCTTCGCCCTCGCGCCCCGGGCTAGAGCCCGGGACTACCAGCCCGGTAGAAAATGAGCTTCGTTTGTCCATAGGCGCGCTCGTCGAAGCGCGCCAGCCGTGAGAGGCCTTCGGGCTCGTCTTCCCGCGGGTCGATCTGCACGATCACCCACCCATCTTCGCTCAACCACGCCCGCCTCTCGTCCAGACGCAGCAGGACTTCGCGCCACAAGCCGCGGTACTGCGGCGGCGCCACGAAGGCGTAGTCGAAAGGCTGGGCAGGGTCCTGGCCGAGGAAAGCGAAGGTGTCCTGTTGGACGAGGGAGGCGCGCTCGGTCAGGCCGGTGGCGGACAGGTTTTCGCGCAGGGTGCGTATCGCCGCGGTCGCCTTGTCGACGAAGACGGCTTCGGCGGCGCCGCGGCTAAGCGCCTCGATCCCGACGCTCCCCGTGCCGGCGAAGAGGTCGAGGAATCTGGCGCCCTCGACGTCGGCGCCGAGGATGCTGAAGAGGGCCTCCTTGACGCGGTCCCCAATCGGTCGCGTCCCTTCACCTGGGACCTGGCGAAGCCTTCGACCGCGAGCCACGCCCCCAACGACGCGCAGGCCGCTCATCGTGATCAGCTTGCGGGAAGCTTGAAGCTTCCCGGAAGCTCTTCCACCGCCCGGCGGGCGGCCAGCAAGTTGGCCCGCGGCGCGTGAATCGGGACCACACAGCCGGTCCCGAGGATCAGGCCGCGGCCGCCGTCGGTTTCGCGCAAAGCCTGCTGCGCTTCGGCGCGCACGCGCGCCGGGTCACCCAGAACGAGCGTCTCCACCCGCGCCAGTCCGCCGCACACGGCCTTGCCCGACCGTCGGCGGCCTTCCCGCAGTCCCGGAGATGTCTCCCGGTCGTGCCAGTTGACGACTGGGGCCGGCAGGGCGCCGGCCACATCGAAATCGACCTTCTCGCCGTGCAGATGGATCACGTTGAGCCACAATCCGCCGGCGGCTTCGAGGATCATCCGGTCGTGGGGCAGCGCGAATCGCGCATAGGCCTCCCGATCGAGGAGGTCCGGCGAGGCGTGTTGGACGGCGTAGAAGATCCCGTCGACGCCCACCGCGCGCGCCGCCTCGATGAATCGCACCGTCGTGCGCGCGATCTCCTCCAGCCCGGCCAGGACCCGTTCGGGATCGCGGCCCAGGTGCTCAAGCAGCGTGCCTCCGCCGGCGAGATTCTTCGCCTGCGCCAGCGGCGAGAAGATCGTCGCCAGCACCGGAGTCCCCTGTCCTTCCGACCGGACGACGGCTTGCAGGCAGCGAAGGTGCTCGCCCAGCGCTCCGCCGTGCGGATCGAGCGGCTCGAGCGCCGCCCAGTCCTCGGCGCGCTGAATTCGCCGCGCGATATAGGTGCGCGTTCCTTCCGTCGAGCCCCGCCACGCATCGACGACGCCCCAATCGCGAACGCAGAAGGACGAAGCCGGCGTGACCTTGATGAAGTCGCAGTCGACGTCGCGCTGAAAAGCGACGACGGCGTCGGTCAGGGTTTCGGGGGACTGGTCGTCGACCGGGAAATGACGCCACAGGGCGAACGGCGGGCGGTCGGCGACCTCCCCGGCTAGTGCCGCCTCCAGCCGTGCGCGCTTCGTCGTCAAGGCCCGCCCCAGATCTCCCGCTTGAGGCCCCATCGGCCCGTGTGAAGCTGGTTGTGCTGGCCGGTCGCCAACCGATGCAGGATTTCAGACCGCCCGGGGTCGGTCATCCCCTCGGCCAGCCTGGCGACCTGCAGGAAGGCCTGGTCGGCTTCGTCGATGGCGCCGGCCTTCTTCGCAGTGAGCGCCAGACCGTAGAGCAGATCGGCGTCGTCGGGGAAGTCACGGCAGGCCAGGCGGAAGACCTCCAGCGCCTCGGGGACCTCGCCGGCCCCGTAGAGCCCCCAGCCGAGGCGACGACGCGCCGCCACCTCGCCCGGTGCCCGGGTGACCTCATCCCGCAAGGGGTCCAGATCGGGCGGCTTTCGATCGGAGCGGTCTACCTTGGGGCCGGCCATGGCGTCTCCTTGGCGAGGGGCTATCTCGCTCCATCGAGCAGGTCGGGTATCTGCTCGGGGTGCTCGGCCATGCGCACGCGCGCCGCCCGCAGCGCCGTGATCTTGTCGGAAGCCAGACCCGTCCCGCCCTCGACGATGGCGCCGGCGTGGCCCATGCGCTTGCCCGGGGGCGCGCTGCGCCCGGCGACGAAGCCGACGACGGGCTTGGTCATCCGATCGGCGATGAAATCCGCCGCGCGCTCTTCGTCCGTCCCGCCGATTTCCCCGATCAGCACCACCTGCTCGGTGTTCGGGTCTTCCTCGAACATTTCGAGTACGTCGATGAACGACGTCCCGTTCACCGGGTCGCCGCCGATGCCGACGCAGGTCGATACGCCGCGCGAGCGCAGCTTGAGGGCGTACAGCACCTCGTACGTCAGCGTACCCGAGCGCGATACGACGCCGATGTCGCCGGGGATGGCGATGTGGCCGGGGATGATGCCGACCTTGGCCTGGCCGGGCGAGAGCAGGCCCGGGCCGTTGGGTCCGACCAGGCGCGCCCCGCGCTGATCCAGGTAACGCCTGACCTGCATCGTGTCCTGCACGGGGACGCCTTCGGTGATACACACGATCAACGGCAATCCGGCGTCGGCGGCTTCCAGCATGGCGTCGGCCGCATTGCGCGCCGGCACGAAGATCACGCTGCAGTTGGCGCCGGTCGCCTCCACCGCTTGGGCCACCGTGTCGAACACGGGGACCTTGCCGTCCAGCACCCATTCGCCGCCCTTGCCGGGGCTCGTGCCGGCGACCAGCCGCGTGCCGTAGTCGAGCATTTGACGGGCATGGAATTCGCCCTCCCGCCCGGTGATCCCCTGCACAAGAAGACGGGTCTGCTTGTCGATCAGGATGCTCATGCCTGGGCACTCCCCCCGGCGGCCGCCACGGCCTTACGGGCGGCGTCCATCAAGGAGCTGGCCGTCGTCAGCCTGGCCTGGGACAGCAGCTTGCGACCTTCTTCCTCATTCGTCCCGACCAACCGGGCGACGAACGGGACCTTGGGCTTCACTTCCTGCATGGCGCTCAGCACGCCCCGGGCGACTTCGTCGCAGCGGGTGATCCCGCCGAAGATGTTGAGCAGGACCACCCGCACCGCCGGTTCGGCCAGAATCAACTGCAGGGCAGCGGCGACCTTCTCAGCCCCCGCCCCGCCCCCGACGTCCAGGAAGTTGGCCGGTTTCCCGCCGCACAGCTCGATGACGTCCATCGTCGCCATGGCTAATCCGGCGCCGTTGACCATGCAGCCGATCGAACCATCGAGGTGGACGTAGGACAGTCCATACTTGCGCGCCTCGCGCTCGGCCGGGGCCTCTTCGTCAAGGTCACGCATTTCGGCAATGTCCGTGTGGCGGAAGAGGGCGTTGTCATCGATGACGATCTTCCCGTCGAGCGCCAGCAGGCGTTGGTCTTTCGTCACGACCAGCGGGTTGATTTCGGCCAGCGTCGCGTCGACCCGCCGGAACACCCGATAGAGGGCCGAAGCGATCTGAATGAAGCTCCGCCAGTGGTCGCGCGGCAGCTCGATCGCCGCCGCCAGGTAGCGCGCCTGGTACTCGCGCAGCCCGAGCAGTGGATCGATCGGGAGTCGGACGATTTTCCCAGGCTCGCGGCGTGCCACTTCTTCGATCTCGACTCCGCCTCCGGCCGAAGCGATCAGCACCGGGCAGCGCGCCTGCCGGTCGTTGGTCAGGCCGAGGTAGATCTCGGATTGGATCCCCACCGCCTCGTCGACCAGCAGTTTCCGCACCGGCAAGCCCTTGATCTGGATCCCCAGCACCTGCGTGGCGGCGTCTTCGGCGGCCTCGGGCGAGTTGACCAGGCGGATGCCCCCGGCCTTGCCCCGCCCGCCGACGAGCACCTGTGACTTGACGACCGCCCGCCCGCCCAACTCCTCGGCAACGGCGCGCGCTTCGGCGGCCGTCATCGCCACCCGTCCGCGCGGAATCGGGATCCCCTCTTGCGCGAAGAGTTGCTTGGACTGGTATTCGTGCAGCTTCATCGGCGCTCCTTGGAAGGAGACTGTTTCCGGCGGCACGCGGCTCCCGGCCGAGCGGCGGTCGGCAGACGCCGCGGCCGGCCTCGTGGAGGCGTTGCGGCCTCTTCGAGGCGCGCCACTTCCCTGTCCGTCGCCAGGCGCCACTCGCCCGGTTTCATTGTGCCCAGCTCGAAAGGCCCCAGGCGGATGCGGATCAATCGCTCCACCCGCAGTCCCAACGCCTTGGCCGACTGGCGGATCTGACGTTTGTGGCCCTCGCGCAGGACGAGACGGAGCCAGCGCTGGGATTGTCCGCCCGACTCCCGCCAGACGCGCGCCGGTCGCGTGCGATGGCCGTCGCCCAGCACCAGCCCCCGACCCCACGTGGCCAGCTGCTCATCATCCGGGGCCCGGTTGAGCAGGAGTCGGTATTCCTTCTCGTGCTCATAACGCGGGTGCGCCAGCCGCTCGGCCAGCCCTCCGTTGTTCGTCAGCACCACCAGGCCCTCGCTCTCGACGTCCAACCGCCCGACGGCGAACAGCCGCGTCGGCAGGTCGACGAGCTGGCGGGCGGTGCGGCGCAGGCCCTGCGCTCGATCGGACACCACCACCCCGGCCGGTTTGTTCAACACCACCCAGACCGGATCGGCGGCGGCCTGGAGGCGGTGTCCGTCCACCCGGATTTCGTCGCGGGCCAGGTCCGCCTGCTGGCCGATGCGCGCCGGCTCCCCGTTGACAGTCACCCGCCGCTGCTCGATCAGCACTTCGCTGGCACGGCGCGAGGCGACGCCGGCGCGTGCCAGGATCTTCTGCAGGCGTTCCATCAGGGGTCATCCTGCGGCGGGGCGAGCGGTAACGTCTCGGCCTCCCCCGTCTCGAGAGGGGGAAGGGCGGCCAGGGAGCGCAGGCCGAAGTGATGGAGGAAGTCCTGCGTCGTCGCGTACAGGATCGGCCGCCCCGGACCTTCGCCGCGCCCCGACTCCTCCACCAGCCCATAACGCACCAGTGTGTGGACGGAGGCCTCGGAGTTGACGCCGCGGATGCTGTCGATCAGCGGGCGCGTCGCCGGCTGGTGATAGGCGATGATCGAGAGCGTCTCGAGGGCGGCCCGCGTCAGGTGGGCGCTGCTTTCCAGGTCGAGCAGGCGGGCAACGTCCCCCGCCGCCTGCGGCGCGGTCGTCAGGGAGTACCCGCCTCGGTGCCGCTGCAGGCGCAGCCCGCGCCGGGCGAGCTGCGCCTCGAGATGCGGCAGGGCCTCGTCCACCTCTGCGCTGCCGACACCCAGCGCTTCGCCGAGGCGCTGCGCCGTCACCGGCGTCCCGGAGACGAAGAGCAGCGCTTCCAGCCGCGCCTCGGGTGTCAGCGCAGCGTCGGCCAACTGCCCCGGGGTGCTATAATCCGCGGTCGGCTCGTTCACGCCGCGATCGTCCATGTGCGCGCGGACCTTCGAGGAGCGGGCCGCGCTGTGAAACAGAGATGCGATTTCATCGTCGTCGTTGTGCCGTGTCCGGCTGGATCGTGGTGATGCTCGCCGCCTCCACCGTGGCCTGTCGCCTCAACCTCGGCGGCCCGGATCTGCCGGCTGCACCGGAGGCCTCGACCGGCGCCGCCACGCAGGCGTCTGAGTCGTGGACCGAGGCGCTCGAAGGCGCGGTGACCAGCGGCCAGGTGACGGTCCTTCTGACGGAGGAACAGTTGACCTCGGCGCTGACGACGCGTCTCGGCGGAGAAGAAGACCCCCTTTTCCACTCGCCGGCGGTGACGCTGCGCGACGGGGTCATCCAGGTCTATGGGGTCGTCCAGCAGGGGCCGTTCGAGGCCAGCGTGCGCTTCGTCATCACGCCCGTCATCGACGCGCAGGGTCGCCTCGGCTTCGAACTGACCTCGGCCGACTTCGGCCCGCTTCCTGCACCGCAGGGGATTCGGGAGAGCATCTCCGCTATGTTGAGCGAGGCCCTGGCGGGGCCGATGGGGTCGCTGGCTACCGGATTCCGGGTGACGTCGATTGCCGTCGCCGATGGGGCGCTGGCGATCGTCGCCGAACTGCGCTGAGCTCACGTGGGCGGATTATACCAGCCGGCCGACTTCTCTCCATTGCCTCCGACACGCCGCGGCCCGCGCGCGGCGCTTCGAGGCGTCCTGGCGCTGCTGCTGACGGCGTCGCTCGGCGCTTGTGTCGGTCCGCAGGCGACGGCCGGGGCGATTTCGGTCCTCATCGCCGCCGATGGCGACGAAGTGCGCGCCGCCGTCCCCTCCGGATCATCGGTGGTGCAGGCCCTGGATGCCGCCGGAGTCGAGTTGGGCGAGCTCGATCGCCTGCAACCCCCGGCCTACACGCTCGTCACCGATGGAACCCGAATCGAAGTCACCCGCCTCGAGGAGACCTTCGAGGTCGAGCAGGTCACCCTGCCCTTCCCGCAGCAGACGCTGCGCAACGAGGTCCTCCCCGAGGGAGAAACGCGGCTGCTCCAGGCCGGGGAGAATGGGCTGAAGGAGATCACGTTTCGCATCGTGACGGAAGAAGGCCTCGAGATTTCGCGCACGCCGGTCAAGAGCCAGATCGTCTTGGAGCCGAAGCCCGAGATCCTGATGGTGGGTGCGCTGACGGCCTATAGCCCGGTGCCGATCGAAGGCACGCTGGCCTATATCTCGTCCGGCAACGTCTGGACCATCTCGGGCGACAGCGGAAGCCGCACACCGGTCACGGTCTCCGGGGATGCCGATGGTCGCATCCTGGAACTCTCGCCGGACGCGGCCTGGTTGGCCTTCACCCGGCACGACCCGCAGGAGACCGAGGAGATTAACGCCTTGTGGGCAGTCTCGGCGCTCGGCCGCAACCCCGCGCCCTTCTCGCTCGGCGCGTCGAACGTCGTTCATTTCGCCGATTGGTCCCCGGATCCCACGGAGCTGGTCGTCGCCTTCAGCACCGTCGAGCCGCGTCCGGCGGCGCCCGGGTGGCAGGCCAACAACGACCTAAACCTGGTGACGGTCCGGCCCGATGGCGAGCGAGTCCGGGCCGGACCACCCCGGCCTCTGCTCCCGGCCAACTCCGGCGGGCAATACGGTTGGTGGGGCTCGTCCTTTGCCTGGGCCCCGGACGCGGCGCACCTGGCCTACGCGCGGCCGGACGGCGTGGGAGTCGTCTCGGTCGACGACCCGTCGCTGGCGCCGGCGCTGGAGATGACGCCTTATCAGACCCTCGGCGATTGGGCCTGGGTGCCCGGCATCAGTTGGGCCTGGGACGATCGCACGCTCTTCACGGTGCGGCACGGCCCACCCGTCGGCCTCGAAACGGAAGCCGCCTCGCCCGCGTTCGATCTCGTGGCGCTTCAGCCGACGAGCGGCGCGGCTCTCCCGCTCCACCTGCGCAGTGGGATGTTCGCCGAGCCGGTCGTCTCGCCGCCGCGCCTGCTCCCCGACGGTGAGGTCGACCATCAGATCGCCTTCCTCCAGGCGTTGACCCCGCTGGAGAGCGAGTCGAGCCGCTACCGCCTGGCGGTCATCGACCGCGACGGCAGCAACCTGCGCACGCTCTTCCCCGCCGAAGGTGAGCCGGGCCTCGAGCCACATCGCGTGGCCTGGTCTCCGGACGGACAGCGTCTGGCGGTGATTTATCAGGGGGACTTGTGGATCGTCGACGTGGCCAGCACGCAGGCCCATCGCCTGACGAGCGACGGGCAGGTCTCCGCCATCGATTGGAGCGCCCCATGACCTTTTTCCCGACCCGCCAGCGCCCTGGGAGGCATCCGTGCGCGTCCTGGTGACCGGCGGCGCCGGTTTCATCGGCTCGCATTTCTGCGACCGGCTCCTGGCCGAAGGGCACGCCGTGATCGTGATCGACAACCTGATCACCGGCAGCGCGCAGAACCTTGCCCATCTGGCCGGCCGCAGCGAATTCACGTTCGTCCGCTACGACGTCTCCAACTTCATCTTCGTCCCGGGCTCGGTCGAAGCCGTCGTCCATCTGGCGTCCCCGGCCAGCCCCAATCCGGCCTCGCCCTACGGCTATCCCCAACTGCCCATCCAGACGCTCAAGGCGGGCGCCCTCGGCACCCACAACGCCCTGGGCGTCGCCCGCGCCCACCGGGCGCGCTTCCTGCTGGCCTCGACCTCCGAAATCTACGGCAATCCGGAAACCCACCCGCAGGCTGAGTCCTACTGGGGCCACGTCGATCCGATCGGACCGCGCTCGGTCTACGACGAGGCCAAGCGTTTTGCCGAAGCGATCACGATGGCCTACCATCGTACTCATGGGATCGATACGCGCATCGCCCGCATCTTCAACACGTACGGCCCGCGCATGCGCCGCGACGACGGCCGGGCCGTGCCGAACTTCATCACCCAGGCCCTCGCTGGAAACCCGCTGACCGTCTACGGGGACGGGAGTCAGACAAGGTCCTTCTGCTACGTCGACGACCTGATCGAAGGGTTGTACCGGCTCCTGCTTTCGGACGTCCACGAACCGGTCAACTTGGGAAACCCGGACGAGATCACGATCCGGGAGCTGGCCGAGGCAACCAACCGGCTGGCGCAGAACGCGGCCGGCATCGCCCTCCATCCGGAGCGCCGCGATGCTTCCGACCCCGATCGCCGCCAGCCAGAGATCAGCCGCGCCCTGCGGCTCCTGGGATGGTCCCCCTCCATCAGCCTGGAGAGTGGTCTGGCGACCACCATCGAAGACTTTCGGAAGAAATCGTGACCCGACCGCGCCTGCTCACCCGACCGGAGCTCAGTCGCTTCGTCAAGTTCAGCGCCGTCGGCACGCTGGGCTTTGTCATCGATATCGGGACCTTCAACCTGCTGCACACGCGGCTCGGTCTTCCGTGGCTTGCGGCGTCGGTATGCTCCTTCGTGGCGGCGGTGACCAATAATTTCATCTGGAACCGCTACTGGACCTACCCCGATTCGCGATCGAAACCGCTGCGCCGCCAGGCCGGCCAATTCGCCGTCGTCAGCCTGATCGGCCTGGCGATCCGCACGGCGGTGCTTGCTCTGCTGCGTGGCCCCTCTACTTCCGTGGCATCGATTTTGCTGGGGACGGGCTTGGAGGCGTCGGCGACCGTCTCGGCCTCCACCCTCGGCATCAACATGGCCCTGGCCGCCGCCATCATCATCGTATTGTTCTGGAACTTCCTGGCGAACCGGCTGTGGACCTACGCCGATGTCGACCAGCCGCGCGCTCAGCCCGCGCCGTTGTCGGTCGAAAGCCCGCCGGTATAATGCACGTGGAGCCTTCGGAGCGACGGACATGACGCCGCCGACCAAAGCCATCCCGATCTACTCCACGCCCGGCGATTGGATGGCGCTGCTCGTCTTCCCGCACCTGTACAGCCCGCAGGGCGAGTGGATCGGCTTCGTCACGCCCGACCGCCAGGTCTACGACGTTCAGGGACTCTACGTCGGCTGGCTGACACCCGATCCACGCATCCTGCGAAAGCGAACGATGGACGACGAGTTGGAGCGCCGCGAGCCTCTGCCTTCCCCACCCCGCATCCGGCCGCCGGCCTCCGTGCCGCTTCCCCCCATGATGTCGGGCCTCCCCTTCGAGGTGATCGACGTCCTCGAAGAGCAGCCGGAGCGGCTGCACACGACCGATGCCGGCGAGCTGAAGAAGGACATGGAGTGAGTCACCCGACCCCGGCGGCCCCCAAACCGGTGGCCGCCTCCAGGGTCACCCTCAGCCAGTTGATGCAGCCGGAACACGCCAATCTCCGCGGCGACGTCCACGGCGGCTGGATCATGAAGCTGGTCGACGAAGCGGGCGCCCTGGCGGCGATGCGGCACGCGCAGACCCGCGTCGTCACCGTCGCCATCGATCAAATGCGTTTCCACGAGCCGATCCGCATCGGCGATCTGGTCGTGCTCGAGGCCGAGGTGACCTACGTCGGGCGCACGTCGGTTGAAACGCGCGTCCAGGTCATCGCCGAGGACCCGGTCACCGGCACGCGCACGCACACCAACAGCGGCTATCTGGTGTACGTCGCCCTCGATGAATCCGGCCGGCCTAAGCCGGTGCCGCCGCTGCTGGCGGAGACGGAGGCCGAGAACCGCCGCATGGCGGCCGGCCGGGAGCGCCAGGCCTACCGGCTGGCGCAGCGCGGCCAGGATCCGCTGGACGAGGCCTGATGACCGAGCCCGTGCGCTCCCTGACGGAGCTCCTGCAGCGCGCCGGCTCGCAGCGCTTCCTGGAAGCGCCGTCGCAGGAAGACCTCGGCTTGTCCGAGCAGCTGGTCTTCCCCTTCCTGGCGCTTGTCGGCCAGGAAGAGATGAAGCTGGCTTTGATCCTGGCGTTGATCAACCCGAACGTAGGCGGTGTGCTGCTGCTCGGCCCGCGCGGCACAGGCAAAACGACGGCCGTGCGCAGCCTGGCCGACCTGCTGCCCGAGGTGGCGCGCAGCCTGTGCGCCTACGGCTGTCTGCCGGAGGACATCGAGACCGGCGGCATCGATGCCGTCTGCCCCGATTGCGCGCGCAAGTACGGGCTGGGCGAACCGCTGACCTATCTCGACCGGGTGCGATTGGTCGAGCTCCCCCTCAACGCTCGGCTGGAAGACGTCGTCGGCGGGCTCGATGAACGCGCCGGCGGCGCCGGGCGATCGCGGCTGCGCCGCGGCCTGTTGGCGCGTTCGGATCGCAACCTGCTCTACCTCGACGAGGCCAACCTGATGCCGGACGAGATCGTCGACGCCATCCTCGACGCCGCCGCCCAGGGCATCTTCACCGTTCAGCGGGGGTCGCTCTCGGGGACCTACCGCGCCCGCTTCGTGCTGATCGGTTCGATGAATCCGGAGGAAGGGAGCCTGCGCCCCCAGATCTTCGATCGTTTCGGCCTGCGCGTGGTCGTGCGCGGTCTGGCCGTTCCCGACGACCGCCTGGAAGCCTATCGGCGGTCGGTGGCGTTCCGCAACAGCCCGCGCCGATTGATCGCGCGCTTCGAAGCCGACACGGCGCTGGCCGGGGAGGATCTGGCGGCGGCCCGACAGGCTCTGCCGCAGGTCGTGCTCCAGCCGCAGGCCGAGATCTTCGGCCTCGACCTCGTTCGCCGGATGGGGATCGACTCGCTTCGGGCGGAGATCACGCTCTTCGAGGCCGCCCGGGCCTATGCCAGCGCCGACGGCCGGCTCAGCGCCGGGCCCGACGACATGCGCGTGGTGGCGCCGATGGCGCTCCGGCTACGCGGTTCGACCTTTCTGCGCGGCTACCTGCGCCGGCAGGACCGCGAGGAAGCCCGGCTGCGGAGCCTGATCGCCGCCTCCCGGCCTGTTCGCCGGAAAAACAAAGAGCCGGCACGAGCCGGCTCTCGAAAAGTGCGGCGCTAACCCCGCCGAACCGACTTCCTCGGGTCGGCCGGCGCAGGCGAGGTTTACTTCGGCTTCATGTGGGTATCGATGTAGGTGACGGCTTCCCCCACCGTGGTGATCTTCTGTGCGTCCTCGTCGGAGATCTCCCCGCCGAACTTCTCTTCGAAGGCCATGATCAATTCGACCAAGTCGAGTGAGTCGGCCTCGAGGTCTTCGCGGAAGCGAGCCTCCGGGATGACCTTGGCCGCGTCGACCCCGAGAAGTTCGATAATGATGCCTTGCACCGCTTCGTTGGTGTCTGCCATGAAGACCTCCTGGGGGTCATTGTATCAGAAGAACCGGCCCGCAAGTTGACACCCCCCGGGCCGGCTGATAAGATCATACCTCGCCCACTAGGAACACCCCCAGATGCCGAAAGGTGCGCCGGTTTCACGGCGGAAGGCGGACCATATCCAGATCAATCTGGAGAAAGATGTCGCCTCCGCCCTGACGACCGGGCTGGAGCGCCTGCGCTTCGAGCACGCCGCGCTGCCTGAACTCGACCTGCGCGCGATCCGGACCGACCTGACCTTCCTCGGACGGCGCCTGGCGGCGCCGCTGTTGATCTCCTCCATGACCGGCGGGACAGCCATAGCCGGCCAGATCAACCTGGCGCTGGCGCAGGCGGCCCAGCAGGCCGGCGTGGGGATGGGGCTGGGGTCGCTCCGGGCCGCCCTGGAAGACCCTGCCCAGGCGGCCACGTATCAGGTCCGCCGCGCCGCCCCCGACATCCTGCTGCTGGCCAACCTCGGCGCGGTGCAGCTCAACTACGGTTACGGCCCGGACGAGTGCCGCCGCGCCGTCGACCTGGTGGAAGCGGACGCGCTGGTTCTGCATCTCAACGCGCTGCAGGAGGCCGTGCAGCCGGAGGGCGACACCGACTTCTCCGGACTCCTTCGCAAGATCGCGCAGGTGTGCGCCGCGCTCCCCGTCCCCGTGATCGCCAAGGAGGTCGGCTGGGGAATCTCCGGCGCCGACGCCCGACGGCTGTCGGAGGCCGGTGTTGCCGCGATCGACGTTGCCGGCGCCGGGGGGACATCGTGGTCGCAAGTCGAGATGCATCGAACGACGGATCCGGACGCGGCGCGGCTGGCGGCGGCTTTCGTCGGCTGGGGCATCCCCACCGCCGACGCCGTGCGTCAGGTGCGGCTGGAGCTGCCCGCCATCCCGCTGATTGCGTCGGGTGGGCTGCGAAGCGGCACCGATATTGCCAAGGGCATCGCCCTCGGCGCCGACATGGGCGCGATGGCCGGGCCCTTCCTGAAGGCGGCGGCGGAATCCCCGCAGGCCGTCGTGCGGACGATGGAGCATGTGGTGGCTGAATTGCGGCTGGTGATGTTCGCCACCGGTTGCTCGGACCTGGCAGCCTTGCGAAAGGCGCGGCTGGTGCCCCTCCCATGACCGCCCTCGCCTCGGCGCTTGCCCCGGCGATGCTCGCCGCGGTCGAGGCCGAGCTGCAGTCCAGCCTCCAGCACCTCCTCCCGGAACCTTATGTGGAAGTCGGCCTCATGGTCCGACACCATTTCGGCTGGGAGCCGGGCGAGTCAAGAGGCAAGCGTATCCGCCCGCTGCTGACGTTGCTGTGCGCGGCGAGCGCCGGCGGAGAATGGCGGACGGCCGTGCCGGCCGCAGCCAGCGTCGAACTGATCCACAACTTCTCGCTTGTCCACGACGACGTCGAGGACTCCAGCCAGACGCGGCGAGGCCGGTCCACTGTCTGGGCGCGCTGGGGCGTTCCCCAGGCGGTCAACACCGGGGACTTCCTTTACATCGCCTCTCGACTGGCGTGCCATCGCCTGATCGATGGGGGCGTCTCCCCCGGCACGGCCCTTGCCGTGCAGCACATCCTGGACCAGGCCTCCCTGCAGTTGACTCTGGGACAGCACCTCGACCTGGGCTTCGAGCAGCGTGAGGTCGTCGGGGCGGACGAGTACTTGGAGATGATCAGCGGCAAGACCGCCTCCCTGGTGGCGGCGGCGGCCTCCGTCGGCAGCCGGGTGGCGGAGGCTCCCTCCGGCATCCGCGACGCGTTCCAACGTTTCGGTTGGCGTCTCGGGATGGCTTTCCAGCTCCTGGACGACCTGCTTGGCATCTGGGGAGAGCCGGATCAGACGGGAAAGCCCGTCGCCGACGACCTGCGCCAGGGAAAGAAGACCTATCCGGTGCTCCTCGGGCTGCAACGATCCCCGGAATTCGCACGCCTGTGGTCCGCCGGGAGGACGGCGGTGCCCGACATCGCCGCATTGCAGCGTGCCCTGGCCGACTGCGGGGCCGAGGACGCCACCCGCCAGGAGGCGGAGGTCCATACGCGGCAGGCGATGGCAGCCCTGCGCGACGCCTCGCCCCGCCCTCCGGCCTCGGCCGAGCTGGAGGAGCTGGCCCAGCGCCTGCTTCGCCGCGATCGTTAGCCGATCGCAAGGTCCCGCGCAGCCTCCACCGGCGGCCCTCCACAGAGAATCGTCGCTCGCCGCCAGGGCCGGGGACGCTCGTACCATCCCTGGCCCCGCAGCTGGCGATTACACTCGTGCTATAATCCGCAGGATTAAATCCCGGTAGCCCAATGCGGCGCATCACGCGGACCCTCGAGGGACAATCCGGAGAGACCGGCCAGCTCGGCCAGTTGCAGCCCGGGGTCACGTTGCAGGACCGTTACCTCGTCCTGGGCAACCTGGGCTCGGGTGGCATGAGTTCGGTTTACAAGGGCCGCGACCTGCACTTCCCCAACGTCACCAAGCTCGTCGCCATCAAGGAAATGATCAACCTGGCCTCCGACCCGACCATGTACGAGATGGTCGTGCGCAACTTCGAACGCGAGGCGGATCTGCTGGCGACGCTCTCCCATCCGGCGATCCCGCGCATTTACGACTACTTCACCGCCGACAGCAGCTCCTACTTGATCATGGAGTTCATCGAGGGGCGCGATCTGGAAGCCCTGCTGCGCGCCACGACCGAGCCGGTGGCCGAGGCGCAGGTCGTCGCCTGGGCCATCGAACTGTGCGACGTGCTGACCTACCTGCACAGCCACCAGCCGCAGCCGGTGGTGTTCCGGGACGTCAAACCGTCCAACATCATGGCCGATCACCATGCCCACATCCGGCTGATCGACTTCGGCATTGCCCGCATCTTCTCGCCCGGCCAGAAGGGGACAATGATTGGGACGGAAGGCTACTCGCCTCCCGAGCAATACCGCGGCGAGGCCTCGCCTGCCGGCGACATCTACGCCCTGGGCGCCACATTCCACCACCTGCTTACCCGTCGCGACCCGCGGGCCGAAGCGCCGTTCTCCTTCTCGGATCGGCCGATCCACCAGCTGAACCCGGCCGTCGCGCCGGAGGTGATCGAGGTCATCGAGAAGGCCCTCGAGTACGACCCGCGCGACCGGTATCCCTCGACCGAGGCGATGAAGAACGCGCTGCTGGCGGCGGCGCGGCACACCGGCTTGCTGGTCTCGGCCAAGACGGCCTCGGTCATCCAGCAACGCAGCGACGTCCAGGAGATTTGGGCCTTCGAATGCGAGGACGAACTGCGCGGCTCGCCCTACTACCACAACGGCTCCCTCTACATCGGCTGTTACGACAACAACCTGTACGCCTTGAACGCCAAGAGCGGCGAATTTCAATGGAAGTACCCGACCGAGGGCGGCATTTCGGGCCGCCCAACGGCTTTCGACGATCTGGTCTACGTCGGCTCGGAGGATCAGCGTCTGCACGCCGTGACCGCAAACCGCGGCAAGCTGGCCTGGACCTACTACACCGAGGGGCCGATCCGCTCGTCGCTGGTCCTTTGGGAAGGGCACATCTTCTTCGGCTCGGACGACGGCCACGTCCACGTCGTCAACGTCGCCAACGGCCGGCGCGCCTGGCGCGCCGAAGCGGCCGGCCCGGTGCGCTCGACGCCCTGCGTCGTCAACGACCGCGTTTACTTTGGTTGCGAGACCGGCGATTTCTACTGCGTCGACTTCCGCGGCGAGCTCAAGTGGCGCTTCCGCGCCAAGCGCGCCGTGACCTCCTCCCCGATCATCGTCGACAACGTCGTCTACTTCGGCTCGATGGACTGGACGCTGTACGCCATCGAGGCCGAGGGCGGCTGGCAGCTGTGGCGGTTCCGCATGGGCAAGCCGACGATCTCGTCGCCGGTCTACGCCGAGGGCAAGGTCTTCATCGGCTGTGCCGACAACAACCTCTACGCCGTCGACGCCCGCAGCGCCCGCGAGGCCTGGCGCTTCGCCACCGAACACCAGGTCACCGGTTCGCCCCTCGTCCATGAGGATTCGGTCTACGTCGGGTCCGTCGACGGTTCCCTGTATTGCATCGATATGCGGTCGGGCCGCAAGCGGTGGCAATTCTCCACCGGGGGCCCGATCACCGGGACGCCGTTGATCGCCAACGGGGTCGTCTACATCGGTTCGACCGACCACAAGGTGTATGCTCTTCTGGCCTAGGGCACTCTCAGGGAGACACGAGGCGCGCCGCCGACCATGAGTTTCTGGAAACGACTTTTTCGCAAGCCCCGCCGCCCTTCCCCCGACACCGTCAAGACGGCGCCGCTCGACGTCGGCGTCCTGGGCCACGCGCCTCCGGTACACGCCGTTCGCCGCATGGTGCTCGGCGCCGCCCAGTCGACCGGCATCGAACGTACCCACAACGAGGACGCCCTCTTCTACATGATCGGCCGCGCCGATGGGCAAGAACCGCTGCCCGACTTCGGCCTGTTCGTCGTGGCCGACGGCATGGGCGGCCATCGTTCGGGCGAGGTCGCCAGCTCGATCTCGGTGCGCACCGTCGCCCGCAAGATCACCGCCGAAACGATTGTCCACCTGTTCGACATCGAACCCCAGGAAGAGGCCCCCAGCCTGCAGGAGCTGGTGCAGGAGGCCCTCGAAGAGGCCAACCTGGCCGTCGTCGACCGTGTGCCGGGCGGCGGCACGACGCTGACGGTGGCGGTGCTGCTCGGCCAGCAGATCACGATCGGCCACGTCGGCGACAGCCGGGCCTACCTCATCACCCGCGACGAAGCCCGCGCCCTCACCCGCGATCACTCGCTGGTGCAGCGCCTGATCGAGCTCGAACAGCTGACCGAGGAGGAGGCCGCACTGCATCCGCAGCGCAACGTCTTGTGGAACGCCATCGGCCAGGGCGCCAATCTCAAGGTGGACGTTTTCAGCGAGCCGGTCCCGCACGGCGGCTATATGCTGATGTGCTCGGACGGCCTGTGGGGCACCGTCCCCGAGAAGGAGATTCGGAGAATCGTGCTCAACGCCGGAGATCCGCAGACGGCCTGTGACCAGCTCGTCCGCGCCGCCAACGGCGCTGGCGGACCCGACAACATCACCGCCATCTTGATCTACTTCCCGTCCGACTAGCAGCTTGCTGAAAAATGGCGACCGTCGTCAAAACCCCGCCCCGGCCCCCTCTCCGCCACGAAACCGCTCGTGCTCAGGCGCTGTCGGCGGAAAGGCCTTACAGGCTGCTCCCGGGAAGGCACCGGGACGGTGTCCGCAAGGGGTCGGGGGGTGAGGTGGGAACGGGCCTTTTCAGCAGCCTCGTAGGACCTCCGGAGGCGGGCGTAGCGTGAGCGGCGACAAGGACTACTATGCTCTCCTGGGCGTGCCGCGCAGCGCCTCGCTCGACCAGCTTCGCCGGGCTTACCGTGAGTCGGCGCTGCGGCTCCACCCCGACCGCAACGTCAAGGCCGGCGATACCGAGTTGTTCCTCGAGATCGGCCTCGGCTACGAGATCCTGAGCGATCCGGCGCGCCGCAGTGAGTACGACAAGGCGCTGGCCGAGATCGACCAGCGAGCGGCGCAGGGGGCGCGGCTGTATTGCAACGTCGTGCACAGCCGTAGGGCGCTACTGCCGCTCGACGAGCCCCAGGTCCATTACATGCTGCTCGACATCCTCCCGGCCGAAAGCGCCACCTTCGCCCGGCCGCCGATCAACGTCTGCATCGTCATCGACAAATCGACCTCGATGCGCGGCCAGCGCCTCGACCAGGTCCGTGCGGCGACGCTGGCCATCCTCAAAGACCTCGAGTCCAGGGACTCGGCTTGCATCGTGGCTTTCAGCGATCGGGCGGAGGTCATCGTCTCGCACGATCAGGCGCGCGACCTCACCACGGCCCGCTCGCGCCTGAGCCTGCTCCAGGCCGGCGGCGGCACCGAGATCGGCCAGGGCCTTGAGTTGGGGATGGCCGAGCTGCAGAAGACCTTCTCCAAGGAGGGGGTCAACCACCTGATCTTGCTGACCGACGGGCGGACCTACGGCGATGAGGATCTGTGCCTGCAGATCGCCGAACGCGCGGCCGAGAAGGGCATCACCGTCAACGGCGTCGGCATCGGGGCGGATTGGAGCGATCGGCTGCTGGACGATCTCGCCAGCCGCAGCGGAGGCAACGTCCTTTTCCTCGATACGCCCAAGGCCATCACCAATCTCTTGAAGCACATCTTCGACTCGCTGAGCAAGGTCTTCGCCAGCCGGGTGCGGCTGGAGGGCGCCTTCGGCGAACAGGTCGACCTGCGCTCGTCCTTCCGCCTGCTCCCGGATCCAATGCCGACCGGGGACACCTTGCCGATGATCCTGGGCCACCTGCCGAAGGACGGGCGGATCCGGCTCCTTTTGGAGGTCGTCGTCCACCCTGCCTCCGCGCTGACCCAAGTGCAGTTGGCCGATTTCCAGGTTGCGGCCGACATCCTCGGCGGCGAGGCCGGCGCGCAGAGCCTGCCCGTGAACATCAGCCTGCCCGTCTCCAAGACGCCCGATCCCGAGCCGGCGCCGAAAGACATCGTGGCGGCGTTGAGCCAGATCGCCCTGTACACGATGCAGGAGAAGGCCCGCCACGAAGCCGAACTCGGCCAGTCGACCCAGGCCGCCCGCCGGCTGGAGAACCTGGCGACGCAGCTGTTGGCGGTCAACGAGCGCGACCTGGCCAAGGCGGCGCTGAGCGAAGCGGAACGCCTGACCCACTCGCGCCGGCTCAGCACGGAAGGCGAGAAAGTCCTGAAGTACGGGACGCGTGCCTTGATGCTGCTTCCAGCCAAGACGGAATCGTCATGATCGTGTGCCCGACCTGCAAGCACCAGGAGTTCGTCGGGACGATGTTCTGCACCGAGTGCGGCACGCGCCTGGTGCTGGCCAATGGCGCCCCGACGGTCACCATCTCGCGCGACGAGATCCACGCCGAGGCCCTGCACACCAAGCCGTCCCTGCCCGAAGGCCCGGGGCTCGAATCGGGGGCGGTCATCGGCCTGCGCGTCGTCAGCACCGGCGATGTCGTTCCCCTCATCGGGCGCGACAATTACACCCTGGGACGGACGATCGAAGGCCAGGCCGTCATCCCGGACATCGACCTGGGACCGTTCGACGGCTACGAGCAGGGCGTCTCGCGCATGCACGCCGAAGTTCGTTTGGCGCCCGAAGCCGTGACCATCGTCGATCTGGAAAGCGCCAACGGCACGCTGGTCAACGGCTTGCGCTCCGACCCGCTGAAACCGGTCCTCCTGCGTCACGGCGACGTCATCCAGGTGGGCCGCCTGCGGCTCCAGCTCATCTCCCGTACCCGCGGATAAGGGGAACGAACGATGCCGATCACCGTGCTGGTTCATATCTCGGGGGAGGACCCGGTCGTCGGAGAGGTCGAGGAGACCCCGACGCCGACCGACACGGTCATTACCCTGAGCAACCCGCGTCGCCGCGACGGCAAGGACCTGCCCTACGTGCAGGGCAACGTCGTCACGGTCGTCTGGCCGATGCACCGCATCAACTACATCGAGATCATGCCGACCTCGGAGGAAGAGAAGCTCATCGGCTTCGTGCGTGAGTAGCATCCCATCGCCGTCGTCCCGACGGCAGATCCTGGTCGTCGATGACGAGCCCAGGATGATCGGCTTCATCCGCCTCAACCTCGAGCACGACGGCTTCGACGTCAGCGAGGCCTCCACCGGGACGCAGGCCCTCAGCCAGCTGCGCGACCGTCTGCCCGACCTGGTTCTGCTCGACGTGATGATGCCCGAGCTGGATGGGTTCGAAACGCTGCGCCTCGTGCGGGAGATCTCGACCGTCCCGGTGATCATGCTCACCGCCAAAGGCGACGAGGACGACCGCGTGCGCGGCCTCGAGCTGGGCGCCGACGACTACATCACCAAGCCCTTCAGCCCACGCGAGCTGGTCAGCCGTGTGCGCGCCGTCCTGCGCCGCACCGAAGCGCCGGCTGCCGCCCCCCACGAGCCGATCCAGGTTGACCAGCGGCTGAAGATCGACTTCGACCGCCGCGAAGTCTGGGTGGAAGGCAAGCTCGTGCGACTGCGCCCGACCGAATACCGCCTGCTCTACCACCTGGTGCAGAACGCCGGCTGGGTGGTGCCTCACGATCAGCTCCTGGCCAAGGTCTGGGGGTACGAATACCGCGAGGAGACCCACTATCTGCGGCTCTACATCAACTATCTGCGCCAGAAGCTCGAACCCGACCCCTCCAACCCGCGCTACATCCTGACCGAGCGCGGCGTCGGCTACCGTTTCGTCGATTTCCGGCGCCAGGCGGCGGACGGTTCCGCGCCCCCGGGCGGCTAGCCCACGGCCCGGCGGCGCCGGCTCGGCGTTAACCTCCCTCAGACGGATCTCTCGTAGAGTGGATGCGAGAAACGCCGCCCCGCGGCGTGATACGAGGTCGCGCCTTGGTCGATGGCCCTATCGGGAGCCGCTGAGCATGCGGGAGAAGATCGACCGGTTCTTCAATGAACCCGTGGCCGACTTGCGGGGTTGGACGGAGGCCGCCGGCCTCCCCCCGGTCGACCTGTTCCAGACGAACGACGAGGTCGTGGTGATGGCCACCTTGCCCGGAGTCCCGGGCGCAGGACATCAACATCTGTGTTCCGGGCGACGTGCTCACCTTGTGTGGATCGATGAGCGACGAAGCCGCAACCCGGGAGGTCACGTACTACGAGGCTGCTGAAAAAGCCCGCTCCCGCCTCGACCCCCGACCCCTTGCGGACACCGTCCCGGTGCCTTCCCGGGAGCAGCTTGTATGGCCTCTCCGCCGACAGTGCCTGAGCACGAGCGATTTCGTCGGGGTGGGGGTTTGACACCGGTCTCCATTTTTCAGCAGCCTGCTCCTTGCGCGAGCGCGAGCGGGCGAGCTCTCGCGCCCCCTACCGCTCCCGGCACCGGTCGTCGCCGATCGCGCCCGTGCCAAAATCGAGAACGGCGTTCCGACCCTGGCCCTGCCGGAGGCCGATGAGGTCAAACTCAAGACGATCATCGTCAAGGCAAAGTGGCGACGCCGACCGCGCTCGGTACGCAAACCGGTTCCCTGGCGGAACCGGTTTGCGTTCTTGCCCGCCAGGTTGGCTCGCGCTAGAATCGGCCTGCGTGTGAGGTGCGATGCCCCATCAACGGATTATCTTGGTGGATGATCACGAAGTCGTCCGGGTGGGATTGCGTTCGCTGCTCGAGCGGCACCCGAGCTTCGAGGTCGTCGCCGAGGCGGCCACGGCGCGGGAGGCAGTCGACAAGACGGCGGCCTACCAGCCGGACGTGGTCGTGATGGACATCCGCCTCAAGGGCGAATCCGGTATCGAGGCCTGTCAGGAGATCACCACCCGCTTCCCGCAGACGAAGGTCATCATGCTCACCTCCTACGCCGAGGATGAAATGCTCTTCTCGGCGATCCGCGCCGGCGCCGCCGGCTACGTCCTCAAGCAGATCGGCAGTGAGGACCTGGTGCGGGCGATCGAGACCATCGGGCGCGGCGAGGCCCTGCTCGATCCGGCGGTCACCCAGCGGGTCTTCCAGGAGGTGCGCAAGGCGGCCCGCGCAGAGGAGGCCTCGGCCTTCGCCGATCTCACCCAGCAGGAGATGCACGTCCTGCAGCTGGTGGCGGAGGGCCGGACG
This sequence comes from uncultured Anaerolineaceae bacterium, assembly GCA_964448245.1. GTDB lineage: Bacteria > Chloroflexota > Anaerolineae > Anaerolineales > E44-bin32 > DATEVL01. Next base: position 6,388 of record CAYUWF010000003.1, on the reverse strand, counting down.
AACCGCCAGATCGCCGAGGCGCTCTACCTGGGCGAAGGCACCGTGCGCAACTACGTCAGCAGCATCCTTTCGAAGCTCAATGTGCGCAACCGCGCCGAGGCGGCCGCCTACGCCGTCCAGCACAACTTGAAGGATTATCTGTAGGGGCGGGTCTGAGACCCGCCCCTAGGCGTCG
>CAYUWF010000003.1:0-6113 GCA_964448245.1 uncultured Anaerolineaceae bacterium | reverse complement strand
CACAACTTGAAGGATTATCTGTAGGGGCGGGTCTGAGACCCGCCCCTAGGCGTCGATCGCCATCTCCCCCTCCGATTTCAGAGTAACCTTCCGATCCCGCCCTTCGGCTACGCTCAGGACGGGCGGCGACCCCCATCAACCTGCCATTCTGAGCCCCGCCCTCCGGCTGCGCTCAGGACGGGCGGCGACCCCCATCAACCTGTCATTCTGAGCCCCGCCCTTCGGCTACGCTCAGGACGGGGCGAGCAATCCCGATGATGTGACTCAAAACGGGCGCCTCGGGGCCATGGGTCTGCACCCGCAGGTCGTCGAGCGACCGCCGCGCATCAGAGATTCCTCGCGCCCTCGCCAAAGGCTCGGGCGCTCGGAATGACATGGTCGAAGATACCGTTGCGGCCGGACGCTCACTCCCGCGTGTCATGGCGCCCCTCTGGAGTGCTTTGCGAAGCGAGGCCTTCAAGGCCGAGCGAGGAATCCCCTTTTTGTGGCTCGAGGGAGCGCCTTGGGGTCGGAGAGCTGACATGGGGACAGGCCGCCCGCGGTGCGAGTCCCGCGCTTCATTCGCCGCCGTGCTGCCCGCACGGGCACAGCCGGCGCAGCATCTCCCAGGAGTAGATCCCGTAACGATGCCCGTCCGCCCAAACCGGAAGGATGGCATAGTTGCCGACGGCTTCTAGCGAGACCAACTCGGCCGCCGCGCCGGACACGGCCTTCGCCTTCATGAGCGCCGATGAAACAGGCTGGGCCATCCCCTCATGTCCGCCGCGGCACTCCGCGCACGGACAGGCAGCGCGCAAGCCGGCCAGCGGATAGCGGCTCTGGTGGCCGTCCTCCCAGACGATCACCAGCTCGGCGCGTGATTTCGATGCCTGGACCGATTTCGGACGCATGCCCCTCGCTCGCCTTGCCTCGGCTCTCCGTCAGGGGCTCTGCAGGGTCCGCAGGAATTCGGCCACCGCCCATCCCTGCCGCCCCGCATCCCCAAGAGAGACAAGGTGCCACCAGACGTGCCCGGAACCCTCGGCCGGGCCGTTTGTTACCTGGAAGGTCTCACCCTCCCTGCCCAGGCCGACGCCGGCTGCGCCAAGGCTCGGAGCAGACCTCAGCCGCACGCCGTCGCCGCCCGTGCCGAACACTTCGACCAGATCGCCGATGAGAAACGGCCCTCCAGGTCCGGCCGAGGGCGGCGTAACGGTCGAGGTCGGAAGCGGAACCGTCGGAAGCGGCGTCGGGGTGCCGGTTGGCGCGGCTACGCGGATCACCGCGGGCGTAGCTGCCTCGAAGGCGACGCGCGCAGAGCGGGTGGCCGCGCCCAGCCCGATGAACACGACGCCGGCTGCGAGTCCTGCCACCACACCAAGAGCCGGCCACAGACATCCGACGTCCCTCCTCAACCGGCTCGGCCCGCCCCGTGAGTTCATGCCGAAGGCAGGAGGAAGAAGGCGATGGCGAAAATCAGGTAGAGGACAACGAGCTCGGCGCCCTCCAGCCAATTCGACTCCCCATCGCCGGCGACCTGGGTGACAATGATCACCGCCCCGATCAAGGCGATCAGCTCAAAGGGATTGAAGACGAGCGTCAGAGGATTGCCCATAGCCAGGCTGAGGAAGACCAAAGCCGGCGCCACGAAGAGGGCGATCTGCAGGCTCGATCCCACGGCGATCTCGACGCTCAGGCTCATCTGGTTCTTCATCGCCACCGTCACCGCCACCAGATGCTCGGCGACGTTGCCGATGATCGGCACCAGGATGACCCCCAGGAAGAACTCCGAGATGCCGAGGGAGGAGACGACGGGCTCCACCTGGCCCACGAGGATCTCGCTGAGCCAGACGACGCCGGCTGTGGCGGCGGCCAGGACGATGAACGCCGTCCGCCGGGACCAGCCGTCGGCGTGGACCTGGGCTGCCTCGGTCGAGGCCCGCGTCAGGGGGGCGCCGTCGCCGCGGAAACTGTAGAACATCCCCAGGCCGTAGGTCAGGATCATCAGCAAGGCGACACCCAGGCTCAAGACCTCGACGTCCCCCGCGTCGTGGATTCCCTCGCTGGCCTGGACGAAGAGCGACGGCACCGCCAGCCCCACGACCGCCAGGAGCAGGAGGATGCAGTCGCCGAGCGCCCGTCGCCGATCGAAGGTCTGCAGCCCGTTGCGCAGTCCGCCGGCCAGCATGCTGGCGCCGAGCACCAGGAGCAAGTTCCCGATGATCGAGCCCGTGATCGAGGCCTTGACCAGCTCCAGCAGTCCTTCGCGAATGGCGATGATCGTAATGATCAGCTCGGCGGCGTTGCCGAGGGTGGCGTTCAGCAGGCCGCCGACGCGCGGCCCGGAGTAGGCCGCCAGCACTTCAGTGGCCTGCCCCAGCAACCCTGCCAGCGGGATGATGGCCAGGGCCGTCGCCAGAAGGATAAGGCTGGGCGAGGCACCCGCTGCCGGCAGCAATATCGCCAAGGGGAGCAGGATCAGCAGCCAGTAGAGAGGCCGCCGCACGATCTGGCGCATCACGACCACGTCACACCTGCAGGGATTCGCTCTCTACGGACTGGAAGAGCCCGCCGGAGCCTCCGCTGGGTAGGAGGACCCGCAGCTCGCGGGGCAGCACCTTGAGCGTTACCGGCGACTGGACCGTCCCCGGTTCTCCGTCGAATTGCATCGGTAGGTTTCCGTTTCCCCGAAACTCCGCCTGGGCGGCACGGAAGTGGACGAAACCCGAGCCGGTCAGATGGACGCCGCGGGCGATCTGCAGCAGGCGCACGACCGTGTCGCCGATCGTGTGGCCTTCCAGAATCCAGAAATCGAGCAGCCCGTCGTCCACGCGCGCTTCCGGCGCCAGGCGCAGCAGACCGCCTCCGTAGAAGCGGACGTTGCTCGCCACCGCCACAAGATAGCGGCCACGAACTCGCCCGCCCGGCCAGATGACCTCCAGGTCGAGGCCGTCCCAGCCGTGGGCGCTGCGCAGCGTGTGGACGGCGTAAAGAGCCGTCGGCAGGACTTTGGCCAGGCGGCCCCGCGGTTCGATCAGGTTGACGACGCGCGCGTCCAGCCCGGTGCCCGCCCAGAGCAGGAACGCCCGCCCGTTGGCTTCCCCGAGGTCGACCTGCCTGACCTCGCCGTTGACGAGCCTTTCGGCGATGAGTTCGATGCTGTTGCGCTGGGTCCAGTGCGGCGGCGGCGTGCCAAGCTCCCGCGCCCAGACGTTGGCCGTCCCGGTCGGAAGAACGCCCAAGGCCGTGTTCGTGCCGCGCAACAAGGAGGCCGCCAGACCGACCGTCCCATCGCCCCCGGCGACGACCAGGACGTCCGCCGAGGCTTTGGCCGACTGGAGGATGAGCTCCTTGAGGTGATCCCGCCGCTGCGCCGTCTCGAAGTTCACCGACCAGCCGGCGGAGGAGAAGACCGCCGCCGCGCGGCGGACCAACGATTCCGAGGGGAACCTTCCGGCAGTTGGATTGTGGACGACCCATGCCACGCGCATCCGGTCGGCTCCCTCGCCGGATTATAGCCGACGGGGCTCGCGCCCCGTCGCAGCGGGCACGAGCCGCTAAGGACGGAGGCGGACTCCGCTAGGCGAGGGCGCGGGCGTAGACCATGGTCGAGAAGACTATCGCGGCGGGACCATCATTCCCACACGCCATTCCGCCCTCCGGGGCGCTTCACGAAGCGAAGGCCCTCAAGGCCGAGCGACAGTTGCAGAACTGCCCGGGCGGGCGGTGCGGGCGCAGTCCGCCGGCTGTCGCGCCCCTTCGGCTCCGCTCAGGGGCGCTTGGAATGACAGATGTTGCCCGCCGTGCGCGCCGCGCGGTCATTGCCCCCAGACTCCGTCACACGTAGAATGGGCGCGCCATGAGCGACCCCACCCTCGGTTCGACGCTGGCCGGCCGCTACCAGCTCCTCAGCCGCCTCGGCACCGGAGGCATGGCCCACGTTTTCCAGGCTCGCGACCTTCAGCTCCAGCGCATGGTGGCCATCAAGCTCCTGCGGGAAGACCTGATCTCCGATTCGGCCTTTCACGCGCGCTTCCTGCAGGAAGCCCGCGCCGCCGCCAATCTCTCCCACCCCAACATCGTCACGATCCACGACTTCGGCGTCGACGCTCACGAATACTTCTTCGTCATGGAGTTGGTGAGCGGGACCGACCTCAAGACCCTGGTGCGGCGGCGCCAGCGACTCGCTGTCGACGAGACTCTCGGAATCATGACCCAGGCTTGTGCCGGGGTTGGCTACGCGCACCGGGCCGGCCTGATCCATTGCGACCTCAAGCCGCAGAACATCCTCGTCGCGCCCGACGGCCGCACGAAGATCGCCGACTTCGGCATCGCCCGAGCCCTGTCCACGATCGACCCGCTGGAGATCTTCGAATTCGTCTGGGGCAGCCCACAGTACTTCGCGCCTGAGCAGGCCGCCGGAGGCCCGCCCTCCCCCGCCAGCGACGTTTACTCGCTGGGAGTGATCTTGTTCGAGGCGCTGACGGGTCGGTTGCCTTTCCAGGCGGATGACTCTGCATCCTTGGCCGAAATGCATCTGCATGCGCCCCCGCCCTCCCCGCGCAGGTTGAACCCTGAGGTCCCTCCGGCCCTGGATCAGGTCATCCTCAAAGTCCTCTCGAAAGAGCCGTCGGCCCGCTATCGGACGGCCGATCAATTGGGACGTGTCCTGGCCGGGTTGACTCCCCCAGGCGAAGCGCGCCCGCATCCGGCCTCCTTCCCGGAGGCACCACCGATCCATGCCGATGCGCCAACGGCCGTCATGCCGCCGCCAGCGACGGGGGGCTTGGACTGGATCGCCGTCGCTCTCGGTCTCCTGGCTTTCCTGGCGCTCGGAGGCCTCCTGCCTGTGTGGCTCTGGGCCTGCCTGCGCTACCCCGCCTGCCCGCTTACGTAACTCTAAGACGGATGTTCGAGGGCGTGAGGTATAATTCGCAACTCGCCGCTCCGAGGGCGGCCAGGCGAAGTGTCTTGAGGAGGTAGAGCTTGAATTCCCCGCGCGGTCGGAACACCGCGGTTCTCCTGATCCTGTTGTTGATCGTGGCCGCCCTGGTCATTCAGTTCCGCTCGACCCAGACCCAGGCCGAACCTTATTACTTCAACCAGTTGGCCGAAGCCATCCGGCGCGGCGACGTCAAACGCGTCATCGTCGACGAGAACGAGCTGGAGGTCGTCTTCGGCAACGGCGACAGGCGCATCACGCGCAAGGAGCCGACGGCGACGGCCGTCGAGCAACTGCTCGATCTGGGGGTGACTCCCGAGCAGCTGGCGTCCACCGCCGTTGTCTGGGAGATCAAACAGCCCAGCGATTGGAACACGGTCTTGGGCCTGGTGACGTATCTGCTTCCAGGACTGCTGGTCGTCGGGCTGATCTTCTTCATGCTGCGCCAGGCGCAAGGGACGAACAATCAGGCGATGGCTTTCGGCAAGAGCCGGGCGCGCATGTTCACCGGCGACCAGCCGGCGGTCACCTTCCAGGACGTGGCCGGAGTCGACGAGGCCAAGGAGGAACTGCAGGAGGTCGTCGAGTTCCTCAAGGAGCCGGAGAAGTTCATCAGCCTGGGCGCTCGCATCCCGAAGGGCGTGCTGCTCATCGGGCCGCCGGGCACCGGCAAGACGCTGCTGGCCAAGGCCGTCTCCGGCGAAGCCGGAGTCCCCTTCTTCTCGATTTCCGGGTCGGAGTTCGTCGAGATGTTCGTTGGCGTCGGTGCCAGCCGTGTACGCGATCTGTTCGAGCAGGCCAAGCGCCATTCGCCGTGCATCGTCTTCGTCGATGAGATCGACGCCGTCGGGCGCCAGCGCGGCGCCGGCCTGGGCGGCAGCCACGACGAGCGCGAGCAAACGCTCAACCAGCTGCTGGTCGAGATGGACGGCTTCAATACCGACACCAACGTCATCATCATGGCCGCCACCAACCGACCGGACGTGCTCGACCCGGCGCTGCTCCGCCCGGGTCGCTTTGACCGACGGGTGATCCTCGACCGGCCCGACATGCGCGGCCGCGAGCAGATCCTGCTAGTGCACGCCAAGGGCAAACCGCTCGAGGAGCAGGTCAGCCTGGAGAAGGTCGCCAAGGCGACGCCCGGGTTCGTCGGCGCCGACCTGGAGAACCTGGTGAACGAGGCCGCCATCCT
>CAYUWF010000002.1:46500-54115 GCA_964448245.1 uncultured Anaerolineaceae bacterium | reverse complement strand
AGATGAGCTGGCCGAAGAAGAACCAGCGGAAGGCCGGGTAGCGCATGGCGCCGAGCGCATCCGGCCAATGCCAGCCCACGCGCAGGTGGGGCGTGATCTGGGGCAGCGTATCGCGCAAGATCCGCTCGCGGGGCTAGCGTCCCGCCTCAGAGATCCATCGATGAAGCGCGCCTGGGAGGCCTGCGGTCTTCAACTTTATTGCCACCGCCGTATTGTGCTTTGCCCGGACCCATCCTTCCGCTAGTAGGTTGCGGAAAAATGGCTACGGTCGTCAAACCCTCACCCCTGATCCTCGCGACACCTGCACCCCCTGGCACCGCCCGCCACACCGCCTCGGTGTCCTGGCGAGGAGGGCAGGTGTGCGGCGCACCGCATGCGGTGCAGGTGAGGTGGGAAGAGGATTTTTCAGCAACCTGCTACTACAGCCGGGGATTCCAGCGGCGGTTAGAAACGAGGAGAGACGGAATGGGCTTGTCACCAGACTCCTAAGACGGGGCGCGAGGCCGAGGCGCCGCCGGGAGGCGTCTCCTCGAAGCTCTCGACCTGGTAGGCCAGGACTTCCACCTCGCCGCGGAGCCAGGCAGATCGCGGGAGGCCGGCCTTATCACAGAGCATGTCGAGAAACTCAACCGGGTCGGGGACTTTCTGCCAGACCTGAGGCAGGAAGGTCGCACGCAGCGGTCCGCGGCGCAGGATCACCCCGTCGATACCCGGGCGGAGGGCGGTGGTGAGTTGGTCGGGTGGAACGTTGAGCGGCGATGGAGGGCTGAGGCTCGATACTTCGATGTGGAGGCTGTCTAGATCCTCGGGGCGCACCGGGCCGAAACGCGGGTCCTCGCGCGCCGCGGCGTAGGCGTGCTCCCACACGTCGGACGCGAGCGGCTGGCGCGCCTCGAGCCCGCCGATGCAGCCGCGCAGGGCGCCGCGCTGGGTCAGGGTTACGAAGGCACTTCCTGCCGCGCGCAGCGCTGGGGAGGGGGAGTCGGTCTCGACCGGCGGCAGAGGCTGACCGCGTGCCGCCAGGGTGACGGCGCGCCGGGCCAGCCGGAGCAAGGTCGAGCGGTCCTCGGGCCCGAGCATCGTCGGCTCTACCTGGCCAGCCGCCGGTAGCCCCGGTTGTAGTACAGCAAGGGTGATCCCTTGTCGGCCGCCTCGCCCCCGGTGACGCGGCCAATAAAGATCGTGTGTGTGCCGGCTGGGTGCCACTCGACGACCTGACAGTCCAGGTAGGCGAGGCGATCGTCCGGGATCGGCGTGCCGTCCGGTGAGGGGCGATGGGGCACGCCTTCAAAGCGGCGGTCGCTGTCCGAAACGCCGCCGGCGAAGCGCTCGGCCAACTCGCGCTGCTCGGCCCGCAGCATGACGACGGCGAAACGCCCGACCTCGCGCACCATCTGGTGCGTGCGGGTTCCCTGCTCGAGGGAGACCATGATCAGGGGCGGATCGAGAGACAGCGAGGAGAAGGAGCTGACCGTCATCCCGTGCGGACCCTGGGGGTCTTGCGCCGTGACCAACGTCACACCGCTCGCCCACTGGCGCATCCACTGGCGCAGGTCTTCGCTGTTGACGGTCATGGTGTGCGCGGTTTCCGCAGCATCTTACCGTGGCGCGCGCGGGAGCGTCAAGCGGATCGAGGGGAACACGTAAGTGCCGGATCGACATTCGCACGATGCATCACCAGCCTTAGGGTTGACCAACGACCCCCACCCTTCCCTCCCCCTGCATGAAGGACCGGGACCCTGCCATCAAGGCCTGCAGGGGGAGGGAGGTTCTTTCAGGAGGAAGGGGGCGGCTCTGCCGCCCCCTTCCTCCTGAATTTCTCCCTCCCCTCCCCCGCACGAGTCCGACTGTGTGCACGGCAGGTTCATGCGGGGGAGGGGTTAGGGGTGGGGGCTGATCGTGAACCCGTGTTGTCCGTCCCTACCCCGCCGAAGATCACGTCCAGGATCACGTCGTGGAAGTCCGTCAGGCGGCGCAGCCGCGGAGCGACCGCCGCGCGCAGATCGGCCGGCCCGATGAGGATCCCCGGCACCGGGTTGCGGGTGTGGCCGCGGTCCGAGAGGTCCTCCAGGTTGCCATGGTCGGAGGTGATGATGGCAAGGTCCGGGCCGTCGCGCCAGGCCTCGATGAGGCCTTCCAGGACGCCATCGAGCTGCTCGACGAGCTGGACGGCCTGATCCATGTCGGAGCGATGGCCGGCGACGTCGCTCGGCCAGAAATCGAACCAGGCCAGATCGACCTGGCGCGCCAGGGCGGCTAGGCGGGCGCCGGCCTCGGCCTGGCCGTAGACGGGGGCCGGCGGGAATCCCGGCTGCTCGGACCAGCCTTTCCCGGTGAAATCGGCCGAGAGGGCGCGCCCGGCCTGGAGGTCCTCGGCGGTGCGCAGCGGGACGCCGGCGTTGGCGGCCGCCATAGGAATCGAAGAATAGAGACGGCGGCCGCTGGCGATGAACTCGAAGTAGCGCGGCGGGTAGGCGTTGAGCAGCGCCGCCCGGCCGCCTCGCGCCAGCGCTTGCGAGAACAGGCTCCCCTGGCGCAGGGCCGCCGCCACCGGCGGGTTTGGTTTCGGTCCGTAATGCCCCCCGATCTCGGCCGGGATGTTCCGGCCGGTGAGCAGCGCCGCCTGACCGGTGGCCGACTGAGGGTCGCCGGGCATGTCCAAACAAGCGTCGATCGAGAGGAGCGTGGCCTGCGGGCCGACGCAGGGGGCGGATTCGGCCAGCAGACGATGGCCGCCGAGGGCGGCGCGGAGCGCCGGCATCTCCGCCCTGGCGAACGGATTGACCGTCGGATCGGACGGTCCGAGCCCGACACCATCGAGGAACAGGACCAACACGTGGCGCTTCACGCTCGGCGGGTCCAGGTGAACCAACCGGATGGGCGGCCGTTGAACTCGCCGTGTTCGAGGTCGGTCAGATCGAATCCGCCTCCGAAGGCTTCGCAGACATCAGATTCCGCGGGCCAGCCCTCGGCCGGATCGAGAAAGGCATAGAGCATAGAGACCGCCCCCGGCCGAAGCAGGCGCGCCAGGGTGGAGGCATAGCGCGGCCGGGATGAGGGGTCGAGGCTATGGAAGCAGCCGAGGTCGAGGGCGAAGTCGAAAGGGCCGCGCAGATCGTCCAGGCGCGTCACGTCGCGCCGCAGGAATCGAACGGAGACGTGCGCCAGGCGGGCTTTGCGTCGGGCGGCGCGCAGCGCCCGCGCCGAGAAGTCGATGCCCGTCACCTGCCAGCCGTGCTGCGCCAGAGTGACGGCATTGGTCCCCGTCCCGCTGCCGAGATCAAGGGCACGCCCGGCCGGTGCCCGCTGGAGAAAGGCGATCACCTCGGGCGGCGTGATCCCGGTATCCCAGGGTGCCCGGCCCGTCCAGTAGCGCAGTTCGAATCGGAGGCGGCTCACTGGCGGACTTCTCTAGGGGACGGGAGGGTCCGCTGCCGGGTCCCCTGCGGGATCCTTTTCAGGACGCCCTCTCCAGGGTCCCCGCCGGGATACCCTCTCCAGGGTCCCCGCCGGGATGCGAAGCGCGATGCGAAGCGCGACGAAGCGCGACGAAGCGCGATGCCCCCGCGGCCTTCTTTCACCCACAGGATTGTAGACCGCGAGGTCCCCTGCGGGATGCCCCCTCCGGGGTGCGAAGCGCGACGAAGCGCAATCCCCTCCGGGACGCTCAGCGCGGTCACCCCGCGGCCTTCTTCGACAAACAGAAGTGTAGCCCGCGGAGTCAAGGGGGATTCAAATGGTCGCGGATTCGGCCCGGGTCCAGCAAGTAGACCGAGCGCCAGATCTCGCCGCCCGCGGAGTCGAACAGGATGAAGGTGGGGGTGAACTCGAAGCCGTACGCCTGTGCCAACTCGCGTCCGGCAGGGTCCTGGACGTTCAACCGGATGACCTCGAGCCTTTCTCCAAACTCGCGTTCGACCGCGTCCACGACGGGTCGCACCGTCATACAGCCCAGTCAATAGGGACTCTGGAATTCGAGCAGCACCGGTCGCCCCTGCCCGAGCCGGGCGCGCACGACCTCCGCCTGACGTTGGCTACTTTCCCCGGGCTTGAGCAGCGCGTAGGCCAGCGCCAGCCCCAGACACAGCCCGCCGAGCGCCACGAAATCCGCCGGCCGGACCCCGTCGCGCACGAGGATCGCTGCCAGCAGAAGCAAGGCCGCCGCCGCGGCTACCAGGAAAGAATGCTGGTTCAACCAGTGCTGCACGGGGGCGATTCTAACATCCGGACATCGGGAACCCGCCTCGCCGCAGCCAGCTCGTCAATCCCTCGAAGGGTGCCCCCCTGGAGGTGGGGGGCGGAATCCAGCAGGGGAAGGGCTGGGCTCCCGCCTTCGCGGGGGCGACGCGTAACCCGTGTTATCTTTGGCGAAGCGAGAGGTTCGTCGAGGTGTGCTTTGACAGCCCTCTGCTCCTCCCTTAGAATCGGGTGAACGTTGCCTCCGCGGGAGGAACTCCCCAGGCTATGAAAGAATACGCGACCGACCGCATCCGAAATGTCGCGCTCGTCTCCCACGGCGGCGCGGGCAAGACCTCCTGGGCCGAAGCGGCCCTTTTTGCCACCGGCGCCACGACGCGCGTCGGGAAGGTGGAAGACGGGAACACGGTATCGGATTTCGAAGAGGAGGAGATCCGGCGTCGCCTCTCGCTCTCGACCGGGGTTCTCCCCCTGGAGGCGCGGGACACCAAGGTCAACCTACTGGATACCCCGGGCTACACCGATTTCGTTGGCGAAGCGATCTCGGCCCTGCAGGTGTCGGAAAGCGCCCTGGTGCTGGTCGACTCGGTGGCCGGCGTCGAGGTCGGGACGGAGATCGTCTGGGACTACTGCGACCAGTTCCACCGGCCGCGCTTCGTCGTCGTCAGCAAGATGGACCGCGAGAATGCCGGCTTCGCCCGCACCCTGGAGTCGGTGCGCGGCCTGTCGAGCGAAGTGTCTTTCGTGCCGGTCCAGCTCCCGGTGGGGGAGGGGGCCGACTTCAAGGGGGTGATCGATCTCTTCGCCATGCAGGCCCGGCTCGGCGACGGAAAGCAGACCTCGGCGATTCCCGCTGACCTTCAGGAAGCGGCCGAGGAGGCCCGGGTGACCGTGGTCGAGGCGGCAGCCGAGGGCGACGATGCTCTGCTGGAGAAGTATCTGGGTGGGGAGAAACTGACCGCCGAAGAGATCGCCCGCGGCTTTCGGGCGGCGGTGCACGCCGGTCGCGTGGCACCGGTCTTCGCCACGGCCGGGACGGCGGGCATCGGCATTCTGCCGCTGCTGGAGGCGGTCCTCGATCTGTTGCCCTCCCCGGCCGAGGCTCCGCCGGTGAAGGCGGCCGGGGCCTCGGGCGAAGTGGAGCTGAGCGCCTCGGACGCCGGTCCGCTGGCCGCCTATGTCTGGAAGACAACCGCCGACCCCTTCGTCGGTAAGCTGACCTATCTGCGGGTCTTCTCCGGAAGTCTGGCCTCCGACAGTCGCCTTTGGAATCACACCAAGGGCGCCGAGGAGCGGCTGGGGACGTTGCACGTCATGCGCGGCAAGGAGCAGATGGCGGTGAAGGTGCTCCACGCCGGCGACATCGGTACGGTGGCCAAGCTGGCGGCGGCCGGGACGGGCGACAGCCTGGGGGACAAGCCCCATAGCCTGGTTGTGCCTCCGCCGACTTACCCCAACGCTCTCTTTGCCGTCGCCGTCGTGCCCAAGACGCAGGCCGACTCGACCAAGATGGGCGCCTCACTCTCGCGGCTGTGCGAAGAAGATCCGACCCTCTCCTGGCATCAGGAGGGCAGCACCAACCAGACGATCCTGCAGGGGATGGGCGACCAGCACATCGACGTCGCCATCCGCAAGGCCGAGTCGAAATTCCAGGTGGGGCTGCACACCGAGCAGCCGCGCGTCTCCTACCGCGAGACGATCACGCGCAAGGGGCAGGCGGTCCACCGCCATAAGAAACAGACCGGCGGCGCCGGCCAGTTCGCCGAGGTCCACATGCGCGTCGAGCCATTGCCCGAGGAACCCTTCGAGTTCGTCAACGAGGTTGTTGGAGGGGCGATCTCGCACAGCTTCTTCCCGGCCATCGAGAAGGGCGTGCGCAGCGTGCTGAAGACCGGGGTCCTGGCCGGTTATCCGGTCGAAAACGTGTTGGTGGCGGTGACCGACGGTAAGGAACACCCGGTTGATTCGAAGGCGGTCGCCTTTGAGACGGCCGGCCGCGAAGCCTTCAAAGCGGCGTTTAAGGAGGCCGGGCCGGTGCTGCTCGAGCCGATCATGGACGTGCGCATTACGGTTCCCGAGGAGAGCATGGGGGACGTACTGGGCGACCTGAACACGCGGCGGGCGCGGGTGCAGGGGATGGAGAACGAGCGAAGCCGCAGCGTCGTGACGGCCAAGGTCCCGCACGCCGAAATGCTGCGCTACACCAGCGAGCTGCGCTCGATCACCGGCGGCCGGGGCGTGTTCACGATGTCGCCCTCGCATTACGAGGTCGTGCCGCAGCACGTGGCCGAGGGCATCATCGCCGCGCGCCACAAGGAAGGCGGCAAGGAAGAGGAAGAGTGAGCAACGAGCCTCCCGCGAGCTTGAAGCTCGCGGGAAGCTTATCCCGATGAGCGAGGCCTGGCGGCCGGTGCGGTTCATCGACGCCGAGGTCCAGGCTGTCCACGACCGCCCAGCGGCGCTGGCCAAGAAACCCCCGGCGCCGGATTCGTTCGTCTGGGGCGGCCGAGCCTTCCTCGTTCTGGAAGTTCTCTCGACCTGGACCAGCTACGAGCGCCGCGGCCGAATGGCCGACAACATGGCGCCGGCCCATCTGGCGACGGCCGCCCGCCGCGGCTCGTGGGGCGTCGGGCGTTTCTACTTCCGCGTCCGCACCGACAGCGGGAACGTCTACGATCTGTACTACGACCGTGAACCCGAGGCCGCCGGCGACCGCGCCGGACATTGGTTTCTGTGGCGCGAGGTGACGGCGAGGCGATCCTGACCTTCTTCCCGGACAGGTCACCGGGGTCTGGGTCTGCCGCCGACCTCGGCCGGACCGGCGAACCTACTGCTCCGACCTCAGGAAGACGATGGTAGGCATTATTCCGGTAGACCTCTCCCCAGGAATCGGTCCCGACGAAATCGCCGACCAGGTTGGCCAACGAGCGAGGGACGACCGCATACAGCTCGTTTGTCCCGGGCCCCAAGGAGCAGACCCTCCGGGCGTGTCAAGGATTCCTCCGCGACGCGAGCGTCGAAGGCGTCGTTCAAACGCGCTGAGCCTCGTGGGCCCCTGTCCCTTCTACTCCCCACGAAGAGACGACTGGCGTGCGGCTGAAGAGGAACGGCAGCCACTCGGCCAAGTCGTGGTTGTCCGAGGTGAGAAGAAACCGGGCGTCGGTTCGCGTTGAATGACGCATCCAGTCGGCGATATCGAGGACTTCGGGCGAAAGGACCGGCGCGCTCGCTCGGACGGCCGCGAGGCCTCGGTACGGCCGGTACAGTCCAAAGACATGGGTAGCACGATATCCTCAGGGCGTAGGTAACACTCGGCTGGCCAAGCCCACCTGCCTCCGACTTTGGACAGAGTATCGTGGATCTTTGTTGGAACCGCTCGGCCAGCTCGGAAACGGGGTAGCCGTTCAGCTGGTAGTCT
>CAYUWF010000002.1:0-46400 GCA_964448245.1 uncultured Anaerolineaceae bacterium | reverse complement strand
TTGTTGGAACCGCTCGGCCAGCTCGGAAACGGGGTAGCCGTTCAGCTGGTAGTCTTCCAGAAAACCTCTGTCGCTGCTCGCTCACGGTAACACCTCTGAAGGCCATCGGTCCCACCTCCCGTGAGGAAAATGTTACCCATGTCCTTAGACAATGTGTTACCTATGCCTCGGAACGGTTCGCAGTCTGCGCTTCCGGTGCCGGGCAATCAGTAGCGCTGCCAGCACCCCGCCAAGAAGGCCAAAGATGTGTCCTTCCCAGGAGATCCCTCCCTGCAAAGGCAGGAGGCCAAACAGCAGGGAGCCCCAGATAACGAACACCACAACGGAAAGAAGGATGCCCCCGATGCGACGTTCAAACCAACCTGCGCAAAGGAGGTAGGCGAAGTAAGCGAAGATGACCCCACTGGCGCCGATATGAACACCTGGACGGGCCACAAGCCAGACCCCGATTCCCCCAACGAGGGTGCCCAGGAAAGTGACCACCCAGAAGTGAGTTTCCTGGCGGAGGAAGACGAGACCTCCGAGGAGCAGGATGCCGAGCGAGTTGTGCCACAGATGAGCGGCGTCGAGATGAAGCAACGCGTGAAGGGGGATGCCGAGGAGGCCACCGATGGAACGGGGCTGAATGCCGAGATTCTTGAGTGTGCCGTGAAAGAAGAGTGCGCTCGTGAGCTCGACAAGCCAGATGGCAGCGATGAAGGCGCCGATCGTTGCGGCGCAGCGCTTCAAGTATTGCCTGAAGCCGGTGCGCGCAGCTTGGGCCTTGGGAGGAGGGGGGATCGGGGGAAGGAAAGGTTTGGGCACGGTTCCGAGTGGCGCGGCCTAACGGCTGTGCGCTAATGCGGCGTCCGCACCAGCGAATTGTCAGCTGGCACGCATGGGGCGGCTAGCGATTGCCAACCGCTCGCATCTTGACGAGGCTCCGGAATTCGTAAATCACTGGACCGATCCAATCTGCCTCACGGCCGGATGGACAAGCCAGGCAGGCCTTGTTCCGATCTGGCCAATAGGTCACCTCCAATTTGCCTCGGCCCCCGCCGCGCTTGAAATGCCAGTGAATGCAGCTTGGATACTGGGCAAGCGTTGTAACTTGCGTGGTGACGAAGGCCATCGCCTCGGTAGCCTCCTCAAAGATACCCCTTAGGTCCCCTTGTGGAGGCACCGATTTCAAGCTCGTACACATTCATGGCCTAAGAGGCTTCATGCTCGTTGCCATCTAACGAAAGCATCAGCCGCCTGCTGAGCACCGCGAAGCGGGTCGGCTGTTTGGCGTGTTAGGCGGGCCTCACCCGGCTCTCTTGCATGCATAAACTAAGGCTACTGGTACTTTCCAAGCGTTCCGCAAACCGGCCTTGACGTTTAGAACTTCAGGAGTCGGATAGCCTTCTTCCTCTTCATACTGAAATCCGGCTGCTTGAAGGCCACTCCTGTAGCTGCCTAACGATCTGATCACCACGGGAAGCCGGAGACTGCCAGAGCCGGGCATCGTTAGCACCCCCTGGCGCGTGGCTTTCAGCAATCCCCTTTTTCGCAAACCATTGACAAAGTCAGGATGGGTCACCGCAATAAGCAATAGACCAGCGCTCGATAACACCCGGTAGCATTCGCTTAGCGCGTTTCTGAAGTCGCGCGAAGGCACTTCATTGAAAAGCATGGAGGCAATGACTAGATCAAACTGGCCGTCATCAAAGGGTAAAGATTTGCGAACATCCAGGACTTGATACCCGGCATCAGTCAACCTAAACCGCCGTTGAGCAATTTCGAGTAGCCTCGGGGACAGGTCGGTCACAGTAATACTCGAAGGCACTTCGCCTGAGAAACGACGCAACACTAAAGGCAGGAAATAACCATTACCCGCACCCAGTTCCAAGATGGAGCGGTTGTCAATTCCCGACAGCTTGCCCAAGAGAATGTTGTTCAAGACCAGTTCCTTGAAAGCACCGCCTTTGTAGCCAGTCGTTTCGTGCCAGCGTTTCGCGATGCTATCGTAGTAAGCCATATGAGAGTGTGGTGGTATGCCCGCCTAACGGCCTCGAGCACACTCGCCAATACCCCCGCGAGAACCGGGGGCAAGCCGAGGGTAAACTGAGCCCCTACGACCACACGCCTTGGTCAGCTTCCACCTTCGTTGGGGGTGCGTCGGCGTCTCACCCCACCTCCGTGTCCCCCGGGACGAGCTCAGGTAGCCCCTCCCCACTCTACGACGACCCCGCAGCCAAGCCTCGTCGCCATTTTCGCCCGCGGTCCGGATCGTTGCTCCTGCCCTGAGCGGAGCCCCGAGGGGCGCAGTCGAAGGGGCTCCAGCGAGTAGTTGGGCCCATGGTAAGCGAGGCTAGCCCGCGGGACTGAACTCATCACATGCAGGGCCGCTGGGCGTCTCCGCTCGAACGCTCAGCGTGAGCTCCGTGAACCATGGCCGCAGGCCTTCCGCGGCGGCGACGGCGCTCGTGTGAAGGGTCGGGATCTTCAGATCGAAGACCTTCAGATCGTAGCCGAGCTCGCTGAACGTTGAAACGGATTGCAAGGTTGGAGGCGGCTCGAGACCACCGGTGTCGAGTTCGGAAGCATCGTTAAGCATCAGGAACCCGAGAGAGTTTTGGATCTCGACCACCCACTCTCCGGATGCCCCCGGATCAAGATCGGCCATCCAGAAGGTGAACAGGGTCTCCCAACCATGACCATGGGTCGAGATGGTGGCCTCCACCGTGTGCAGGTCCATCCCGCTGTTCAGAACGTCATCCGTAACGCAATCCCTGATGTCTTCGTGAATATCCTCAGCGCTGGCGATGAAGTATTCATAGCCATCCGATTCGCCGTCCCACTCCCAATCACCGAGGCCGGAGATCGTGGGCATTTCGAGCCCCGATCCTTCCTCCGCAGGAATTTCAGAAGGCGAAACCAAGTTGTGCCAAGCATTGAGGAGGATGCTGTGGAATGTCGCTCCGTCATTCCAGCGAGCGATTTCGAGTCTCATTGTTTGCCCGGAGCTTGCGATCGCCACAATGATGTCGCCGAGAAGGGGGTCCTCGCGGTGCTGAACATCAACGATATCCTGGAGGAGCATGCTCGTGGTGGTGCCTTGGAGGTGGTAGATCAGGCGCTTATCAGTAAGAATCGCCGCTTCTGTTCCATCTCCCGAGAAGGTAGCGTCGTAGTAGGCGAGGACGGTTTCGTCAGCCTCGACGAGATTGTGCTCTGCGATGTAATCGAGGGCATACCTTTCCATCTCGTTTCCGAGCCTGACGCCGCCTTCAGGGAGCGAGATGAACCAGATGAGTCCGCCTAGGCAAAGAACGCAGGAGAGCAGGAGGGCTGCGGCGAAGCAGCCCAGGCAAGCGTAAAGAAGAGGGCGCCCGGATGAGATTCCTCGCGGTTTGGGGCTAGAAAGTGCGGGATCCATGTTTGCCTGCCCTTTCTTCTGGGTGGGGCGTGCGACGCCCCGTGCCTGCGGCCGGAGCCGCTTAACGACCTCGAGCTGAGCCGCGCGGCCAGCAAAGCCTAGCTCCGGAACGTCTACATGAAGTGTGAAATCTGAGAACAGAGTGTATTAACAATCCTTATATCCGGTCTGACAAAGTATGTTGGTATCGATCGACAACTCCCTCCGCCATTCCTCGATGGTGAGAGCCTTGTCAAGGGGAGTGATCGAGAACTCAACGGGGCCGAAATGGGAGTAATTCGTGATAGCGACTTCAATTCCTGCGAGCTCGTCAACATGCGCATAGTTATCGAATACGATGCGTGCGAGCTCATCCACGAGAGCCTCACATGGGTCCTTGGATGTTGAGTTGCACGTGCCTGTGTAGGAAATCTCGAGGACCAGCCAAACTTGGGTCTCTTGGCCAGAAACATAGATAAAACTCCAGTATGTGCTCGCGGTGGGGATGCTGGCGTCGCTGTCCCATCTCTCTGACAGCGCGCGCCCCGCCATAGCGTAGTCTTCGTCGTGGAGTTGCGGCGTTTCGCCCAAGTCTAGCGACTCTGCAAGTTTGGGCAAGACTGTCGAGAGCGATAGGGATAGGGCACTGCAGATCACAACCGACAAGACAGTGGCGAATCCTGCGACCCATGGCCACCTTCGCCGGCCTGGCCGCGTCTCGAGAGGCTGTGCCGAAATTGGAGCCTCCTGCATCATGCTTGGTTCTTCCGTAGACCAACGATGCCGTCGTGGGCATTGACTTGATTGCATGGTACGGCTGATCCCAGCCGGCGTTAAGAACAGGGCCGGTGGAATTACGGCGGAATTGAGGGGAGATTGTGGGGCAATATCGGGTCAGTGCAGGCAGACAAGAGCCTTTGTGGAATGCGAGCGCTATTTGAGGTTCAGGATATGTCCCTGCGGCGCACGTTGGCAATCACGTATTCCCCCTGATCCAGCGCTGTGGGCAGCCTCTTTCCGCTCAGCCTCAGCTTCGAATCCCCGCATCCCGACAGTCACCGCTGCCCCAAAGGACGGCAGCAAGGCCCTCCCACGGCATATGCTTGCCGATCGCCGCCGTCTTCTGTTCCAAGGCAGGCGGCTTCGCGGAGGCGCGCCACGCAGCGCTGACTAGTCTCGGGCCTACACCGGCCGCCTTGATCACCCCGGCGCCCACTCGCGCAAGCCCTTCTCCGCGGCCTGCCGCAGATTTGAGTCACTGCTCAATGCCAAAGCCTTTTTGAAATCGGCAATGGCATTATCTTTATCTCGCTTCATGGCAAGTGCCAGCCCGCGGTTGAAGTAGACCACTGCCTCGTCTGGCTTGAGCGGGATGGCGATGTCGAAGTCCGCGATGGCCCGATCGTGGTCGCCCTTGCTGTGGAAGGCAGTTCCGCGGTTTCTTGTAGGCTTCTGCGCAATCTGGCTTGAGTTGGATGGCATTGTCGAAGTCGGCGATGGCTAGGTCGTGGTCTACCTTCAAGCCGTTGGTATATCCGCGGTTGAAGTAGGCTCGTGCGAGATCCGGCTTGAGTTGGATGGCTTTGTCGAAGTCGGCGATGGCCAGGTCGTAGTCGCGCTTGTTGCCGCGGGCACATCCGCGGTTGTTGTAGGCATCTGCGCCGCCTGGGCCGAGTTGAATGGCCTTGTCGAGGTCGGCGATTGCGCGGTCGTAGTCACCCTTGCTGAGATAGGCTAACCCGCGGTTGTGGTAGGCTCCTGCGAGGTCCGTCCCACAGCTCAACGATGCCATGTCTGCTGGAGAGGATCCCCGCCATCTGGAGGCCACTCTACCAATGCTCCTTTTCAATTGCAGCGCAGTCACTTCTGGACCACCGAGCTAGTCTTGCTGAGCGCGTAGAGAAGTCGCAACGACGGCTTCTCCCAGTTTCGCAATGTACTCTTCGGTAAATGCCTCGGCGGCGCTGCGGATCTTCCTGGCCTCAATCGAAGCGCTCTTCAGCGTTTCGAGCGACTTTACCAGCTTATCGTGGTAGTAGACCATGGCCTCGGGTTCGAAGGTTTGCTGGGTGACCATATCGGCCACGCCGTTGGTTGCCATTTCCAGTTGCTCACCAACCTTCTTACGCAATTCACTTTCAGCGTCCCGGACTCGGCCCACGAAGGCAGCAATGCCCCGTTGTTGATAGGCGCTGTAGGCGATGGCGATGAGCGTACGCCATTGCGGGACGAGCTCGGTGCGAACTTCGACCAGCTTCTGGCGAATGATGTTCTCATTCTCGCGCATCAAGCGGATGGTGACGCCTGTCTGGTAGGCCGAGAGAATCGCCTGCGAAAGCGAGGCGCCTTTCATCTCCAGGCGCTCAATGTACTTCGCGTAACGCTCAGCCGCCGCCACAATCACGAAGTCCACCGAACGAGTCTCGCGCCCGGCCGCGGCCTGTTCCTCCGCCACCAGCTTCTGGCGGCGATCCCATTCCACGTAACCATAGTCGCCATTCAGAAAGAGCCGGATGGCTGCCAGCTTGATGCGTGCGTCGAGCATGACATCGAAGGTCCCCTTTTCGAGCTCAACATCTGCATAGTAGCGCTTGGTTGACTCCGTCTCCTTGCCAAGGATTTCTGCAACCAGGGATTCCAACCGAGAATTGACCAGCTCGTAACCCCTGAAGAACTTTTCGATCCGATGCCTGATGGCCGCGGTGGATTCCCGGAGAACGAGAAGGTAGCGACGGGCCGCGGGGGTGAGCTCTCCCAGGTCGAGCGCGTTGATCTGAACCAGAGCGTGATCCGATATGTGGATCACATCGTCCATGGCATTGACCCGGACTCCGCGTAGCATGTCTCTCGTGATTTGCGCTACGGCGTTGTGGGCGTCGCTGCCAAAGAGGACGATGTCGTCCAACTGGTCTTCCGTACGGATCAGGGCTCTGGACAGCTCCCGGGCGCGGGCCATGTCCTTATCCGACAATGGCGGGAGAGCAGGCGACCTCTTGATCTCCTTGGAGTATTGCTGCATCGTGACAATGCTGTTCGCCTCTTTGGGATCTACCATTGCGTCAGCCATGGGTTTGCCTTTCTATTGGAAGCTGAAAGGGACTGAGCTACCGGCTCAATTCCGCCTCGAGGGCGTCGGTCACATCTGTCTTTGGCTCCGGGACATAGGGGACGGTTACGGCGATCCAGCTAGCGCTACCCGGGCGGGCGCCGATACCCCCGGCGATGTTGCGCATCCCATAGTTGTTCCAAGCCAGTCGCTGAATCTCGGCGTCGGTCATGAACATTTCGAGAAGTTGGTCGCAGGCGGGAGTGAGAGAGGCCAGACTGTGTTCGGTACTGATCGTCACTTGAGGGTAAATACCCACGATTCGATCTGCCTGTGGTTTCTGGTCGTCAGGTAACGCTTCGTACCAGCCAATAAAGCTGTTTTCATAAGCAACAATCATCGGCATCCCTGCGCCCGTCGTGATGAATCTGGGGAACAGTTTCCCGGTGGTGATGGTTTGGTTACCCTGGTTCTCCCAATACTTGCGCAACACCGGTAGGATGTCATTGTCAATGAGATCATCCAATGTCACCACCCTGCCACCCGTCTCGTTGCCTGGCACCAGATAGCTTGCCATGAGCGCCAGCCAGATCATTCCGCTTGAACTCTCGAGCGGATCGGTCGATTCCACGTTCACGTATCCCGGAATATCAACTCCCAGGTCAAGCCACTGCTTGTCTTCGTGCATGGCGTCGATCAGAGGCTTCATACGCAGGAAATAGACGCCATCCCTAGTGAAAACAAGGTCGGCCTGTTCCAGTGAGGGCAGGAACTCCTTCCAGGTATAGACGGTAATGGGAGCTTGAAAGACCGCCTCCGATCGCCGGATCACGTCGGGGTGCTCGGCTTCAAAATTGTCGATTCCGGTCTTGCTGCCCGGAAAGATGCAATCCTCGTCTACGTAGTCGGTGGACATGTCAAATGTGCCCTTGCGGAACTCACCGACTACATCAATCGCATACCTGTCATGCAAGATCGCCATGATTTCTTCATCTTCGAAGAAGCGATACCCACCGAAGACATTCAATTCGGTATAGGAAGTAGAAGTCGGCGTGGGCGTGGGGGCGGGAGTCGGCGTGGGGGCGGGAGTCGGCGTGGGGGTGGGAGGCGGCGGTGGTATGAGCAGTCTGACCGCGGCGGCAACCACAGCCAGCAGCACGATCCCGGTAATGACATTCCTTCTACCCGTCATGGCCAATCTCCTCGGTCTGCGGTGGCTACCCTATGTGATCTTTCAAGGACTCAATCAGGTTGAGCGATTGCAACATACTTTCCAGGGTGCCTTCGGATATCTTCTTGTCGACGACCTGGCCGGAGTCGAGCTGCCTGCCCAAGGTTTCCAGCGCAGTTTCGACAATCGGGAGTATCCGGGTTTCCGTCTGGGCGATTTCCGTCCGTTTCGTATCCTGATCCAGAAACTGCTCGCCCGATTTGATCCTGAGATAGTGGGCCAGAACCCTGTCGAATTCCTGGAAAATTAGGAGCGCCGAGGAGGCCCCTGCGAAGTCACGCGATCGCTCCTGATAACGCCGCGCGATCATGCCCATACAGGAAGCGATGCCTGCCAGGCGGCCGGATGTCTCCGCGTTGAGACGGCCGTTGCGGCTCGCCTGCTCGGTTCTGGAGGCAATCTCCTGAAGCTGCTCGAGCATCAAGCGGAACTTGGCGCTCATCTCGTGTTCAAGCAAGTCCGTCGGGGTCCGGGGATCCAGAAGCTTGAGAGCCCCATAGGCGGCCATGGCGCCGAGCGTAAGGCTCAGGAGGAAGCTAACAGGAAATAGAAGCGGGCGAGTGCGCGTGGTGATGAGAGCAACGATGATCACCACGACAATGCCTATTCCAAGGGCAACAGCTTCCTTTCTCGTGAGGCGCCGACTCTCGTCTCGCATCGTGACGATACCTTCAGTTGTTGCCCTTCGCCTGGCGGAAGGCGGCCGCCACATCCAGACGACCGTCGTAAACGGCCCCGCCCGTGTTGACGAACACACTCATCTGAGAAACGTCAGCCGAGCCAAAAGCGATACCGTAGACAGGGATGTTGAGGTTCTGACCCCTGTAGTAGTTCTCAAAATCAGTGGCTGTCGCTCCTGTATTGGACTGACCGTCGGTCATGGCGATGACGGAGTAGCCGTATTTGGGATTGTCGCGGTCGGCGATGTAGGCCAGGGCGGCTTTGACGCAATCGAACAAGGCCGTGCCGCTACCGGTGCCCCTAGTCGTAATCAGAGTCGAAAGTGCTTTGAGCGCTCCTGGATCGTTGCCTTCGAGCGCGTTACCAATTTGTACTGTCATGTCCGAAAAGCCATAGACCACAGTCACATCCTGTGGCGTAGCTTGCAGCAACACCTCCGAGGCGCGCTCCTGATCGAGCAGTAGATCCATCGCATCAATCATCTGCTCCCGGCCGCCATTGCTTTCCATACTGGCGGAGTAGTCAAGGCAGTACACGGTAAAGCTGGGCTTGCGGAAGAGGCTCTGATACTGGTTGAGCGCGGCGAGAGCCACGAATGGCTTGGGGAAGACCATTTCCCGAAACTCGGTGGTGGTATTGATTCCCCAGTCGGGATTGAACTCAGAGAGATCGGCGTTCTCAAGGACCATTCCAATGGGGTTGGTGCGCCAGCCAAGCGCCTGAATCTTCTGCTGGATATCCGGCCTGGTGAGAAAGCCAACGAGCTGGTCGTACTGTTCTCGGCGGCTGTCATCCCCGTTGTCTACAAAGCGAATGGGAACGTCGGCGACGGCCGTCGCGCCCGTCACATAGAAGATGGTCATGGGCGGCCGACCCTGGGCGACAAGCTCCCTATTCATCTCGATGGCGAGGCTCTCGTAGATCACAATGGCGTTGAAGCGGTTCGCCCCGGACACTTTGTCGTCCACGAAGACCTGCTTGAGATGGTCAAGGCTGCCGGCGGAGCGCTCAACGCCTGCCAGCATGGCTTTGAGGTCGTCGAACACCTGCGGATCCTCCAGGTCTTCGGAGGTAAGGACGCGTTTGTCGGTGAGGGCAGTATACATCGCCAGGTAGAAGGTCGCGCCGGGAGTGCTCTGGGAGGCTGAAGTCATGGCGAGATTGATCTTGCCAGACCGAACACCGTCGACCAGGTCAGCCGCGGTAATACCTTTGTGTGTGTCCCACCCAAGCTCCCTGGCGGACTCCGGATCGACGGCGAGAACCACGTAGGTTTTCATGACCGATACTGGCTCAACACCGGAGGAGCCGGGAAGCCAAAGAGAGCTGCCAGGCCAATAGGCATCGACCGTCTTGGGGTTATCCTCACTGAGGCTGCTGACGGCGTTCCTGATGTCAACTGGCCCCCAATAGGCGATCTCTAGCTTGATGCCCGTCTCTTGGGTGAAATCGTCCAGAATGCCGGCGTCTTGCAGCGATTGGACCTCGCTCTCGGCGACAATCCGAAACGTATTGGGGTTGGCCGGCAACGTGGCAACCGGCGACGGGGTGGGCGCTCCCCAACACAATACACCTGTGAAAAGGGTCACGAGCGCAATCCCTATTCGTTCCGGCTTTCCTACCCACTGCCAGTTCGTAATGCCTTGTTCTGACTTGTGTTCCATTGATCCGCCTTTTTGGGGTTGGCCCCGCCATTGAGGTAGGGCTTTGGAAAGGAGGGTCTGCATCAAGGAGGGATAAGGCGGCCCCGGAAGCGCGTCGTCGTTGAGGACCATTGGCGCGGCCGCTTCGCGGTCATGTTTGTCCAGCGACCATGCTTTGCGGGTGCGCACCACAAACCAAGCTAGGACCAACAACCCCAGCACAAGAAACATGAGAAACATAGGCTCGATGTCACTCAGGCCGCTGACTGCCAGTGCTCCGAAAACAACAATGCCGGTCACTCGGATTAACCAAGAAGGTTCCCCAGTTCGCGCTTGGGCTTCATTGCTCCGCGCGATGAGATACACGAACCCAAACAACCCACCGAACCCTAACGTAACAACAAGGAAAACAAAAAGACAGTCGTTCACGGTTCCGCTCCTGTTGGATCAGGTGCAGAAGCATCTTCCGGCCAAGGCCGGCTGTCGGTGTCTGCGGGGAGGTGCAGGACTAGCCATGCGTTGAACAGCAAGGGCCCTGGTGCTCCGCTATTTCTTTCATTGATCACAGTCCCTACCAGGAATGGAAGTAGCGGTATGGACGCAATCGCCAGAACAAGTCCCGATGCGCCAATAGCTCTTCGCCTCATGACAATGGGCCCCTTGGACTCAGTCTACGTAGGCGGAACGCCATCATCCTGCTGCCTGCGCCGCTATAAATTCTGCCCACGCCCTCGATGGGTACCGATACAACCCCTGGCCGCGTACAAGCAGGCATTTCTGCACCAGATCGCGCAGCGCGACGCGGACAGTGGCATCGCCTGACTCCCTCAGAACTGCATCGGAGAGATGGAACAGGCTATTTTGCTCAACAGCGTCGAGGTCGTGCCAGCAGACGTCGAAATGCAGTTGCAGTTCTTGTAGCGTCCGGCGCTCGATCTCGGCGAAATCATGGGGACCTTCCTGCGCATGGAGGCAGGCGGCCTGCAGGCCCAGTGGATGGCCGCCAACCAGATCATAGACGAAGTCTTCAAGGGCGGGTGTCACGGGCATGTCGACTGCCTGCAATCGCGTACGAATCAGGCCACGGGATTCCTCTTCTTTCAGCAGCCCGACACACGATGGCGCAAAGATGTTGAAAAACGGACTGGAGAGAATCTCCATCGGGCGATTGGAGTGAGTCAGCTCGATGAGGGGGCGGGCGGATGCGGTCAGGAAGACAAGCTGGTAACGTCCTGCCGCCGAGCGCAGCCCGTTGAAGAACTTCAAATCCAGATGTGGATTGACGCTCAGCCCCTCAAACTGATCCAGGATCAAAACCACCCTCACGCCATGCTGGTTGAGTCGCCGCACCGCGCCCTCAAAGTTGATGCGAGTTGGGTTGGCGATTGCGGCTGCCAGGGCGGGTTCCGGGTCTGCGCCGCGTGCATTGAGAGCCGCGGTCATCTCTGTGCAGAAGTGCGAGAAGATTCGGTCATGCCGCGCCGTGCTGAACGCCTCACCGTCGAGATAGACCAGCAGGTTTTCGGCACCTATCCCCAGCGCACCGCCGATTTCAGGGCGCATCAGATGGAGCAACAGGCTTGACTTGCCGATCTTGCGCGGCCCAACAAGCGAAACCGACTGGTCGCCACGGAGAAAGGCAGCGATCTCGTTGAGTTCCTGATCCCGCCCAAAGAACATCCTGGAATCGTCCATCGAGGCGCGGCGGCTATGAGGATTGCTCATGGACGGGTTTCCTCACGCAGGCGACCCAGCGACTTGTACTTTTCTACCCACAGGCCCAGCAGGCCCAGCTGCCAGCGGTAGGAGCCATCGAACTCGATCCCACCGCTGCCCGCCTTGGCTGCAAGAATATCGCGCAGGGTCAGGCGGTGAAGCGTGTTACCGATTGTCTGACGGTCCAGGGCGATGCCTCGCTCGGCGAGATAGTCGCTTACCTGCGCCGGCGTGACCCGCCCGGTGAGCGTCATCATCCGGCTGAGCGCCGTCAGGATCAGACGCTCTTCGCTGGTGGATTCGGTCCACAGGTGGGCGAAGTGTGCTTCCCCGGTAGCCATGATTTCGTCCAGAGCCGCGTTGACGTCGGCTACGGTCACGTAGCTGCGCTGTGAGCGATTGTGGTGATTGACGAGACTGTGGCAGAGCAGCTGCAAGAAGTACGGGTGGCCTGAGGTGACGTGCCAGATCTTATCTAACGCCAGGTCATCGTAGCGCAAGCCAAAGGGGGCAACCGGATCCTGGATCAGGCCGACCGCCTCCGGGTAGGTCAGGAACCCGATATGTCTGTAAAGACTTACGTTAAGCAGAACGCTCCAGTAGTCGGTCGGCAGCTCTTCCAGTCGGTGCGTGCCACAAAAAATCATGCTAATCCCCTCACCGTGCTGGATTAGATGGCGCAGGAAGCCGAAGACCGAGTCATCCAAGGTGCCGCGTCGCACGGCGGATCCCAGCTCCTCGAATTCATCCAAGAGCAGCGTCAGATGTCGGTCGCCGATGGCTTTCCGCACCCGGCGAAGAAAGCTTCGCTCAAAGTGATAGGCGGGCCGCTCGGCGAAGTCGCTCAGACTGGGGGCTTCGAAAGACACCCCACGATCTTCCAGCGCGTAACTGATCTCCATGGCGAGATTCAAGAAGAAGGCCGGCAAGCCAGGGTCGAGGGCGATGCTCTGCCCGTCAAGGTAGACCGGGACATAGCCCTCACCCAGGCGTAACGGAAGCTGTTTGAGCAACGATGACTTGCCGGTGCGGCGCTGGCCGATCAGCACGAGATTGTTGTGATGCGCGGCAGCAAAGTTTTCCTGGATGAAGGAAAACACATCTTCACGTCCGAAAAAGAGCGGCGATCCCATCTTGAGCGGCGTGCCGATGACGTATGGATTCGGGATGAACTGGAACGCGCCTTCCGGAGCAACAAGGTGAACCAAGTCTGCGTAGTGCTCGACCTGGTTTGACCCGCGCAGATCATCGTACAGGACGATAAAGCGTGCCCGGAAGTGCGTCCCCCCCGGTTCCTGGCGGGGCCGGAGGCGCAGTTCAACCTGTATCTCGTCGCCCGCCACAAGCCGGTCCACGATGACAACCCCGTCCAGCAGCGAATATCCCGGATCTTCAGAAAGGCTCACCCGCAGGTTCAGGGCGGTGCCATGTCCTTGGTTGTGAAGACGCAGAGCCAACGTGATCGAGTCGCTTTGCCACGTGCGGTGGGTCACGAGCTGGCAGGTGATTTGCGCCCGTGTCTTGAGATCGCCTAGCCTACTGGTCGCAATCGCCAACCATCTGTCAACGATTCGCTGGACAATGGGACTGTCTGTCGCGCCCAACACACGCGCCTTCCGATCGACTTCGTGCAAATGCTCGATGGTTGCGGCAAGATAAGCCAACCGGTCTTGTGTAGAGTCCACCCGCTCATAGGCGAAGAGGGATTTCGCAGCCGGGATCAGTTCATGCAGCGTGTCAGCCAGATCGGCCAGTTCGAATGACTTGTCCTCTGACCGGACTGACTGCAGGGCGGGAAGCAAATCCGTTATGGCGGCAATCGTCTCAGCTTCAATAGCTTGCTCACATAGGCTGTAGAGCCTTGCCGCTTCGTTTGCATGGTGAAGAGCTTGCGCTCCCGGATCGCTGAGCCCGGCTCTGAGCTTGCGCAGCCCAACCAGCAGTAATTCCTGATCCGACTGGCCGCGACTGATCAGATGGTACGCCTCCGCAAGCCGCGCCAGAAGGTTTTCCCCCGCAATCTCAAGCATCCCCGGCAATGACTCCTGTAGGGCGGCAACATCGGCATCCTGTTTCCCCATGTCGGCGAGGCGATGCAGCGTGATCAGCGCGTCAGCGGGATCGGTTAGGATGGACTGCACAATGGAGGGTGGGGTCACAGACCGTCTCCCATCGAGAGCATCAATTCTCACCTCTCAACTCGATGATCCGCACATCTACGAGTTCCGCCAGGTCAATCATTGTTGTAGTCGGACCCATCCCGCTCGGATACAGGCTGAAGATCCATGTCCCGCTAGTCATGCGCGAGTCGGCTCAAGCGATGGGTTAGGCGGATGCGTCAGATATGAATCCCGTCCGGATAGATCGAGAACGATTCGTAGTTCGGCAGGTCATCGTAGACAGTCAATCGATGGCCCGTGGCGAACAGCAGAGAGAATGATCGTGGGGGATCAATACTGCTTCCCGTAACGTCAGCGTTCAGAATGTCGTGGAGCCGGTACGACTTTTGCTCCCCATCCTCCTGCTGTTGATCAACAAGGGCGCCCGATGCGTCAACAAGCTCCCACCCGCCGCCGATGGTAATCGTGCCGGCTTGACCGAACACGAAGTGAACGCCATCTCTTCCGATACACACCTGAAACAAGGCGTCACCGACAAAGCGCCCAATGGGAAGATCTGCTGGTCCCCCGTGAATCGAGATGCCTCCTAACGGCCTCGAGCGGAACCGCCCGGCCCCAAGCCTAGTATCGCGCCCAACTCGACACCCGGCTGGCCGGGTCGGTTCCAGCGAGTTGCTAGGCGCGTGGTAAGCGAGGCTAGCCCGCGGGCTTGAACTCATCACAGGCAGCCCCGCTAGGCGTCTCCGCGCGAACGCTCAGCCTGAGCTCCGTGAACCATGGCTGCAGGCCTTCCGCGGCGGCGACGGCACTCGGGTAAAGGGTCGGGATGTTCAGATCGATGACCTTCAGATCGTAGCCGGACTCGCTAAATGTTGAAACGGATTGCAAAGTGGGAGGCGGCGCGAGACCACCGGCGTCGAGTTCGGAAGCATCGTTAAGCATCAGCAACCCGAGAGAGTTTTGGATCTCGACCACCCACTCTGTAGATGCTCCCGGATGAAGATCAGCCATGAAGAAGGTGAACAGGGTCTCCCAGCCATGACCCTGGGTCGAGATGGTGGCTTGCACCCCTTGCAGGTCCAGCCCGTTGTTCAGCATCTCATCCCGAACGCAATCCCTAACGTCTTCGTAAGTATCCTCCGCGGTGGCGTAGAAGTATTCATAGCCTCCCGAGTCGGCGTCGTGCACCCAAGCACTGAGACCGGAGATCGCGGGCATTTCGAGCTCCGGCCCTTCCCCCGTACGAATTCCAGGAGGTGATCCCATCAACGTGATGATCCGCCCATCTACGAGTTTCGCCAGGTCAATAATCGGCGGAGTCGTACCGATCCCATCGGGAACCAGGCTGAAGACCCACATCCCAACCGCGCCTCGCTTTGCGAGCACACTGTCAACCTGCACGGGTGCTCCCTGAACGTCCACGGTCCCGGTCACCGCGCTGGCCTGATCTCCCAGGGTATCCACGCCCGGTAGTTGTCCTGGCCGGACCACCGGATTGGTGCCCATGGCGGACAGAACGCCGATCAACACAAGATCCGGCAAGCCCAGGAAATCCTGAAATTGACTCGCCGCCCTATCGTCCAGCAGCAGCCCGGTGATTACAGATACTGTCTCGCCACTCTCCAGGTCGGTGAACACGGCGGCAACGGATTCTGAGAAGCCGAATCCTTCCATCCCCAGCGTCATCATTGCCACCTGGCTGGGAGGCGCCTCGATGAAGTTGCTCGGCAGATCATCCAGCTTCAGCAGGACACGCGAGATATCAGGCAGGGGGGTCGGCGTGGGTGTGGGGGTGACCGTTGCTGTGGGTCTCGGTGTCGGTGTGGGGGTCGGTGTGGGTGTTTCCGTGGGTGGGAAAATCGCCGCCTTGATCGTTCCACAGGCCCCGAGGTTGGCTGCCAGGGTAAGCAGAGTGGCGATCGTCAGTCCCGTTCGCGTGCGCATGATGGTTCCTCCTTTCCGGCGCTATCTCGCGCCGGGCGCCTACCTGAGACATTCAGTCAACGGAAACGGGCACTTAGACCAAAGATGCCGTCGTCAGCATTGACTTGCTCGCATGCTACGACTGATCCCAGCAGGCGCTAAGGACAGAGGAGGTGGAATTAGGGGGAGATTCCGGGGCAATAGCGGGTCAGGTGCAGACTGACGAGCGGCCTGTGTGGAGTGAGGGTCCCGTTTTAGGTACGGGATGTTTCCCGCCCACGCAGGTTGAAAGCCACCCGAGTCCGTTTCAGGGATTTGTTCGCCGGCACCACTGGCGAAGGGGCTCCGGACTCTCAAGGGGCCCCCAGCGGCTGGGGGCGCATTCGAAGGGGCTCCGGGGAATTGTTTGGCGGCCCCTCCGAGTTCGGAGGGCGGGCGATGCGGCTAGAGAGTGGCCCCCTTACCGCACGAACTCTTCGAGTTCGGATGGAATGTCAACACCCAGACTCTCCGCTTTCTTGAGAAAGACACGCGCGCTCTCGGTGTCATTGAACTCTGGTGTGAGGTAGCAGTATCCCAACGCATAATTGACATCGGGATCTTCCTCGAAGTGGTCATAACCAGCCTCGAGGTGCGGGACAGCGTTGAGACAGTCTTCGGTGGTGTAGAGTGCAAGCCCAAGCAGGTAGTGCGCGTCGAGAGCGCGGGGCGAGCCGGGGTTATCGTAGAGCTGAAGGGCTGTCTCAAGATAGGGCACGGAGTCGGGTGCGCGGCCGAGGTGCGAGTAAAGGTTGCCGAGCCCGTAATAGCCCTCTGGATTTTGTGGGTCAAGTTCGATCAAAGCCTCGAATGAATTGATCGCATTCTGCGTGTCTCCACGGACCTGGTAGGCGCCCGCCAGATTCTGGAGGGCCGTAGCGTTCGAAGGTAAGACTTCGAGTGACGCCTTGTACCATGATATCGCTTCATCGAGGCGGCCTTCTTGTCGGAGTAGGAGTCCTAAATTGTCCATCGCGTCGCAGAAGCCGGGGTCCAGTTCGATGGCCTTCCCGTAGAGCTGTTCTGCCTGGTCCAAGTCTCCTCTATCGAATGAGTCCCAGGCTCTGTTGTACGCCTCCTCCGCAGCCGGGATATCCGAGGAACAGAGCATGTCGACCCAATGAGGGGTTGGGCGGGCCCGGCCTGAGCCAGTAACAGAACTGGGTAGTGAGCAGGCAAAGAGCAAAGCCGAGCTTGCAGAGAGCGAAAGAAGCAGGCGCATTGACCCCTCCCCTATTCGTGGCCGCCTAACGGTTTGCGTTGCGGGCGTGTGCCGACAGCGGGAGACGACCCATTTGCCGGTTCCGAAGACGGCTCCCCTTGAACACTCTTCGTCATTGACGTGTTTGCCTTTTGTCACCAAAACAAGCATTAGAGGTCGTTCCCCGTGTTAGTCAGTGAAGGCTTGGAGTCACGTAAGGCTACGATTAGGGAGCTGGTCTCAACCAATTCCGCACCAACAGTGACGCATCCAACTATGGCAATGAGAGGGCTGGAGATTGCGAGGAGGCTGGTGCGGGTCGTTTTCACTTGCGCAACTGTCCCAGCTTTCTCACTGGAGCGCCCACCCCCGCGCGACCAGGCTGACAGACCAGAACATACAAGCGTACATAGGGGCCATGGAAGCTTTCACAGTTTCGAACTCGAAGCGAAGCGATTGGCCGTCTCGAGCGGAGGTTACCGTTCCCACTTCGGTTGGCACCACCGTGCCGTTACGCCCTCTGCCCTTGAAATTGGCCATGTCGAAAGTGATTCCGTCTCGAGGGTCTAGTTCACGGCGCGCGCCGGCGAGCTCACTGACGATACGGCGCGTTGTGAACCCATACCAGCTCGCTCTGGAGAAGAACGCGCTGGCAAGCACCATTTCACCAGGGGCAAGCAAGAGCACGAATTCCAGCCCAGGATGCAGCGCACCGATGGTGGTGTGCTTCCAGTCGCCGGGATCCATCGAATGTCGGCGAATGCTCGCCACCGCAATGTGGAAAGCGCGTTGGTCGAGTGACAAGTCAGTGCTCATTGACGCCTCACGTTCCACGCATCACCTGCAGAACGGCGCCAGTCTACCGTCCGAGTAGCGGAATAGGAGGCCCGAGAGCTTAGATGTTTCTTGAGCCTCCTGGTCTTCTCCCAGGCTCAGTGTCGCCTCAAGCCAGCGGATCGCTCCGCCCCTATCTGCACTGAGGAATATCTGCTCTGGCGACTCCTTGAGAATCGCCTGGTTTTGCGCCGCGGGCAGCCCCCCTCCCTTGGCCATCTTCCAGAGGACGACCGGGGGCAGAGCATGCTGTCGAGCGTGACGACCCGCTCTAGGTCACTGCGCCCCAGCGAGCGGAGGTAGCCAAGCCACCCCTTCCCGTCTGCTTATCGAACCGCTTACGTCCCGAGTACCACAGCTTGGACACTCCGATCGCCAGGAGCGGCCCGGCTCCAACGGTCAGCCGCCGGGGCCGCCTGGAACGGCTTGAACTCCTGGAAAAGGAAATGGCGGCCTGGCCTGGCTGCAGCGGCCGGTTCGGCGCGGCCGGTCACATCTGCTCCAGAACGCACCGACGCTGGATGGCGGCCTCGGCGTTGGCGCGAACCTCCTCGGCCAACCGGAGTGCCGACTCGGCGGGCAGATCGCCCTCAACAATGATCTCGATCCTGTAGATGCTCACGATCACGGACACCGGCACTCCTCCGACCACGATCCGGATTCGTTCCAAGTCCTCATCCAAGTCCTCACTCGGATCGACCGCGCATTCGATGATGCGGGGCACGAGGGCCTCCACTTGCGGATACTGCTCCAACACGAACAGCCCTCGGTCCTCTTGGCGGATCGAGAACTGACGCCAGTTCCGGTTCGTGAGGCGGTGCCAAACCCCGGATTGGATGTTCAACGCGTAATCCTCGACGTTGCGCCGATACCGATGCTCGCCCTCATGGTCCTCGATAACCGCCCCACCCCGTATGGTGATGACCCCTCCCGAGGCGAACTCGGCCGCATGCTTGAAGACCCAGCCGGGCATGTCGCCCGAAGTTTCAATTTCGGAGATGTGGTACCCCGACAGGTGGAGAGCGTAGACTGGGGTGTGCCCCGGGCGGAGGTCGTCCTCGTAGCCAAAGCGGCCGACGATGATGATCCGGTCGCCGGCGAGGGTAGCCGTGTGGAAGTCGGTCGGCGGGAACACCTCCTTCGGATAGCCGTAGATCTCGATCTGGCCGGCGGGGCCGAAGACGACCACGTCGTTGTAGATGCAGAAGTCCGGGTCATAGCCGTCCTCGTGCTCGCCGCCGATGCGCACCACCCGCCCGTCCGGCAGTTCGGTGCGGGTCTGCCCATCTCGGTCGAAGGTCCAGATCGGCCCGTCCTCGCGGTTCGCCGGGGCATTGAACAGGTCCCGCGCCCGCCAGGGACCGTAACGCGACTTGATGATGCCATTCCGCTTCATCAGCCCAAACTTGCCGAGGACGCCCTCCTGCTGTGCCGGAGGGCTTGCTTCGCCGCGGATCCACTCCCAGAACGCGAGCTGCATCCGCTCCGGGTTGGCGGTCCCGAATCGGGGGCGTCGTTCCTGATCGAACAACTCCCGGCTAATTTCCATCGACTGCCCTCTGCGCCGCCGAATGGCCAGGTGGGCCGCCCGGCCAGCCAAGGCCAATATCGCGCTGAAACCGACACCGGGCTGGCCGGGGAGGCTCCAGCGAGCTTGTGTTTTCATACATCTACAAACCTCGCTCGCCCCTGCGCGGCAGCGCTCCCGGCTGAGCACTCATAGATCCGCTTGCCTCATCGTATGTACCTGAAGCAGATTGGTCTGCCCAACCGTGCCGACGGGCACTCCGGCGGTGATGACTACGGTGTCGTCCTGGCGGATAAGGCCAGCTGCGATCGCCGCGTGCTTTACTCCCGAAATCATCGAATCGGTGTCGTAGAATTCAGGTACCAGCAACGACTCCACGCCCCACACCAATGCCATCTGCTGATGGGTCTCCGCGCGTGGAGTCGTGCTAATGATGAGCGACTGGGGCCGGTGCTTGGCCACGTCACGTGTTGTGCGTCCTGAGATCGTGTTGGTGATAATCGCTTTTGCGCGCACCGAAGCCGCAATCGTGCAGGTTGCCTGCCCAATGCCTTCCGTAACGGAGTGAGACTCCCCGTTTGTGCGTTCGACGTTCCAGGTCCGGTACGGAAAGTGCTGCTCGGCCATCCGGGCGATCTTGCTCATGACCTCCACGGCTCGAACCGGATGATCGCCGACGGTTGTCTCGCTGGACAGCATCACGGCATCCGATCCTTGATGGATCGAGGTGAAAACGTCATTGGCTTCGGCTCGGGTTGGATGGGAAGAATGAATCATAGAGTGAAGCATCTGAGTCGCCGTAATGACGGGCCGGGCGGCCCTATTGCAGGCGCGGATGATGCGCATTTGGTACGCGGGCACCTCCTCAAAGATGGCCTCCACACCGAGGTCGCCGCGCGCCACCATCACAGCGTCAGCGGCTTCCACAATTTGCTCTAAGTTTTCCAAGCCTTCCAGGGACTCGATCTTGGCAACAATCGGAATGGCGGCGGACTGAGCGGCCATGAGCGCGCGCAGCTCCTCAATGTTTGCCGAGGATTGGACGAAAGACATTGCGATAAAGTCGGCTTTCTGCTGAACGGCAAACTTGATGTCCTTGCGATCTTTGGGCGTAATGGCAGGCATATCGCTCCGGACACCCGGCACGCTAATCCCCTTGTGTGAGAAGAGTTGGCCGCCAACGACCACTTCACAGTGCAGCTCCCCAGGTGCCTTCTCGACGACCACCAGCTCCAGCAGACCGTCATCGAGCCATACGGTGTTGCCAATCGCTGCGCCGTTAATCAAATGCGCGTGGGGGAGGGGAATCTGATTTGCTCGTGATCCACTGGTCGACGGAACAAAAGTGATCCTTTGTCCCTTTTCGAACGTGATCGGCTCATGCTCGATGACGCCGATACGTAGCTTCGGACCTTGAAGATCGATCATCACGGGCACCACTCGGCCCATCTCTTGCGCAAGGTGGCGTACGAGCGTGATCTGCTTGGCGTGGTCACCATGCTCCCCATGCGACAGATTGATGCGCGCGGTAGTCATGCCGGCCTCGATCATGGCCCGCAAAGTTGCCTCGTCGGATGAGGCTGGGCCGAGGGTGCAGACGATCTTGGTCCGGATGGAGCGGGGATGGATTCTTGCGTCAAGAACTTCTGTGCTTAGCACTGGATAGTCTCCTTGATCGTCGCGATAGCCTAAGGCGCCGCAACTCGCAGGGTTTCGAGGGGGAGGGCTCCTGATTCGATGGTCGCCAGGGCTCTCATCGCCTTCATCCCTCTCCATAAACCGGCCAACACGAAAAGGTGGAAAAGAACCCCTAGCCAGTCCTGGAGGACAAGGGAGATCAGGGCGTCGACGCCATAGACGACGATCCCAAGCATGTACACCGTCCGATTGCGCTTGCTCGCCAGATATCCGACCCCGGCGCATGCGGCTGCTATGGCTAAGTCCATTCCAAGGGCGAGGAAGGTGATGATGCCGGGACTGCTGATACTTAAGTCGGACTCCATGAGGGATGCCAATGTATCGATGACTTGCGTGAAAGCCAGCCCAAAGATGAAGGCGAATGACCCGCCAGCGACAACAATGATGGAGTTCAGGATCGAGAGGCCGCCGATCCAGTAGAACCACGACGCACCGCTATTCGCTCGACTCTCCAGACGGAGTTTCGCTTCGACCAGGCGTGTGGTGCCCTCCAGAGATTCCGGCTTCTCGGGTGGGCCGAAAGAGGGCGACACACCCGTCGGCAAGGCAGAGGCCGGACCAATGTCTTGAGCCATGGGGTTCTCCCTTCCTAGAATGCGGCTATTCCAGGAGTGCCATGATCCCGATGTCAGCATTGACTTGCCTGCATGGTACGACTGGTCCCGGCAGGAGCTAAGGACAGAGCCGGTGGAAATAGGGCGGAATTACGGGTCAACTGCGGGGCAATATCGGGTCCGTGGAGACAGACAAACGGCCTGGGTGGAATGCCGGCGCTATTTGAGGTTCAGGACATATCCCTG
Source organism: uncultured Anaerolineaceae bacterium (assembly GCA_964448245.1). Classification (GTDB taxonomy): domain Bacteria; phylum Chloroflexota; class Anaerolineae; order Anaerolineales; family E44-bin32; genus DATEVL01. Next base: position 24,561 of record CAYUWF010000002.1, on the reverse strand, counting down.
CCCACGCACAGTGACAATCGCTTCTCCCGCCTGTCCCAGGGCTGAACGCAGCCTCTTCACAATGCCGCGTGCGCGCTCAGGGTCCGGCGCGATTTCGCCGGGCCAGAGGGCGGCCTCGATGTCCTCCGGGGTCAAAAGCTGGCCGGGATTCTGCAACAAGAGACGCAGGGCCTCAAATTCGGTGGGGGTAAGATGAACTGACTGTCCATTTGCCGCTACCAGCTTACGTCTTTCATCCATCACAAACCGCCCGCATTGGAGCAGCCCGTCAATGCGCTGGCGCGAGACGAAATCGCGGAGCACCGTACCGAGATAGCCGTTCTTGCGAAGCAAACCAGCCTCCGTCAGCCGGGTGAAAGCCGATGAGCGGCTATCCAGGGCCATGACGGGGAGAGATGCCAGGGCATATTGGTCTGCCAATGAGATGCCAAACCAATAGTAATTGAGATGGCCTTCAAGATCATTGCCTACCTGTTCCCGGACAGCCGCGCAGGCATCGGACGACAGAAGCCCGCGATCCTGGGCCGCGAAAGCGCGGTAGCCCGCTACTTGCAGGAAGAACGGATGGGGGCCTACCAGATCGAGCAGGAATAGGTTGGTCCTCGGTTTAAAAGTTTGTCCGCCGCGAGCGGATAAACTAGTGAGCATTTCTATGGCTTCCTGCTCCGGCAGGAGGCCAAGGGGAGTTGGCGCAAAGATATTGAAGAAGGGGGAGCTGAGGGTCTCTGGATGCGCAAAGGAGAGTCTGGCGAGTGGCTCTTTAGAAGCAACCACGAAACTGACCGCGAATTGTCCTGCCAATCCACGCAGGCGATTGAACATGCTCGGCTGAAACTGTGGATTACTCGCAAACAGTTCGAATTCGTCAAGTGCAATGATCAGGCGGAGCCCCTGTTCCGAGAGCCCCCGCAGCCGCTCCAACAATCCCGTATAGGGGAGCGTGTTTGCATCGTTTCCTAACCCACGGTCAATCGCGCCGTAAAGCCATTCCTCGTCTAATCCATCGAGCATCCCGCCTTCGAGGTACACCCAGCGTATCCGTTGCGGATCAAGACCATATTGGCGCATGATGCCTGGGTCTGCAGCGTTGAAGAGTAACGACGTTTTTCCAAAGCGGCGCGGCCCACTAACGGACACACTCTGTCCCCGCAGTAGCAAGTCGAAAAGATAGCGAACCTCTTCTTTGCGTCCGAAGAAGTACGCCGGGTCGCGCACTGGACCGCGGTGAAAGAAGGGGTTGGACTTCTCTCCGATCGAGTTCTTGCCAGGAGTGTTGCCCATTGACTGAAACCCTTGCCTACACGATAAGACTTCTACTCACATGCTTCCCATAAGTTAAGCAAGCTCTTCTCCGCTTTGCGCATGCAAACAGGTCGCCTTCCACTTCGTATACCGGTCCCAAAGCTCGTAGTGGAGGTGCGCCAGTCTAATGGCCAGCCGTCTGGCCCCAACGTCTGCGACGATGGATCTCCGGTGGAGGAGAACAGTGCGGAAGGGATGGTTGGCTCAGGCCTTGCGGCGACGGTAAGTTGGGGCGGAGAGCCCGGACGAAACGCGCTTAATGCGTGCATGATTGCCAGTGGGATTACTGCCTTCCTCACCGTCGGTCTCTCCATCTGGCGAAGCCCCCTTGTTGCTTGTGGTGGCGAAGAGAGAGAGATGGCGTTGCTGCCGGAGGCTTGCGCCGGAGCAGCCAAGATATGGTATGAGCCTGACTCGGTACGCGCTCTCAGAGGCGCTCTGCTGCGGGGATGCTAAGGGCATTATGGCGGAACTAATAGGGAAGTCAACTTCGTGACCTGTGTCACGAATGTCGATGGCGCAGGCGGGCGATGTTTGGAGAGGCGGAGCGGGCCGCCTACCGGCCTCGAGCTGAGCCGTCCGGCCAGCGGAAGCCCAGTGTCGCGCCAACAGAGCCGACCCGGCTGGCCGGGTCGGTCGCGAAGCACCCTGGAAGGGCTCCAGCGAGTTGTTAGCCAGCGTAGCTGGTCTTCGACCGCCGCTTCACCGGCAGCAACTTCCCGCGGCCGCACGTGCTCTCGGGCAGGGCTCGGGGGCGAGAACCTTACATAAGCGCGTCATTCTGGGGAAGTTGCTTGGAAGGCGAAAACCGGGTACATTCTCAGGCCTGGGTAACAGTCGGTTAGCCAGATTGACCTTCTGCGACTGACGCCTACCCTCGAGGCCAGCAAACGGCTGCGCGAGTCTCTCGAGCTGGTATGCGAGATCGGCGGCCGCTGTTGATCGAATCGGGCGTGGTCGGCTGGGCGGAGAAGTTCTGGAAGCAAGGGGAGCTGGAGGCGTCCCTGGAGATAGTCTCCGTTATCGTGAGCAGCCCGGCCAAGGACAGGTTGACAGGGGCCAGGGCCGTTCGTTTACATACGGCGATCGTCGCCGAGGCCCGCGCCGCCTCTCATGACATGAACGACCTGGTGGAGGCCATCCTGAGACGAGAACCGAATCCAGACCCGGTGTAGATCAGGCAGGACGCCGGCCGGGGCGTCGCCGGCTCGGGCAGGCCCGCCCGCCGGCGGCTTAGCTTAGGCGAAAGGCCTGAAACGCCCGCGGCGCCCCGTAGGAGATCCATAGGCCGAGCAGGCCGTAGCGCAGGAACCGGAATGCCTCGCCTTCCGGAAGCAGGGCATTCAACCCGAGCTGCAGCGCCAGGACGCCGACCAGCCCGACAAAGAACCTCGCCAGACGCAGCCACGTGCCGCTCCCGTCTCTGAATCGATCCCATTCGTCGAGCAGCACGGCTCCGACGGAAAAACCCATCATGGCCCCGGTCCCAGCCACGATGTCTTCCAGGGAGCCGGGCAGGAACGCGATCCCTCCGCCCAACGCCCGCGCGAAATGCTCGGCCCACTCAGCCGGCAGGATCTTCCCCGCCGAGGATTGCGCGGCGAGCCATCCCAACCCCAGCCATCCGAGAGAGAAGAGGACGGCGACCAGGAGACGAGTCGTCAGCTTCCGTTTCTTCAGCCAGCGGCCGATCGGCTCTTCGAGAAGGACGAACAGGGCCAGCAGCAACGCGCCGACGATCCAGCCGGCGACGACATCGGCGGGGAAGTGCATGCCAAGGTAGAAGCGCGAGAAAGAAATCGCCAAGATCAGGAGCGCGGCGAGGACGGTCGCCCACCACCGCCGGATGCGATACGCCAGGTAACCCCACAACACGACGGCGTTTTGCGCATGGCCGGAGGGGAGCCCAAACGATGTCTCCACCGACAGCGCGCGGATGCGCCCGTCGACCCAGAAAGGCCGCGGCAGGCCGAAGGCCAGCTTGAGGACGGCGTTGAGGCTGGCGTTCGTCAGCAGGGCTAGGCCGAGGCGAATCCCCAGGGAGGCGCTGAAACACCACAGCACGGCCGGCATCACCAGCAAGTAGAAGAGCTCGCCCCCGAGGAACGTGAAAGACTCCATTGACTGTGTCAGGAGCAGGCCGCCGTTTGCCTGGAGGGCGACGATCCCGTCGGTTCCCAACTTTAACCATCCGTCCATCTTCAGCCCTCGGTTTCGAGTGCCGCCCGAGTGGAGGCTCCGGTCTCCCGATCCGCTGGAAGCAGCCGGGCTGAGAGCGCCAGCGAGCCGGCGATCAACACCAGGCTCACCGGGTACGGCGAGGTGGGGTCGGCTCGGTACAGCAGGCCGGCGAGAAGCGGGGCGACGATGAGCGCGCTGGAGGCGACGGTCTCTGCCACGCCGAATGCCAAACCCAGGTGGAACCGCTCGACGACCCGTTCCAGCTGGGTGCTCAACAGACTGCGTGCCGTCCGCGACCCGCCGGCCAAGAAGTACCCGGCGGCATAGGCCGGCAGGGACATCCCCTTCCACAACAGCAGGACCGAGCCCGCCACCAGGACCTGGCCGATCATTGAGCCCCGGCGTGCCGGCAACCTTCCCAGAGTCAGGTTGAGGATGACGATACCCAACGCGAAGAAGGATCCCATCGCTCCGACCTGGGCCACCGAGAGGTTACGCACCTCGTTCAGATAGAGCGGGGTGAGAGGCCAACTCAGGGTGAGCGCTAGCATCGAGGCGAAGATGACGACCAGGATGCGCGCCGCCGCCCGGTTGCTCAGCAGCGGGCGGAATCGACCTTCGGCGCGGTGCGGCTCCGTCGGCTGATCGCTGAGGAGGAAGACCAGGACCGACGACAACACGAATAGAACGGCGGCGATCCCGAAGAGCGGGCGAATCCCGAATTGCGCGGCGAGCAGGCCGCCGGTGACCGGGCCGATGACGGAGCCGGCGCTGAACGCGGCCGCCACGCCCGTCAGCGCGCGGCCGACGCTCCACGGGCCCCGGGCCGCCGTGACGTAGCTTGACAGCGGGGACATCACGAAGGCTGTCAGGCTGTAGAGGACCAGCGCGGCGACGAACAGCCGCAGGTCGGTCGCCAGAAACATCAATACCGAGGCGACGGCGCCGAACAACCAGGCGACGACCATGATCGTCTTGCGGCCGAAACGGTCGGCCACGATCCCGGCCGGGATGTGGGTGATGGCCATCGCCGCGCCGGCCAGCCCCAGGATGAAACCTACCTGGACCGCACCGGCGCCGAGCTGCGTGAGATAGACCGGCTGCAGGTAGAAGAACAGACCCTCCCCGATCCCCCACAGGAAGAGGGAGAGGGCCAGCAGGCGAAGATCGCGGCTCATGCCGGAGGACCCGCCGACGGCCGAGCCATCACCCGACGGGCAAGGCCTGCAGCGCTCGCGGCAGGGTGCTGAGGGTCGTGGCGCTTTCGCCGGTGATGACGATGTTGTCTTCGACGCGCACGCCGCCGCGGCCGGGGAGGTAGATGCCAGGTTCGACGGTGAAGGTCATCCCTGGGCGCAGGAGGGCCGGATTGTCGCCGCGCAGATAGGGCGCTTCATGCGCTTCTAGGCCGATGCCGTGGCCGGTGCGATGGATGAAGGCCGGACCATAGCCGGCGGTCTCGATCACTGCGCGCGCGGCGGCGTCGACCGTGCGGCACGCCACGCCCGGCCCGGCGGCGGCGCGGCCGACGGTGTTGGCCTCGACGACGACCTGGTGAATGCGTTGCCATTCCGGATCGAGCGATCCGATGGCGAAGGTCCGGGTCAGGTCGGAGATATAACCGCCGACGGTCGCCCCCCAATCCAGAATCAGCAGGTCGCCGGGCTGAAGGGCGCGGCCGGTGGGGACCGCGTGGGGCAGGGCTGTGTTCGGGCCGGAGGCGACGATCGGCGAGAAGGGCAGTTCCGTCTCGGATCCCGCCCGCAGGAGCTGCAGGGTGAGCTCGGACGCCAGCTCTACCTCGGTCATCCCGAGGCGAATCGCGGGAAGCGTCTGGCCGAGCGCCGACTGCGCAACGGCCACGGCCTGCGCGATGGCGGCGACCTCCTCCGGGGATTTCTCTGCGCGCATCGGTTCGAGCACGGCCTCGGCGCTCTGCAGGCGGATACCCGGGGCGGCCTCTTCCAGCAGACGCTCCTCGAGCCAGCGCATCCGCAGGGGTTCAACGCCGATCCGCCGTCGGCCGAGCCCGAGTGCGGCGGCGGCCGCGGCGAAGGTCGCCTGGCGCGAGGCCAGGTCTTCGCCGTAGGTGTTCACACTGGCCCCGATGGCGTTCCCCTCCGCCTTCGATCTCTCCAGTTCCGGCACGAGCAGAAGCGGCGGCTGATCGACCGTGACGAAGGCCAGCGTCGGACGGCCCATCAAGTGAAAAGACAAGCCGGTGGTGTAGCGCAGGTTGGGACCGGGCATCAGGATAACCCCGTCCAACTCATGCGTCGGCAGGGATTCCGTCAGGCGACGAATTCGTTCGCGGTAGTCTGCACTCATCGGTGGCTCGCTGAAGGCTGGGCATTATAGCCCGGAGCGAGCGCGGCGGCGATGCATTCCTTGACACCCTCGCGTCGCCGCGGGTACAATCTTCGAACGCCGACGCGGGCCTGTAGCGCAGTTGGGAGCGCGCTTCAATCGCACTGAAGAGGTCGCGGGTTCGAATCCCGCCAGGTCCACCACGGGCCCATAGCGCAGTTGGGAGCGCGTCTCAATGGCATTGAGAAGGTCGTGGGTTCGAATCCCACTGGGTCCACTCCAAGCATGTAGTCCCGGGCTTCCCTAGGGGACGCTTCGCAGTTAGTCCGGGCGGCCGCGGCGCAGGCTGAAGCCTGCGGCTACCCCATGATCTGAGCCAGGGCAGGAGTAGTAGGTCAACACGGAGCCCCCTCCGTCCCTGTGCGGGCGGAGGGGTTTCCTTTTCGTCGGCCGGGCCTCGGCCGAGAAGGCTGGGAGGAACGAATGGCGACTTCGCCTACGCCTGAGAAGGTGCGCCCCCCGATCGACCGCTACAACCCGGCTGAGATCGAGCCGCGCTGGCAGAAGCGCTGGGAAGCCGACCAACTCTTTTCGGCCCAGATCGACCCGTCCAAGAAGAAGTTCTATTTCCTGACTATGCTGCCCTACACCTCGGGCGATCTTCACATCGGCCACTGGTTCGCCATGGCGCCGTCGGACGCCCGCGCCCGCTACCTGCGCATGCGCGGCTACAACGTCACCTTTCCCATCGGCTTCGATGCCTTCGGCCTGCCGGCCGAGAACGCCGCCATCGACCGCGGCATCCATCCCAAGCAGTGGACTTACCGCAACATCGACAACATGCGCCGCCAGCTGCGCACGATGGGCGCCGGCTGGGATTGGCCGCGCCAGGCGATCTCGGCCGACCCCCCGTTCTACCGCTGGACCCAGTGGTTCTTCCTCAAGATGTTCGAGCACGGTCTGGCCTACAAGAAGATGTCGCCCGTCGACTGGTGCCCGAAGGACAACACCACGCTGGCCCGAGAGCAGGTCATCGGCGAGGAACGGGTATGTGAACGTTGCCATACGCCGGTGATCAAGAAGGACCTCGAGCAGTGGTTCTTCCGCATCACCAAGTACGCCGACGAGCTGCTCGACTTCCGTTCGATCGACTGGCCGGAGCCGGTGCGCGTGGCGCAAACGAACTGGATCGGCCGCAGCCAGGGCGCCCGGGTGCGCTTTGCCACGGAGCAGGGAAACCCGATCGAGGTCTTCACCACCCGGCCGGACACGCTGTGGGGGGCCACCTTCATGGTGCTGGCCCCGGAGCATCCACTGGTGGACCGGCTCACCAGCGCGGCGCAGCGGCCGGCGGTCGAGGCCTACATCCAACAGGCGCTGCGCCAGTCGGAGATCCAGCGCGAGGCGACGAACAAGGAGAAGACGGGGGTCTTCACCGGCGGCTACGCCGTCAACCCGGTCAACGGCGAGCGCATCCCGGTGTGGATCGCCGACTACGTCCTGCTGACCTACGGCACGGGCGCCATCATGGCCGTGCCGGCGCACGACCAGCGCGACTTCGAATTCGCCCGCACGTTCGGCCTGGACGTTCGGCCGGTCATCCTACCGGCCGGCGTCGCTGCCCTCGATGGAATGACGATGGCCGAGGCCGTGCCAGCCGACGGGGCCATGATCAACTCGGGTGCGCTCGATGGCACTCCGGCGGACCGTGCCATCCCGGCCACGATCGCCTTCGTGGAGGCGAAGGGTGTCGGCGAAGCGGCGGTGAACTACCGGCTGCGCGACTGGCTGATCTCGCGGCAGCGCTACTGGGGCGCGCCGATCCCCATTATCTATTGCCCCGAGCACGGTCAGGTGCCGGTGCCGGAAGCGGCACTGCCGCTGCTGCTGCCCGACGACGTCGAATGGCGGCCGACGGGGGAGAGCCCGCTCAAGCTGCATCCGACATGGAGGCAGACCACGTGTCCGCGCTGCGGCGCGCCGGCCGAACGCGACACGGACACGATGGACACCTTCATGTGCTCCTCCTGGTACCACCTGCGCTACCTGAGCCCGCACTACGAGCAGGGGCCCTTCGACCCGCGCCAGTACGACTACTGGATGCCGGTCGACACCTATACCGGCGGCGCCGAGCACGCCACGATGCACCTGATCTACACGCGCTTCTTCCACAAGGCGCTGCGCGACATGGGCATTACCAAAGGCCCCGAGCCGATGCGCCAACTGCGCAACCAGGGTCACATCTTGGGCCCGGACGGCCAGCGCATGAGCAAGTCGCGCGGCAACGTCATCGATCCCGACGTGCAGGTGGGGCGCTATGGCGCCGATGTCGTGCGGGCCTACCTGATGTTCGGCTATCGCTGGTCCGAGGGCGGGCCGTGGAGCGCCGAGAACATCCAGGGCGTCGTGCGCTGGCTGCACCGCCTGTGGAGCCTGGTGCTGGAGACCGCCGGACAATCATCGGACCAGGCGGCCGCCGAGGCGGGCGGGTCGTCCCACCTGGCCGGCCTGGCTATGCTGCGGCGGCGCACGCATGCCGCCATCCGCCAGGTGTCCGAGGATATGGAGCGCTTCGAGTTCAACACGGTCGTCTCGGCCTTGATGGAACTGACCAACGCCGTGGCCGAAGCGCGCCAAGCGAAGTTGGCCGGGACGCCCGGGTTCCGTGAGTCGGTCGAGACCCTGGTCCTGCTTCTGGCGCCGCTGACGCCGCATCTGGCGGAGGAGCTGTGGGCGAGGTTGGGCAAGCCGTACTCCGTCCATCAGCAGGACTGGCCGGCCTTCGACCCGGCGGCTCTCGTTACGGAGGAGATGACGCTGGTGGTTCAGGTGAACGGCAAAGTGCGCGACCGGATCAAGGTGCCGGCCGGGATCGGGGAGGACGAGGCTCGCCGCCGCGCCCTGGCGTCGGAAACTGTGCAGCGCCATCTGGAAGGCAAGGCACCACGGCAGGTCGTTTACGTGGAGGGGCGGCTGGTCAACATCGTGACGTAGGGCCGTGTCCCTTGAGCATGTGTAGGTGCGACTCAAGCGGCGATTACCCCTCACCCCACCCTCTCCCCAAGGGGAGAGGGCCGCAGGAACCGCGAGCCCCCTCTCCCCCTAACGGGAGAGGGTAGAAGGATTGCGCGAGTCTCCCTCTCCCCGGAGGGGAGAGGGAAAGGGTGAGGGGCGATTCCTCGAGATCGTGCCGCCGCGGTCGGGATGGCGTCATGGCGTACAATCCCTCTGGCCATCCACGGAGCAACACCGATGGACTCGAAAAAACGTGAAGTGCTGGTGCCGGAGCGTTCCCCCAAGCCTCTCGGGCCCTACTCGCACGGCGTTCGCAGCGGCCGCTGGGTATTCACTTCGGGCACGATCGGCAATGATCCGGCCACCGGGAAACTCGTCCCCGGAGGAGTCGAAGCCGAGACGCGCCAGGCCCTGGCGAATCTGACCGCGACCCTGCGCGCCGGCGGCACATCGCCGGCGCATGTCGTCAAGACGACGGTCTTCCTCGTCGATCTCGGCCAGTTCGCCGCCATGAATGCGGTCTACGCCGAGTTCTTCCCCATCGATCCGCCCGCCCGCTCGACGATCCAGGTCGGCGCGCTGCCGGGCGGGGCGGCAGTCGAGATCGAGGCCGTGGCAGTCGTCCCCGAGACGCACGGCGACTGACACCGGCCCGCTCCCGAACGGCCGGAGTGATCGCCCAAGGCTCTAACGAAACGTTAGCCTGAGCCGGCGCCCAGCGCGGCTATAATCCCCCGACTTGTTTGGGGAGAATCATGTCGACATCGCAAAATCGTACCGTTGTGTGGATTGTCGCGGCCGTCATCCTGGCGCTCGTCTGCTGCCTGTGCCTGGTTCTGGTGGCGACAGGCGCCTCCATCTACCTCACCACCACCAGCGTCGAGGTCAGCCCGACGCGGGTACCGCCGCCGCTCGCGCCGACTCCGGACGTTCGGGACTCGTCGTGGTCCAGCGAAGAGGTCCCGCCGGAAGCGCGCGCTGTCCACGATGAGCTCCAGGCGGAGGTCGTACCGATCGCCGATCCCATCGCCCTGGCCGAACGGCTGGGAGGTCAGGCGGGGATTCCGGAGGTGATGGCCGGGAGCGCCGCGCCTGTGCCGCTCGGCACGGTCCGCACGTTCTGGGCGAGCAACACCGACACGCAGGAGAGCTTCCAGGTCGACGCCGAACTGGCCTACGCCACCGACCACGTCTACTTCTGGGTGGAGCAGGGCGTGGAGTACGACCAAGGAGAGCTCGAGGCGCTGGTCGACGAGTTCGAGCAGCAGTCCTATCCGACCAACCGGGAGTTCTTCGGCAGCGAGTGGTCTCCGGGCGTCGATGGGGACGTCCATCTGTACATCCTGCTGGCCGACGGCCTGGGCGTCAACCTGGCCGGCTACTACTCCTCGGTCGATGAATACTCGCCCCTGGCCCATGAGTACTCCAACAGCCACGAGATGTTCTACCTGATGGCCGGCAATGTCGACCTGGGCGATGCGTACACCGCCGGCGTCCTGGCACACGAGTTCCAGCACATGATCCACTGGTACCGCGACCAGAACGAAGACACATGGATGAACGAAGGCTTCTCGATGGTCGCCGAGCATCTGAACGGCTTCGACATCGGCGGCTTCGACTTCATGTACGCCGTTGAGCCGGACCAGACGCTGGCTAACTGGCCGGGCGGGACCGAAGAGAACAGCGGGCACTACGGCCAGGCGTTCCTGGTGCTGACGTACTTCCTGGATCGGTTCGGCCCGGAGGCGACCCAGGCCCTCGTGGCCAACCCGGCCAACGGCTTCGATTCGATCGACCAGATCCTGCGCCAACTGGACGCCACCGATCCCCCGACCGGTCAGGCGATCTCCGCCGACGACGTCTTCCTCGACTGGGCGCTGGCCATGCTCCTGCAGAACCCGTCTTTGGCCGACGGCCGCTACGGCTACACCTCCTATACCAACGCCCCCGAACCGGCCTACGCCGAGACGGTGACCGACTGCCCGGTGACGGACCAGGCGCGCAACGTCAGCCAATATGGCGTGGACTACATCCAGCTAACCTGCGAAGGGGCCTACGACCTGACCCTCCAGGGTGCGACGCTCGTCCCGATCCTGCCTGCCAAAGCCCACTCAGGCGACTTCGCTTTCTGGACGAATCGCGGCGACACCTCCGACATGACTCTCACGCGAGCCTTCGACCTCTCGGACGTCTCCGGGCCGGCCGCTCTGGAATACTCGCTCTGGTACGACATCGAGGAAGGCTACGACTACGTCTACCTGGAGGTCTCCCAGGATGGCGGTGAGACCTGGACGATTCTGGAGACGCCGAGCGGCACGACCGAGGATCCTTCGGGCAACTCGTATGGTTGGGGCTACAACGGCATGAGCGGCGGCGGGGAGCAGGCCGAGTGGATTCAAGAACGCGTCGACCTCTCGGCCTATGCCGGCCAGGAGATCCTGGTGCGCTTCGAGTACGTCACCGACGCCGCCGTCAACGGGGAAGGACTCCTGCTGGATGACGTCCGCCTCGACGCGCTGGGGTACGCCGAGGATTTCGAAGGCGGCGATGGCGGCTGGGGGGCGGAGGGTTTCGTGCGTCTCTACAACCAGCTGCCGCAGACCTTTCGTGCCGCCCTGGTCGAGTTGGGCGGCCAGCCGCGCGTGACCTACCTCACGTTGGACGAGAACGGCCGGGTGGAAGTGCCGCTGGATATCCGCGACGAGGCGGTGCTCGTCATCACCGGCACCGCCCGCCACACGTGGCAGCCGGGGGCCTATCGCTACAGCCTGACGCCGGCCGACTGAGCCGGGGGGCGCGGCCGGGGGAGAAAACAGGCGGGACCCGGCTGGCCGGGTCCCGCTTTCTCTTGCAGCACGATCGAGGACCTTGGGTTCAGGCCGCTTCGGTCTTCTTGCCCGAGCGGAGCCGAGCAACTTCGGCTTCGAGCTGCGCCACTCTGGCAGAGTAGGCTTCGCGCACTTCGTCCGAGATCTCGTTGAAGCGCTCGCGAGTTCGGCCGCGGAGTTCCTCGCCAGAGGTCGGGGCCAGCAAGAGGGCGGTGATCCCGCCAATCAGCGCGCCGGCGATGGCGCCGGCGATGAAGCTGGTGAGTTGACGCATGGGTAGCCTCCTTGGTCGATTATCTCACAAACCGGGTGAAGGGTTTTGTTGGGAGATGTCCCTCCCCTGGACCCCATTCATCATCCTTCATTCGGAGGGCGGTCCTGCGGGCAGACGACCTTCGTGCGAGGCTGCCGGGCCAATGGCGCGCATCGGGGGTTCCCACCTGCACCTGCGCCTGCGGCGCAGCTGCAGGCGCAGGTGTCGCGGCCCCGTGGGGCTGCTCGGAATGACCGTTGGAGAAGGTGTTTGGTCCGGAAATCATCTCAACCCGATCATTCCGCCTCTACGGGAAGCTGCGCGAAGGCCCCCTTCGCCTCGCTCAGGACAGGCTCCGGGCGGACACTTGCTCCTGCGCTGGGAGCGCAGCTGCCAAGTGCAGGTGGGAATCCCTCAGGCCTTTCAGAGGGAGATTGCCTCGGGCCGACGGCCGTCCGGCGTCTCACACCTCAGGCGTTATACTCAAGGTAAGGAGCCAATCTGATGAACGCGATCCACATCGAATACTGCACGGCCTGACACTATACCGAGCGGGCCGTCGGTCTGGCGGCCGAACTGTTGAAGGTCCATGAGGTCAGGCTGGGCTCGCTGGAGCTGGTGCCCTCGTCCGGCGGTCGCTTCGAGGTGTCGCTGAACGACCGGCTGGTGTTCTCCAAGGCGGCTCTCGGCCGGCATCCCGAGCCAGGGGAGGTTCTGAGCCTGGTGGAGAAGGCCCTCGGGAAGGGATCGTAACGTGGCCAAGAAGAAAGGCAGGGTGTTCTCCGGTGCCCGGCCCACGGGCCGCCAGCACCTGGGTAACTACCTGGGCGCCATCCAGAACTACGTCGCATTACAGGACGACTACGATTGCATCTACTGCGTGGTCGATCTTCACGCGCTGACGACCCTCGAGACGACGGCCGATCTCAAGGAGAACACCCGCGAGATGGTGCTCGATTTCCTGGCGGCCGGCATCCGGCCGGAGGAGTCGATCGTCTTCGTCCAATCGCAGGTGCCCGAGGTGACCGAACTGCACACCATCCTGTCGATGGTGACCCCCTTGGGCAAGCTGACTGACCTGCCAACCTTCAAGGAGAAAGCCCGCCTGCAGCCCCACAATATCAACTACGGGCTGGTCGGGTATCCGGTGCTGATGACGGCCGACATTGTCCTGTACAAGGCCAATGTGGTCCCGGTCGGCCTCGACCAGGCGCCGCACGTGGAGTTCTCGCGTGAGATCGTGCGCTCCTTCAACCACCGTTTCGGGCGCAAGGTGCTGGTCGAACCGGAGGTCAAGCACACCGAAGTCCTCAAGGTACTGGGCACCGACGGGCAGCAGAAGATGAGCAAGAGCCTCGACAACCACATCGAGCTGGCGGCGACGCCCGAGGCGACCACCGCCCGCGTCATGACGATGGTCACCGATCCGGCCCGCGCCCGCCGGACCGATCCCGGCAACCCCGACGTGTGCAACGTCTTCACCCTGGAGAAGATCTTCACCCCGCCCGAGCAGGTGGCGATGATCAACGTCGAGTGCCGCCGGGCGGGCATCGGCTGCGTCGAGTGCAAGCAGATCTTCGCCGCCAGCCTCAACGCCCACCTGGCGCCTTTCCGGGCGCGACGGGAAGAGTTGGCCGCCCGACCCGGCTACGTCGAGGCGGTGCTGGCCGACGGCGCCGAACGCGCCCGGCGAATCGCCGTCGAGACGATGACCGAGGTACGCCAGGCCGTCGGGCTGGCCTGAGGCGCGCGGCGCATGCGGGTTGTCCTGCAGCGCGTGCGCCGCGGCCGGGTCTCGGTGGACGGCCAGGTCGTCGCCGAGATCGGACCCGGGCTGGTGATCTTGCTCGGCGTCGGGCGCGGCGACACAGCCGCCGAGGCCGATGCGCTGGCGGAAAAGACCTCCGTCCTGCGCGTTTTCGAAGACGAGAACGGCAAGATGAATCGGTCGCTGCTCGAGGTCGGCGGGGAAGCCCTGGTGGTCTCGCAGTTCACGCTCTATGCCGACGCCGCCAAGGGCAGACGCCCGAGCTTCCTCGACGCCGCCGACCCGGCCGAGGCCGAGCCGTTGGTGCGGCGCTACGCCGACTGGCTCCAACAGGCCGGCATCACCACCCGGCTGGGCGTCTTCGGCGCTCACATGCTGGTCGAGATCGAGAACGACGGGCCGGTGACGATCGTCCTCGAGCGCGGTGTGCCCTAGCCAAGTACCCATGGGGGAGTCCATAAGCCCCGCTCCGGCGAGATCGAGGGACCTAGTAGGGTTCGCGCTGATCGTGTTCGTGACCGTCATCGCCTACCTGCCGAGCGTACTGCGCCTGACTTACTATCGGGATGACTGGTACTACATGCTGGACGGTCTTTCTGCGGGACCCACGGTCTTCCATGCGATGTTCGAGGGAGACCGTCCGGCCCGTGGCATGGTTTTCGCCTGGCTCTTCTCGGTCTTTGGGGCCAGCCCTCTGCCCTACAACTTCATCTCGTTCCTCCTACGGCTCCTCTCGGGACTAACCGCGTTCTGGTTGTTTCTCCGATTGTGGCCTGCCCGGGGAAGCGCCGCCTTGGGGGGAGCGCTCCTCTTCGTCCTGTATCCTGGATACCTGTGGTGGGTGGCCGGGATTGAGTACCTTCCGATGATGCTGAGCCTTCTGCTGCAAGTGGTCTCCATCACCCTGACCGTGGTTGCGCTCCAGACCCGCTCGGACGGACGGCGCTGGCTCTATTGGTCCGGCGCCGTGATGACAGGATGGGCCTATCTCGCCCTTGTCGAATACGCCATCGGCGCCGAGGTCCTCCGTTTTCTCTGTGTGTACATCGTCGTGGGCCAACAGCGCTCCTTCTCCTCCGTCGGGGAGCGGACGGGTGTGGCGGTAAGAAGCTGGCTGCCGTCGATCATCATCCCGATCGGGTTCCTCACATGGCGTCTGCTTGTTTTCGAGAACACACGCCCGGCGACGAACCTCGCGGCGCAGTTCGGAGTCCTTGGCCGTGATCCATACCTGACGACCCTCCGCTGGATGGTGAGCTTCATTCGAAGCGCGACCAATGTTGGGCTGTTCGCCTGGGGTAGTAGTCTGAACGACCTGTTCTACGGGTTGCGATTGCGGGACATCGGCCTCGGATTCGCCAAGGCCGTCGCTGTCGTGGCGGGGCTGGCGTGGCTCCGCTGGTGGACGTCGCGGCGACAACCCTCGTTCGAGAGCCAGCCGAGCGAGGAGAGTCAGGGAGGGGAGTCCGTCGGGGTGGAAATGCTTTCCATCGGAGTCCTCGGACTCGCGGCGGCGGTCCTCCCGATCGTCGTGACCAACCGGACGGTCACTTTCGACGCCTACTCGCATTACGCGCTGCCCGGGTCGATGGCGGCCGCCATCGCCGTGGTCGGGCTATTGCAGCTGATCCGTCTCCTGCAAGTGCGCTGGATGATCCTGGCCGGGCTCTTGGCCATCGCCACCCTCACCCACCACGCCGTCGCAACCAGAGCGCTCATCGAGCAATCAGAGACGGCTCGCTTCTGGCAGCAAGTCACGTGGCGCGTTCCGGACCTCAAGCCCGGAACCACGCTTTTTGTCAAGTACCCTTCGTTCGACTATGGTGGAGATGGCAGCATCGTCTGGGGGCCGGCCAACCTTATCTACGATGCCTCGCCCAGCAAGGTTGTGCCCGTCCGCTATGAGATTTCCGCCCTGGAGGTTTCTGGCTTCATCCTAGACGAAATCGCTTCTGGGGCAAACGTCGGGCCTGTGACCTACCGGACGTACACGATCCCGGTGGACTTCGGAAAGGTGTTGGTGATGAGCCAGTCGCGACCCGGAACGTGCGTCCGGGTGATCGATGGGCGTTGGCCCCTTCTGTCGGTCGAGGACCCTCCCGAGATCGCGCTTGCGGCGCAATACTCAAGGGCAGAAATGATCGATGTCGAAACTCACGGAGCGACCGCCCCGGACTGGCTCTTTGGTCCGGAGCCGGTCCACGGTTGGTGCTACTTCTTCGAGAAGGCCGAGTTGGCGCTGCAGCGGGGAGACTTTGAGGAAGTCGTCCGTCTTGCCGAGCAGGCCGAGCAGGAAGACCAGTCGCCGAACGAAGGTATCGAGTGGATGCCCTTCGCGCGCGCCTACGCCCGGCTCGGCATGGTCGAGGAGATTCGGAAGGTTGGCTCGAAGGTGAATGTCAACCCAGCCGACCGGCGCCAGGCGTGCCACACTCTGTACGAGAACCAGCACCCCGGGTATGAGCTGCCGGCAGAGATGGTCCCCGTGATACACGACCTTTTCTGCAACTGAGAATGGAATCTCCCCAAGCGAGGCAGGATCCAGGCAGGGGGTGGGCCCAACCGTCAGCCTGCTGTCGGGGAGGCGGAGGACCCGCATGCTATAATCCCGTTGCCGAATCAGAGAATCGCAAGTGATTCGCGGAGGGATTCCATGAATGTCGAAGAAGTGATGCGTGCCATGAGCACCGTTGCCTGGCTCGGAGCTTTGGCGGTGATCGCCATCGTCGTTTCGCGCGCCGGCCGGGGCAAGCCGATCAAGTCGGGCGCCGCCTTGATCCTGGGGATGATCGGCTTGGCCGTCGTGCTGACGGTTGTCAGCGCCGGCCTGGTGTTCGTGCAGCCGGAGGAACGCGGTGTGGTGATTTCGGCCCTGGCGCCCAAGGGCTACCGGGAGGAGGCGCTGCAGCCCGGGCTGCGTTGGGTTGTTCCATTCCTGGAGAACGTCGTTACCTACCCGATTTCGCGCCAGACCTACACCATGTCGATCGCCCCGAGCGAGGGCGCGGTTGCCGGGGACGACTCGGTCACGGCGCGGACGTCGGACGGCCAGCAGTTGTTCATTGACGCCTCGGTCATCTTCGCCATCGACCCGGAGAAGGTCATCGACATCCACATCGATTGGAAGAACCGCTACACCGACGAGCTCGTCCGGCCGCAGGCGCGCGGCATCATCCGCGATGCCACCTCGCAGTTCGGCGTCGAACAAATCGTCACCTCCGAGCGCGATGCCTTCAAGAGCAGTATGGAAACGAACTTGAGGCAGAAGCTGTCGGACAACGGGCTGATCCTGGTCGACTTCGTCCTGCGCAACATCACCTTCTCACCGGAGTACGCCGCCTCCGTGGAGCAAAAGCAGATCGCCGAGCAATTAGCGCAGCAGGCGGCCCTTATCGTCGAGCAGCGTAAGCAGGAGGCCGAGCAGGCACGGCAGACGGCCCAGGGCCAGGCCGACGCGGCGGTCATCGCCGCCGAAGGCCGCGCCAAGGCCCGCCTGCTGGAGGCCGAGGCAGAAGCGAGGGCCCTCGAGCTGATCGCGGCGGCTCTGGCCGGGAACCCGGATCTGATCACCTACAACTACGTCTTGAAGCTGGCTCCCGGGATCCAGGTGATGCTTGTCCCGAACGACAATCCATTTCTTCTCCCGTTGCCGACATTGACGCCGTAGCAGTAGGCCGGAACATCCCTTGTCTTCGATGATGCGAAGGCGGGGGCGGCATCGCCGCCCCCGCCTTCCTGCCCGGAGCCGCGCGAAAGCGAAGCAGTCCTCAAAGCCCTCCTCCGCCCCTAACAAGTCGCATAGAGATCTTTCGTAGGACCCCCACCCCTAACCCCTCCCCCTGCACGACGTGGGCCTTGCGGTCACGGGAGTCCTGCAGGGGGAGGGCAGGATATACCTGAGGGATGGGGGGAGCAAGGCTCCCCCCATCCCTCAGACTTTCCACCCCCTCTCCGCCAGAAGTTTTTCATGTGACCGCCTGCTCTCGGCGGAGAGGGGGTAGGGGGTGAGGTGGAGGGAGCTTCGGTGCACATCTCCTGGAATTCAAGCATCCCTCGGGGAGCTCTTCCTGGGGGGATTGTGATTGAGGGTCCATTGGTAGGAGTGTCCCGCGTCGGCTCTTGACTCTCCTACCGTTCCCCTGCCGTGTCGCCAAACGGGGACTGAACTCGTTCCGGGGAGGGCCAAGAGGCATACGCATGGGGCCGGCTGAGTCCGGTGTTACGCAAGACTGAGTTGCCCCACGGCTTTTCCGACCGGCCTTGTCAAGAATCCCCCCTCGGGGATATAGTTAAGGTGAGATCGCGAGGATCCAATGGTCTCGGCCGAACGAGTCGTCCGAAGCACCTGCCCGTACTGCGGCGTCGGCTGCCAGGTCGACCTGCACGTCCGCCACGGGTCGATCCTGCGGACGACGGCGCCCTTCGAAGCCGCGCCCAACTACGGCATGCTGTGTGTGAAAGGCCGTTTCGGGATGGACTACACGACCCATCCCGGCCGGCTCACCAAGCCGCTGCTGCGCGCCAATGTCGATGAGCCGCGCCACCGCCCCGCCGTCTGGCGCGAAGCGAGCTGGGACGAGGCACTCGACTTCGTCACCGCCCGCCTTGGCTCGATCATCGAAGCGCACGGTCCTGACAGCGCCGCCGGCTTCGCCTGCGCCAAGGCCACCAACGAGGACAACTACCTGCTGCAGAAGCTGTTCCGGGCCGTGATCGGCACCAACAACGTCGACCATTGCTCCCGCCTGTGCCATGCCGGGAGCGTCGCCGGGCTGCAGCTGGCGATCGGGTCGAGCGCCATGAGCAACTCCATCGCCGAGATGGAGCATCTCGACACCTTCATCGTCACCGGCTCGAACACGACCGAGACGCACCCGGTCATCGCCAATTTCCTCAAGCGCGCCGTACGCCAGAACGGGGCGCGCCTGATCGTCATCGACCCGCGGCGCATCGAGATGACCGAATTCGCCACGCTCTGGCTGCGCCAGCGGCCGGGGACCGACGTCGCCGTCTGGCAAGCGATGGCGCACGTCGTCGTCAAGGAAGGCCTTTACAACCGCGGATTCATCGACGCACGCACCGAGGGCTTCTCGGACTACGTCGAGTCGCTCGAGCCGTTCACCCCGGAATGGGCCGAGGCCGAAACCGGCGTCCCGGCCGAGCACCTCCGCCAGGCGGCCCGCCTGTACGCCACGGCCAAGGCGGCGGCCGTCTACTGGGGTATGGGGATCAGCCAGAGCACGCACGGGACCGACAACACCCTGGCGATCACGAACCTGGCCCTGATGTGCGGCCAACTCGGCCGCGAGGGCACCGGGCTCAACCCGCTGCGGGGCCAGAACAACGTGCAGGGCTGCTCCGACAGCGGCGGGCTGCCTTACTGCTACACCGCCTACCAGCGCGTCGACGACGCCGATGTGCGCGCCCGCTTCGCCCGTGCCTGGAACCAGCCCGACCTCAACCCGACGCCCGGGCTAATGATCACCGAGCTGGTCGACGCAGTCGAGGCCGGTGCGGTGCGGGCCTGGTTCGTGATGGGCGAAGACCCGCTGACCAGCGAGCCCAATCTGTCGCACGCCCGCCATGCGCTGGAGAAGCTCGATCTGCTGGTGTGCCAGGACATCTTCCTCAACACCACCGGCGAGATGGCGGATGTGATCCTGCCCTCCGTCTCGTTCGCCGAGAAGGACGGGACCTTCACCAACTCCGATCGACGGATCCAGCGCGTGCGGACGGCGCTGCCGCCGGTCGGCGAGAGCCGGGCCGATTGGGAGATCCTGTGCGATCTGGCGCTGCGCCTCGAGCGGCGTCTCGGGCAGGGCCGCTCGGCCGGTTGGGCGTACGGCGACCCTTCGCAGATCTGGGAGGAGATGCGCCAGCTCACTCCCGATTTCGCCGGCATCGACTACGAGCGGCTGGAACGCCAAGGCGGGGTCCACTGGCCTTGCCCGGCCTTCGACCATCCCGGATCACCGTACCTGTTTGAAGAGGACTTTCCCCGCGGGCGCGGCAAGTTCTGGACGCTCGAGTTCGGCACTGAGAGTGAGCTCCCGGACGAGGACTTCCCGTTCCTGCTCTCCACCGGCCGCGTGCTCTACCACTGGCACGGCGGCACGATGAGCCGCCGGTCGAAGTTGGACGAGATCTGGCCCGAGGCGACGGCCGAGGTCCATCCGGACGACGCCGCCCGTCTCGGGCTGGCGACTGGGAGCTGGGTGGAGGTCGCTTCGCGTCGCGGCGCCATCCGGATGCGTGTCATGGTCACCGGGCGCTCGCCGCAGGGTCTCGTCTTCGTCCCGTTCCATTTCATCGAGGCGGCGGCCAACGTCTTGACCAGCGACCGCCTCGACCCGCGGGCCAAGATCCCCGACTTCAAGGTCTGCGCCGTCCGTTTGACGCCGATCGCCGCCCCCGCTGACCGGGACCCCGAAACCGATCAACCCCTCACCAGCCGCGGTGCGATCAAGGATCAGGCTGAGCTGGTCCACTAAACGGCTCCCTCTCCCCGCAGGGGAGACTACAGTCCCGCAGCGAGGCGGAGGGAGGGTTGGGGTGAGGGGCGCGATCCTGAGGCTTCCAGGAAGCCGCCAGGGTTCCTGTCGGTTTCGACGCAAGGGTACGGCCCGGCCTCCTGAGCCGGGCCGTTTGGGATCAGCGTCGGAAAAGGCGTGTGGATGGGTCCGCGCTACTTCGGCCTCAAATCCCCCGGGCGCCACAGGATGGTGTTGGTCTCGGTATAGCGGCGGGAGGCCAGGTCGAGGTCCCGCGCCAGGTCGGGCACGATCTCGCGGACGGCGTTCATCGCTGTCCCCAGCGGCGCCATCGGCCCCATCCCGATCGCCAGCACGCATTCCCGGTTGATCGACACGGCTAGGTGCTGCATCTCCGAGCCGACCATCAGGGTGAAACGCCACTTACCCATCTCGATCTCCTTGCGAGCTCGATCCCCCGCGATCAGCATGTGCGCCGTCGCCGCGGCGGCCTGAGTCGGATCGAACTGCCCTTCGGGCGGATAACTGGCAAGAAGAAAGCCATTGTAATCAACCAAGGTCGCCCAGCGCAGGTCGAGATCCGGCCAGGAAAGGCGGCTGAGAGCGCTGCTCAACGCGGCTTCGCGCGAGAGCGTCGCCTGTGCCGGCTTGTTTCCATCGGGTCCCATGCCCACCTCCTTCCGGGATTTCGAATCCGTGAGAATTATGCCATACGTCTTCGAAACGACAGCCTTGCAGAGGGCCGACAAAGACCAGCCCGTGTAACGTCGCTGTAAGGCCTAGGGGGAGGGGATCCTATTTCTGGGGGGTGGGGGGAGCTTTGCTCTCCCCACCCCCCAGATCTCTTCCCCGCGCGGAGCCGCCCGTAGCGAAGCGGAGGGCCTCTGCGCCACGACTCTGTATGCACCCGGGCCCTGTCCGCGGAGAGGGGGTCGGGGGGTGAAGTGGCAAGAGGGTTTTTCAGTAACCCGCTTGGGAGCGAGGCCTGCGGACTCAGGGAGCGCGCTCTGCCCGGACCTCGAGGCGGCGTCCGTCGGTCGACAGGCGGACCCAGCCGCGGCTGGAGGTCGCCAGGATCGTCGGGCCCGCGAGCTCCGCCGGGAACGGATCCCCGGGAAGCGGGGAGGCGACCAGGATCACCGGTCTCAGCACCGACCAGTCTTCCTGGAGGGATCTGGCCACCTGCCGCCCGGCGCCCAGCAGGACCACCGCCGCCGACTGCGGAGGCCGAAACGGCGCTCCCGAGGCGAGGTCGTCGCTCTCCGAGACGACGATCACCGCCAAGCCGTACGTGATGAGAAGCGTCGTCCGTTCGTGGGCCGGCGCGACCACCTCCAGCCGGGCTCCTTTCCCCAGATCCAGCGCCATCCCCGGAACAGCGCGGACGATGGCGACCCGGGAGCGGTCCTCCTGTCCCTCGCCCTCCAGGCCGGCGCCCTCACTCAGCAGAACCCCCTGGGGAGCGTGAGGGCCTAGGGACTGGATCGCGCCTTCGGCGGAGATCCCCGGGTGGGTCAGTATGAGCCAGTCGAGGGCGGGGTGAGAGAGGGGAAGTCGGCCGTCGAGGGACTCCTGCAGGCTTCGGGGCGAAGGCCCGGCGCTCACTGCGAGGAATCGCCCGGTGGGCGTTTCGACCAGAACTTCCCCACCGGGGAAGGCCGTCACGTGGAGCCGCCCATCCGGCTTTTCCACAGCCGCCCGCCAGGAAAGCGTCGTCAGGGCCGCCAGGCAGACAAGCCATGCCGGCCCTCCAAGGCGAATCAGGGAAGCCCCGGCTTCCCTGGCCTTCGGCAACTTCGCCGCCAAGAACAAGCCGCCGAGCGCGGCGTATGCCAGGAACAGGTAGCCTGAGGCAAAGGGTGCCAATGGCAGGCTGGCTCCCGGCAGGGAGGCGAACAACTCGGCCACCCGAATCGTGAAGGCCGCGAATGGCCACGCGAGCCACGCCACAACGCTCCCGAGCGGCAGGCTGACCAACGAGGCCAGGGCGGTCGCCGCGCCGGTAGCCATCAGGAGAGGTTGTGCCGGGAGGATCAGGGCGTTCGCCGGAAGAGCCGTCAGGGGTAGTCGGTGGAACACGGCAGCCGAGAGCGGGAGGGTCGCGATCTGTGCCACCAGCGACAAGAGGGCGAGCTCGCCGAAAAGGACCGCCACCGACCGCGCCTCGTCGTGAGGGATGGCTCTTTCTCCCCAGCGGCGGATCGCCTCCTGCGCCGGCCGCCCGGCCACCACTAACCCGAGCGTGGCCAGGAAGGACAGCTGGAAACCAACATCGTAGATGACTCCCGGGTCTAACAAACTCATGATCATCGCCGCCGCGGCCAGCGATGCCAGGGCCGCGGTCTGCCGGCCGAGCCGCAAAGCGATGAGCGCCACGCCGGCCATGATCGCCGCGCGCACGACGGCGGCCTCGGCGCCGCACAGCAAGGTATAGAAGAAGATGGCTGCGGCCGTCGCCATCGCGCCGCGGCGCGCACCCAGCAGATTCCCGAAGACCGCGGCCGCGGCCGCGGCGACAATCGTCACGTTGAACCCGGAGACCGCCAGGATGTGCGCCGTGCCGGTCGCCCGGAAGGCCTCCTGGACGTTCTCTGGCATCTGTTCATCAGCTCCCAGCAGGACGCCCGCCACCAGGGACGCCTCACCGGCAGGAAGAACCCGGTGAAGACGATCGACGATGCGGTCGCGCAGGTCATCGAGAAGGGCGGCGGGGTGGAAGACCGGAGGGGAAGACAGGCGGCGTAGCGAGACGGCCTCGATCACCGCCGAGGCACGCGGGCCTTCCAGGCGCGAAGGATCGCGCAGTCGCCCGCGCACGACCACGCTCTCCCCGCGGCGGGCCGGCAGCAGCGTGGCAGAGAGGACCGCGACCTTCCCGTCGGCCGAAGAGCCGGCCGCCTCGCCCAAGGCGGCGATCCATTCGGCCTGCAGGTCGAAGGTGTAGCTGTCGCCCCAGGACGACGGCGCGCTGAGGACGATACCTTGAAGATCCACCGTTGCTGTGGTCCGGATGAAAGGAGTGATGGTCGCTTCTTCTCGACGCTGCTCGGCCGCGGATGCGCGCAGCGCCCCCAGGAAAAAGCAACAGGCCGCCAGGAAGGTCCAGCCGAGGCGAGGCTCCCGGCGCGTGGCCGTGGCCGCCAGGCCGGCGACGGCGGCGAGCGAGGCCCACTGCCAGGGCAGGAAGGGAAGGTCCGCCGCAGCCGCGACTCCGACGATGCAGGCCGCGGCGAGCCATGGCAGGACCATCAAACCCCCTTGACATTCAACCGCAGGCACCTAGGCACCGTGGCACCTAGGCAACCAGGATTCTAGGTGTCCACGGTCATAAGCGCCATGTGGCGAAGCTCTTAGCAGGTTGCTGAAAAACCCTCTTCCCCCCACCCCCCAGAAATGGGATCCCCTCCCCCCGCAGGAATCCCAGGGACGCGGGGCGCGGCGGGCGCAGGGGGAGCCCCTTCGGGTTGCTCACCTGCACCGCACCTGCGTGCGCCGCACACCTGCCCTGGCGGGCGGTGCCAGGGGGTGCAAGTGTCACGAGGGTAAGGGGTGGGGGTTTGACGAGCGTAGCCATTTTTCCGTAGCCTACTAAGTCCCGAATCCCCAGGGCCGAGGTGCCCAGGTGCCCAAGCAATCTAACTTCCCGGCTGCTGGGGGATTTCCTCGCGGGGAAGAAGCGCCATCGAGTCGACCATGTTGCGGTTGAAAAGTATGGCGGGCGAGCTGGCGACGACGTTCGGGAAGAGAATCGCCGTCAGTTCGGCGGAATACAGCGGGACGAAGAGGCGGTCGCCTTCGAAGAGCGTCGCGCCGGCATTGAATTTCCCGGCTGCCTCAAATAGGCCGCGCAGCTCGTACCCGCCCAGCAGGATATGGACCCAGTGCGGGACGGTGGTGGTGAACCCCCCGCGCGAGATGCTGACCGACCCGACCTCGGCCCGGCTGGACAGGACCACCATGACGATCTCGCGCTTGACCAGCCACATCGACGTGTAGCGCGACACCAGCCGGCCCGGTTGATGGAGTCGATTGAGGTGGGCGCCGTCGACCTCGATGATCGAGGTCGTCGGAAGGTTGAGGTGGCTGAAGAGCCCGCTTGGGCCAGCCTCGATCCGACCGAGGACGCGATGGCTCTGGGTGTAGATCTCGACCGACACGGGTTTGCTCATGGGTCGCCTCCTAGTGTCCCGTTCCGGAGATCAGCGAACCTGCTGCGTCTGCATGATTCCGAGTCGAGCCATCACGTTTGTTCTCCCGCGGGTGCCGCGCCTGATGGTTTCGCTGATACGCCACTCTCACATCTGACCCCTGGTTCCGAAGGAGGGCGGCAATTCGGATGCGAACTTCCGGAACGGGACACTAGCCCGCGGGCAGGGCAACGGTGACGATCGTTCCGGCCGGGGTCTGCTCGTGCCA
>CAYUWF010000001.1:35339-64050 GCA_964448245.1 uncultured Anaerolineaceae bacterium | reverse complement strand
GACCTGGCCAGCCGGGTGTTAGTCTTCATGCGATACTTGGCCTTGGCTGGCCGGGGCTCATCTCGAGGCCGTTGGGTAGCGATCTAGCGTTCCCAATCTAGCCCCCCGTTGTCTTTAGCACCCCTACATAGGCCTTGCGCTCTGGACCAATGTATAATCCCGCCCTCCATTGCCTACATAGGAGACCTGAAATGTCCCGGATGAAGGCGGTTCGCATTCATGCTTATGGTGGCGCTGACGTCCTTGCCTATGAGGACGCGCCACGCCCAATGCCGGGCGCTGACGAGGTGCTTATCCGCGTCCTGGCCACGACCGTTAATCCCTCCGACTGTGCTTTGCGAGCGGGCTACCTGTCAGGTTTCTTCCAGTACGGCTTCCCCCTCGTCTTGGGGACCGATGCCTCCGGCATCATCGAGGAGGTAGGTTCAGGAGTGACCACATTCAAGCGAGGCGATTCCGTGTATGCCCGAGGCGGTGTAAGCCGCGATGGCACTAACGCCGAGTATGCCGTTGTCCCGGCTTCGGATGTGGCCCTCAAGCCTAGCTCCTTGGACAATGCTCACGGAGCGGCCGTACCTCACGTCACTCTGACGGCGTGGCAGGCCCTCATTGAACTCGCTGGCCTGGCTCGCGGGCAGACGGTGCTTATCCACGCCGCTGCAGGCGGGGTCGGGCATATCGCCGTGCAGTTGGCCAAGTGGCGCGGCGCCGAAGTCATCGGCATAGCGTCCACCAACATCGATTTCCTGCGCGAACTCTCCGTTGACCAAGCGATCAACTACTCGACAACCCCCTTCGAAACGGTAGCAAGCCAGGTGGACGTTGTTCTTGACACAATCGGTGGAGATACCCAGGAACGCTCATGGAAAGTACTGAAGCCAGGTGGCATCCTCGTCTCGACGGTCCAAGCACCTTCGCAAGAAACGGCGGACTCCCACGGTGTACGTCAAGCGATGGTCTTCACAACGCCGCCTATTGGGAAGACTCTGACCGAGGTCGGCACACTCGTGGACTCTGGGAAGATCAAGCCCCACGTGTCCGCGGTCTTCCCGCTTGCCGAAGCAGCTAAGGTCCACGGCATGATCGAGGGGAAGCACACTCGGGGCAAGATCGTCCTTCAAGTTGCGGCCTGACAGCCCGCTCCCCAATTCGGGCAAGCGGAGCCGGCCTAGATTTCGCGTTAGCTGCCAATAGGCGGGCGCAGCAACGGGGCGCTGCCCAACAAACTCGATGGAGCCCTGGAAAGACACCAGTCCCTTCGGCCGACCCGGCCAGCCGGGTGTTGCGTTCAGCGCGATACTATCCTGAGTTGGCCGGGCGGTTCGCCCACAGGGCTGCTTCGCGAATCTCGGGACCGTTAGGCGGCATCGCCCAGAAAGGTGTCGGTAATGGAAATTGCGGGTATGCATCAGAGAGTGATGGTCGACGCCGTATGGCCCAAGCCCGGAGTCGCCCGCGAGCTTGCCCTTGTCCTGGGAGGCAGCCTCCTCATCGCGCTGGCAGCTCAGATTCAGATTGTTCTTCCATTCTCCCCCGTTCCAGTCACGGGCCAGACTTTCGCTGTCTTGCTCCTTGGAGCACTCTACGGCAGTAGAAGAGGCCCTGCTACCGTCGCAACTTACATCACATTGGGCATCCTAGGATTGCCGGTTTTCGCCGGCGCAACCGCCGGAATGGCGAGGCTTCTCGGCCCCACGGCCGGATACCTGATAGGCTTTATCGTAGCGGCATTTGTTGTGGGATTGCTGAGCGAGAGAGGCTGGGACCGCAAGCCCTGGACCACTGCCGCCAGTATGATCATCGGCAACGTAGTCATCTACATCGTCGGCATCACATGGCTCTCGCGGTTCGTTGGGTGGGAAGCCGTCCTCAGCCTCGGTGTTCTTCCGTTTCTCGCGGGAGATGCTCTAAAGATCGCCCTCGCCACGGTCCTGCTGCCCACGGGCTGGAGACTGATCGGACAGGCTGGTGAGCAGTAATCCATGCCGCCTAAGAACCCGATGGAGCCCTGGAAAGACACCAGGACCTTCGGCCAACCCGGCCAGGCGGGTGTTGAGTTCAGCGCGATACTACTTTCGGCTGGCCGGGCGACTCATCTCGAGGCCTTTAGGCCGAAGCGCGCGCCTTCAGGGCCAGCTCGAGCGTTGACTTCATTTGGAGGTTCCCTTCGGAGGTGCCGATGACCGGTCCAGATCCCAAGTCCATTGAGAAGCTCGACAAGCCGCAGGCGGAGTGGCGCCAGCTCTTACCCCCAGACGAATTTGCTGTTCTCTTCGAGGAGGGCACCGAGCGTCCCTTTTCCCATCCCCTGAACGATGAAAAGCGCAAAGGTACCTTCCTCTGCACCGCCTGCGGACTCCCCCTCTTTACTTCAGACGCCAAGTTCGACAGTGGAACCGGCTGGCCGAGCTTCTCGCAGGCTATCCCAGGCCATGTCGCCACAAAGACAGACTTCAAGCTGATATTGCCGCGAACCGAGTATCACTGTACCCGTTGCGGAGGCCACCAAGGGCACGTGTTCACCGACGGCCCCAACCCGACCGGGCAGCGCTGGTGCAACAACGGGCTTGCCCTTCGGTTCGTTCCAGAAGGCGGTCCCCTTCCGCCCCTGAGGTCCTGAGCAGAGATAATGCTCCGGAACTAGACGCTTCGGCCGAACAACTCGATGGAGCCCTGGAAAGACACCAGGACCTTCGGCCGACCCGGCGAGCTCGGCGATTTCGAATGAAGGTGTCTTGGCCAGGCAGCTTAGCTCGAGGCTGTTAAGCGCACGCGCGAACTGGCGTCCAGACCGACGCACGAACGCCCCCCAATTCACACCCGGAGACGTATCATGATGACCAACGACTCAATTACCGGGACAGGGATCAAAGGTCTGGTGGCTGACAGCCCTGACCCCGAATTGAAAGAGAAACTGATGCTCTTCGGTCAGTTCGTCGGCGATTAGCAGATCGAGTCCCAGTGGTTCCTCCCCGACGGCTCGATACCCAGGGGTGACGGCGAGATCCACTTTGGCTGGATTCTCAACGGCACCGCGATCCAGGATGTCTGGCGCGGTCATGTTGACAACCCCCTCCCGGCTTCCCAGCCACCGGCTCTGGCACTACCATCCGGTTCTACGAGCCTAAGCTCGACGCGTGGCGGGTCGTTTGGGTTGCCCCCGTCGGAAGCGTCATACAGACTTTCGTGGCCCGGGCAGTTGGCGAAGAGATTGTCCTCGAACGCAGGACGCCAGACGGTGCCTTTCCCGAGCGATGGATCCTCATCACGCCCCGATCGTTCAACTGGCGATCCGTCGAATCCCACGATGAGGAGAAGACGTGGCTGGTTACGCAGAAGATATCGGCCCGAAGGATAGCCAGCAACAAGCAAGATAAGCCCAGACGCTGCTGAGCAGATTCTTGCTCGTTTGCGTGATACTAGGCTTCGGCTGGCCGGGCGGCTCATCTCGAGGCCGTTCGTTGTCGGCTCTCCTAGGGGCCGTAGCTACAGGCCAAGAGACCATCGCCACGGAGACAGGCAAATGAAACCCCGCGTGACGGTTATCACTCTCGGTGTTGACGACCTGGATAAGTCCCTAGCGTTCTATCGCGACGGCCTCGGACTCGCGACTGAAGGGCCGATCGGAGCGGAGTTTGAATTCGGCACTGTCGCCTTCTTTGATTTGCAGCCCGGCCTGAAGCTCGCAATCTGGCCCCGAGAAAGCATTTCATATGACACTGGCATACCGCGAACTGCACGTAGTCCAACCGAGATAACCATCGGCCACAACGTCTCCACTAGAGAGGAGGTTGACGCGGTCATGGACCAGGCAAGGCAAGCTGGCGCCAAGATAGTCAAGCCCGCTCAGGCCACCTTCTGGGGAGGCTTCGCGGGGTACTTCCAGGATCCAGACGATCACTTGTGGGAGATCGTGTGGAATCCCAACTTCGACATCGAATAGAGCCCCCGTCCAGATTCGCCGCTGCTCAACAAACTCGATGGAGCCCTGGAAAGACACCAGTCCCTTCGGCCGACCCGGCCAGCCGGGTGTTGCGTTCAGCGCGATACTATCCTGAGTTGGCCGGGCGGTTCGCCCACAGGGCTGCTTCGCGAATCTCGGGACCGTTAGGCGGCATCGCCCAGAAAGGTGTCGGTAATGGAAATTGCGGGTATGCATCAGAGAGTGATGGTCGACGCCGTATGGCCCAAGCCCGGAGTCGCCCGCGAGCTTGCCCTTGTCCTGGGAGGCAGCCTCCTCATCGCGCTGGCAGCTCAGATTCAGATTGTTCTTCCATTCTCCCCCGTTCCAGTCACGGGCCAGACTTTCGCTGTCTTGCTCCTTGGAGCACTCTACGGCAGTAGAAGAGGCCCTGCTACCGTCGCAACTTACATCACATTGGGCATCCTAGGATTGCCGGTTTTCGCCGGCGCAACCGCCGGAATGGCGAGGCTTCTCGGCCCCACGGCCGGATACCTGATAGGCTTTATCGTAGCGGCATTTGTTGTGGGATTGCTGAGCGAGAGAGGCTGGGACCGCAAGCCCTGGACCACTGCCGCCAGTATGATCATCGGCAACGTAGTCATCTACATCGTCGGCATCACATGGCTCTCGCGGTTCGTTGGGTGGGAAGCCGTCCTCAGCCTCGGTGTTCTTCCGTTTCTCGCGGGAGATGCTCTAAAGATCGCCCTCGCCACGGTCCTGCTGCCCACGGGCTGGAGACTGATCGGACAGGCTGGTGAGCAGTAATCCATGCCGCCTAAGAACCCGATGGAGCCCTGGAAAGACACCAGGACCTTCGGCCAACCCGGCCAGGCGGGTGTTGAGTTCAGCGCGATACTACTTTCGGCTGGCCGGGCGCTTCAGCTCCGACCGTCGGGCAGCCGTCCTGAAGGCACTGTCTTGTGAACGCATTAGGGTATGACTTCGCTATCTTCTGGGAGGCCGCGCGAGCCTTCATCGCGGGCGAATCCCCATACGTGGTGCAAGGATTCTTCTCCCCCCTGCCTTTTCTCATGCCGATCGTGCCTCTGGCCCTTCTTCCATATGCTGTCGCCTTTGTCGTCTGGACGGTTCTCAACTTCCTCGCACTCGTAACCCTCACACGGCGCCGCACACTCAGGGCCTTGCTTATGCTTCCAGTTCTGTTCGCGCTTTGGGTGGGCCAGGTCGACCTTATCATCATCGCCCTCGCCTTCTCAGGAACCTGGTGGGGCGTTGCGCTTGCCACTCTGAAGCCTCAGCTTGCCATGTGGCTTGTCCCATTTTTCGCCGTGAGCTGGTGGAGGGCCGGCAAGAGGGCTACACTTCTCAAGATGCTCTCGACAGTGATCCTCATCTACCTGTTGCCTACCATCCTCCAACCAAGGTGGTGGACAGCGTGGTTGAGCGCCACACCCCCAATCCTTCAGTACGCAGAGCACGCGTCGTCCTTGTTCGGCATCTCGGCGCTACTCGACCCGCCGATTCCGATCGCCCTATCTTTTGCGGCCATCGCATGTGCCGCCGCTGTCACCTTTATCTCAATCAGGCCCTACCCGCGCTCCGAATACTGGTGCTGGGCAGCGACCTTCAACCCTCTTGCCAACATCTACAGCCAGTGCATATTGGTCACGCAGGCCGATTGGACTGCGGTAGCTCTTTCCTGGCTCCTCCTGCCATTGTCTCTGTACTTGCACACCGGGCTGCCATGGGCGATTGTTCCTCTCTATCTGTTCTGGCGCGCGCGCCGGCTGCCCAACAACTCGCTGGAGCCGACCCGGCCAGCCGGACCTTGAGTCGGGCGCGATACTAGCCTTGGCTGGCCGGGCGGCTCGCCCACAGGGTTGCTTCGCGAAGTTCGAGGCCGTTCGACGCTCCGACGTTTGACCCGGGCAACCCTCTGCCCTATGATGAAGGTATCCCACTAGGCCCTCGGGGCCTAGTGGCGAGGCCGGACTGGCGAGAGTACGGCTTATGCTATTGGTCCAGGCATGCCCGTTCGTATTTTCGTGTATTTCGACGGCTTCCACCTCTACTACGGGGCCTTAAAGGGTACTCCCTTCAGGCGGCCTGACATTCAGCGCCTTTCCGAGCTACTTCTCCCGGGCCACTCCGTCGAGAGAATGAAGTACTTCACTGCCCGAGTGAGCGCTCGCAAGCACGGTCCTGACAAGCCGACGCGTCACCAGATCTACCTCAGGCCCCTCAGGTCTTGAGATCGAATACGGCTCCTTCCTGTCGCATGATGTCATGATGCTCGTGGCACAACCTAAGCTCAGCGGGCCCAGGTTCGTCAAGGTCACCAGGACTGAGGAGAAAGGTTCCGACGCGTCTTGTGCACGACGCGTATCAGCGAAGGTTCGAGTCGGCCGTCCTCATTACCAACGACTCCGACCCTCGAGCCGATCAGGATAGTCCGGGGAGAACTCAATCTCGAGGTCGGGATCCTCAATCCCCACAACCAGACCCAAGTCGCGTCCTCCTTCAACACGCATCCTTCGTGAAGCAGATACGGGCCGGAGCCTGGAGGAGGAGATCAGCCGCTTCGTCGACTATTCCAACCATCAGCGGCACTACGAATCGCTCGACAACGTCACGCCGGGGGACATCTATCTCGACATGGCCAAGGAGGTCCAGTCGCGATGAGAGGCGATCAAACACAGAACGCTCGAGGCTCCTCGCCGGCAGCACACGCAGATGGGGGAGGCGGCCGCGTGACCGTCGAGGCCGAAGAAGTGTGTCTTAACTCACGGCCCGATTTGTCCGACTCTTGCTGACGCGATGCCATCGAAGAGCACAAGCTTACGCGCCAAGGTCTACTTCTCGTGGATCTTCCTCCCCTCAAGGAGCAGGGCCTCAACCTCCTGGCTAGCCTCCGAAGACGACAGGCCGCCGGCTGCTGCCCATTCCGCACACAACACCTCGTGCGCACTCCGCAGCAGAATGCCGCTGCTCTCGTTCAAAGATTTGTTCCAGCGATGGGCGGTCAGATCCCGCACGACTTCACACCTAGCCTGGAACGAGCCTTCCTTCAATCTCTCGGCCAATGCGATCTGCCGCTGCCGAGAGTCCGCAACCAAGGGTGTCGGGCGGCTTCTCAGAATACCGCGATACTTGCCGAGTTCACCTTTCGCCGTCAACTTCCGCAATCCGCTGGCAGGCCCCTCGACCGGCACCCACATGGTGCCTTTCGCGATCGCGATCACATAATAGCGCTGTGCGGTCCCGGGGCCAAACTCCCTCACCTCGAGCTTGACGACACGCCCTACGCCACACTGCGGATGGACAACCCAGTCATTGACTTCGATTGGCATTCGATGCCTCTAGGAGCCGGCTAACCGACCCTTGGATGATCGAATCCGGCGCATCTATTCCGAGAAAGAAAAGCCGTCAGCTCTATACTCGGGTCTGACGGCAGGCACTGCACGCTAAACCGGCTATACGGTTGGTGTAATTATATCACGACCTCGCGTTGCTCGGCAACTCGCGGGAGCCTACCCAGGCGGGCCGGGTCACGGCTACCGCCTGAGTCTTGCCCTGGCGGGCAAGGTGGCTCGCCTACGGCTGTTTTGCGAAGCCGGAGACTCTAGGCGGCTGAGCGTACCCCGCTCGGGCTCGCTTGTTGCCGCTCATGGGTCCGTACGGAGTCGCACGTCTTCCCCGGAACATTCACCAGGCTGGGTTCAAGGGCCGCCACCCAACATCCGGGCGTGGTACCATGGCTGTAGTCAGATGGGCATTTGCCGGCTGACCGGCTCCCCGAGGAGTCTGGGGAACCTCCCCACACCCAGATCGAACGGATCAGGACAGGTGAGCATGGAGAGCAAGCTGTACGTCGGCAACTTGTCGTATTCCACGGGAGAAGGCGACCTGCAGACCCTCTTCTCCCAGGCCGGGTCGGTGAAGTCCATCTCCTTGATAACCGACAGGGATACCGGCCGATCCAAGGGTTTCGCTTTCGTCGAAATGAGCACACAGTCGGAAGCGGAAAAGGCCATCAGCATGTTCAACGGAAAAGAGCTTGGAGATCGTGCTCTGACGGTGAACATGGCCCGACCGCGCGAGGAGAGAGATGGGGGCGGCTCTGGGGGTCGCCCTTTTCGCCCCGGCGGCCGCCCCCGCGGTCGCAGGTACTAAAAGCCCGGACCCGCGTCCAAGTCAACGCCGCGCCCCGCGTTGGACCTATGAGAGGGAAGCCAGCCCGAGCCACTCCTAGTCGGTGCCCCCCGAGTTTTCCAGCCGTGTGACAACGCTGGAGCCGACCCGGGCGGGTCCCGCCTCCAGCGCGATACTCGGTTTGGCTAGCCGGGCGGCTTGCCCAAGGAACGCAACGCCAAGCCTGACCCGTTTAAGCTGCGTGCCGAGTCCCGGAGCCGGTCTCCTCAGCCCAACAGGCTCTCCTCTCGACCTACCGTCCCGGTAGATCCCCACGGAGGAAGATATGGCTAAGCCGGCCTTCAAAAGAAAAGGCACCCGCAAAGAACGTTGAACGCTGACATCCGAGTTCAACGCCTTTCGCGATGAGGCTCTGGGCCCACCCGCATTGGTCGTTCAGGTCGGGAAGACCGGACTTCGTTATCACCTTCGCTGTATCGACGATCTCCACGCCATGCTGAAGTCGCACGGCGACTGGATACTCCTGGGGGGCGCCGATGATCATAAGCCTGCGCCCAGGAACGGTTGAAGAATGGGCGCGCTCTGCAAAGAACCCTGGTCAAGGGATGGTACAGGCTCAAGAAAGAGCTCCGCGGGCGACTCGGCATGGATGTTCCCCCGTTCTTGAAGCCCTAGGGCTGCCGGAGGTCGAGCACAACTCCAAGAACAACCATATGCGTGCACTCTAGCACGCACACTGTGCCTGCTGACAAGAGCGGGCGCGCACGACGGCGGCTTTCCGCCTCGGCCCCAGTGAGTTCTATCGCCATGCCAAAGGAAGTCGTCTCTACGCCCAAAGCACCCAAGGCGCTCGCGGCTTATAGCCACGGAACTAACGCAGCGGGACTCGTCTTCGTCGCCGGCCAAGGACCACTCGATCCTGCAACGGGTGAGGTTGTCAGCGCCATCGTCCAGGAAGAACCAGCCTCGGTGTCTTCGCAACTGTGAAGCGATCCTGACCGCCGCCGGAACCTCCCCTTCCAAGGTCGTGAACGCGACCTTCATTTGGGGATCCGAGCGACGATACGGCCATAAACGAGAAGGGGGCCAGGTGGTTTCCCGAGGACCGACCGGCGCGGCAGGGAGCCAAGCTCCCCATTCAACCCAAAGGGATGAAGGTCTCCGTTGCCCTCATCGCTGAGGCGTAGCGGAAGCGGGCCGTTCCCCGCCCGACGCGCTCCCGGGGTTGCCCCCTGACGGCGGGGTCGACGGCAGAGAGCCGGCCGAGGTCGGCCGGGCGGCTCGGCAACGGGGCTATCTTCCGCAGCGATCCTCGGACGCCTACACTGAGTCATCATGAGGGCGATGAGGTCGCTGATCTCCTCATCGGCGAGGATTTTGCCAGAGGGCGAGGCCTGAGCATCCCGCAGGATATTGCGCTCATTGGCTTTGGCGACCTCGACGTCGCCGCACTCCTCGACCCGGCGCTCACTACAGTCGCATTGCCGGCCTACCAGATGGGTCTGCAAGCCATGACGATGCTTCGCCGCCTCATGGCCGGTGAGAGGGTTCGGCCGCGTCTTGTCATCACCGAGTCGCACCTGGTGGTGAGACGTTCCTGCGGCTGCGAGGCCGCGCGACCCCACTGACAGCCCGCGGTGGCTCCGCCCCGGCTGGCCGCGCTGCATCCATCGCGCGATACTGGGTTGACCGGCCGGCGGCTCCCGCAGGGGCC
The DNA here is from genome assembly GCA_964448245.1 of uncultured Anaerolineaceae bacterium. GTDB lineage: Bacteria > Chloroflexota > Anaerolineae > Anaerolineales > E44-bin32 > DATEVL01. Next base: position 54,259 of record CAYUWF010000001.1, on the reverse strand, counting down.
GCCTCGCTCGGCTCGAGAATATGAGTCGGCAAACCTCTCAAGAGGCGTCCGTGGCGGTATACGCCAACACAACGGACCCGAGACTTCAGGCACGCGTCCGCGCCCGCTATCAACACGCCATCTCGTCTCTTCAGGTATCGGCTTCCGGCATCTCGCCTTCTGCCTCGAAAGGCTGGGCCCCTTCTCGGCGCTCTTTCAGTTCCCCATCATTCTCCCCATACTTCCCAAGAGGGAGATCCTCGTCTTCCCGAGTCCCCTCCGGCTGGCAGTCGCCAATGTTCTCCTCTCCCATGTCGATCCGCCGTCGATCGCTTATTGCATGGGAATGGGGGTCAAGATCTACAGCGGGTCGGAGTGGCGCTGTCCCGCGCCAGACTCACCCATCACCAGGTCGCCCCCGGCTGTCACGGTGAAGCAGGCCTGGCTCGTCCACAGCCAAGCTGCCCGGGAAATGGTGTCCCAGGGAAGGACGATGACGCAGGCGGCTTCCTTCCGCCTCTACGTTGAATGGTCCGGCCGCGAGGAGGATCTCTCGCAGTACGTCTGACGTTTCCACCTGCGAACCCCGCCGGGGACGAGGCGGCCGGGCGTCGGCTTCCGCGCGAGTTCAGGTCTGGCTGGCCGGACGGCTCAACCACGAGTCGCCCGCGAACGCGGAACCGCCCGGGGAGCGAACAGTGGGGCGAACCTCGGCTCCGGCGCGATACTAGACTGGGCGGGACGGGCAGTTCGGCGACGGGGTCGCGCGGGAAGTTCGAGGCCTTTCGGCCGCCGGGCACGCCTGAGACCCACAAGCTCCTCGATCCAAGGAGCCCTCCCGAGAGGAGGCTGCGATGGCAGGACGCATCGATGGTGTCTGGCGCCTGACCCGTTTCAAGGAATACGTCTCCTTTGTCGTCATCACGACGCTCCTCGGCGCAGCCGCCGGGCAGGGTTCACTCGGCTGGCCCCTCGTCGTTGTCCTTGCCGCCAACTGGCTCGCCGTAGGGTTTGCCTTCATGGTCAATGATGCCGAGGATGCCACCGCCGATGCGATGGACCCTGCCAAGGCGCAGCGCAATCCCGTCTCGTCTGGGGCACTGTCGCCACGCTCCGCCCGGCTCCTGTCCTTCACCGTGGCCGTCCTGGCCGCCTTCCTCTATGCGTCCCTCGGCCTCGGCCCGTTCGTCACTGGGCTGGCATCCCTGGCTTTGGCTTACCTGTACTCATCCCAGCCCGTCCGCCTCAAAGGGACTCCCGTCGCCGACTTGGTCTCCCACGCCCTAATGCTGGCCGGCCTGCAGTTCCTCGCCGCCTACCTGACCTTTGACGGCGGCCCCTTTCCGCAGTGGGTCTCCCCCCTGGTCCTCGTCCTCGCCGTCAGTCTCTACGGACAGATGTTCAATGAGCTTCGCGATTTCGAAGTCGATCGAAGAGCCGGGGTAACCCACACGGCCAGCGTCCTCGGGCCGCGTGCGGCCCACCTCCTGATGATGGTCTGGTTCTGCATCGCCATAGCCTCGGCGCTGATCACGATCCTCGTCGTCCGCCTGGTCCCGATTTGGGTCCTTGTGATCATGATCGCGCTGGCAGCTCTCCTGTCGTGGCCGCGCCTCTCGAGAGTCCGCCGCGCCCGATCGACCATCGAATTGCACCAGCCGCTTCAGAAACCGCTCGAAATCGCGGCTGCCCTTGCCTTCACCGCCTGGTTTGCCGCCCCTTGGGCTTTCGCTTCGCTGAGATTAGGCTGGTAAGACCACAGCCGCATTGGACGCCGAATCGGCCGGCCGGATATCGCCTCCGGCGCGATACTAGGTTGGGCCGCCCAGCCTGAGCGCCCGTGGGCCGCTTCGACAGGCGCAAGACGGGATGGCGGCTTCGCCGTTTCGCCAAGAGGACCTCAGCCCATGTCCAATATCGAGAGTATCGTCCGCCGAATCAACAGGGACCTCGTCCCCCAATTCGAGGCGAGGCTGCGCGAGCACCTTGCCGCCCAGGACCGGGAGTGGCTCATCGAACAGGTCATCCGCCTCACCCTGGATGTCCACAGCCTCCACGAAATGGACAGAAGGGCCCTGCACGAGGCCAAGGCGACGAAGAGGCAACAGAGGCTCAGCCGCCTGCAGGAGCTTGCCCTCGATCGAGAGAAGCTCGTCGCCTTCACGGAAAAGTACGCTTCCTACGACCGCGAGAAACTCATGGCCGACGGCTTCTTGCTCCCGCAGGCCCCCGAGAAAGGCAAAGACCTTCTGACCGATGAATTCCGGACCCCTCAGGGCAGTCACCTTCTCACCCATGCGAAAGACGTCCTCTTCGGACTGCTTTTCGGGGACAGCGACTCAAACACCCGCCTGCATCGATCCGAACGGGAGCTCCTCACCCTGGCCGTCCCTCGGGACAAGGCCGCCGCCCTTGATTTCATGAAGTCCACGACCGAGCTCAGCGCCCTCGGTACCTGGCAAGACCCCGAGCTCGTTTCCAACGACCAGCGCGCGGACAACGTCCTCCTGGAGGTCGAATTCGGCGAAATCGAAGGAGAACTCGTCGGCCACGGAATCGTGCGCGCCTTGAGCTTGATCAACAACCTCGAGATCAATGAGCAGATTCTCTACGCACGGATGATCAACGTCGAACAGACAACGCTGATCTCCTGAAGCCACTCGAAATCGGGCTGCCTAGCTCGCTGGCGCGGACCGGGAGGCGCCGGGCATTGGCTCGGGCGCCGTTCTGCGACTGGCGGGGTTCCACCCGAAGGGGGCGATGCCACACGAACCGCCTCACCTTCTGGCCCTGGCTCCTGTTCTTTTTCGATGGCCGCCCCCCTCACTGTCCCTTGCAGACGATCTGCGCGACGAACTCCAGGTCGCTCTTTCCGCCTTCCACGCCGTGGTCGACACCCTCCCCGACTCCAGTTGCGGTAAGAGGAGCGCCAACGCAGCCTGGACCAACGGCCAAGGCTCTTCCATGTCGTCTTCGCCTACATGCTGCTACCTGCTCTCTTCCCCTCGCCCGGTCCTTGGACGGCTTCCGCCGTTCTTCTCTCGTTCCCTTGCCTGCGTCCTCGACGAGCGGCCGGAGAAGGCCGGACCGCCCACTGGAGCCGGCGCGGGTTGCCCGGTCTCAGCTCCGCTTGTGTTCCGTCTCTTCCAGGAATAGAGTCAAGGCGTCGCCCCCGGACGACAGTCTGCCCCGCGGACACCGCCGCGAGATCACGCCTCCATGGAAGAAGCTCAGACGCTCTCCGTAGACCTAGTCATGCTGGGAAGCCTTTTCATCCTCCCCCTCGTCGGTGCGGCCGCCATTGTCGCTGTTAGGCTCTTGAGTTCCCTACGACCTCTCGCCCCGGCAATCCTCGTCTCCGGCCTAACGACCTCTCTCCTTACGACATGCTACGGTTACACCCTTTCGACGATCCCGATCCGCCCCCACGAGACCGGGACCTTCCCCTGGGTTGTATTGATCAGGTCGGTCCGCATTTTCCTTTACGTTGGTTTCGGCATCGACGCAGTCACCGCTTCCCGGCTGGCCAGCCCGACTTCCCTGATCGCCAGGCAGCTCAGGGCCCGACGGCTCCCGCCGCAACAGCCGCCCCTGGGCGAAGCTAGGTCGACAAAGCCTGGTCTACACCGTACCGCCTGACAGCCCGGCGGCACTCGGGGCTGCGGAAAACGCTCGCATGAACATCCATTTGGTCGACGGGACCTACGAGCTCTTTCGCAGCTACTTCGGCGCGCCTCCCAGGAAGGCCCCCGACGGCCGCGAGGTCGGCGCCACGGTCGGCCTGTTGAGGAGCCTCCTCTCTCTCCTGACGAAACCCGGCGTCACGCATGTGGCGTGCGCTTTCGACCACGTCGTCGAGTCCTTTCGCAATGATCTCTTTCCCGGCTATAAGACGGGCGAGGGCGTTGATCCCGAGCTGCTGGCCCAGTTCGGCCTGGCCGAAGAGGCCGTCTCCGCGTTGGGCCTGGTCGTCTGGCCGATGGTGGAATTCGAGGCCGATGATGCGCTGGCGACCGGAGCGGCGCGTTTCAAGAGCCTACCCGGCGTCGAGCAGGTTTGGGTTTGCTCGCCGGACAAAGACCTGGCTCAGACCGTGTCCGGAGCGCGGGTCGTGTGCTGGGACCGCCGCCGGGACATCGTGCTCGATGAGGAGGGTGTGCTGCGGAAGTTCGGAGTCCGGCCTGGCTCGATACCCGATTGGCTGGCGCTGGTAGGCGATTCGGCTGACGGCTATCCAGGGATTCCAGGATGGGGAGCCAAGTCGGCCTCGGCCGTGCTCTCCCGCTTCGACCATCTCGAATCCATTCCGGCAGATCCTGGCGCGTGGGGGCTGCCTTTGGGCCGCGCTTCGCGACTTGCGGAAAACCTTGGCGCCCGCCGCCAAGAGGCTCTTCTGTACCGGCAGCTGGCGACTCTCCGCATCGACGTTCCCCAGGTGGAGACCCTCGGGGACCTTGAGTGGCTCGGCGCGCGGGACAAGCTCAGAGAAGTATGCCGCTCGTTAGGGGACGAGGCGTTTCTCGCGCGCATCCCCCGCTGGCAGTCCTCCTGATAACGAGGCGAGGCTTCCGTGGCCCGGCCGACTAAAGGCGGGAGCCGATCCGCCGGGCGGTGCCACCTCCCGCGCGATCCTTGACGGGGCCGGCCGCCGCAGCTCGCCGGCCGCGCTAAGGCACCCTTCATCTTCGCCTCACCGTCGCCACACTTCTGGCTGATAGAATTGGGCTTCAAAGCCCAATCGGCGCCGTTTGCGAGGAGGCCTAGGATACGATCCTGGCTTGGACTTTCCGCCGCCGTGCTCCTCCTTGGCATGTTGGCTGGGTGCGGTCCGCCCGGAGCGCCGACGTCGGCCGGAGCCTATACGGTCGACATCCAGCCGGCCGACTTCGTCGGCGCCGTCGACAATCCCTACTTTCCCCTCTCTCCCGGCGCGACGTACGTCTACCAAGCCGCCACCGAGGAAGGTCTTGAACGCACGGAGATAAAGATCCTCTCCGACCCAAAGCAGGTGATGGGTATCCCCGCCACCGTCGTCCACGACACCGTCACACTCAACGGCCAGCTTATCGAGGACACATACGACTGGTATGCCCAAGACAAAAGCGGCAACGTCTGGTACCTCGGCGAGGATGTGAGCAACTTCGAGGACGGCCAGTTCAAGGACAAGGCCGGCTCCTGGGAAGCCGGGGTGGACGGCGCGCTGCCGGGGATCATCATGTTCGGTGATCTATCCTCCCATCTCGGCGAGACGTACCGCCAGGAGTACTATCAGGGCCGCGCCGAAGATATGGCCGACCTTCTCCGACTGGACGAAACCGTGACCGTCCCGTTCGGTTCCTTCACCGACGTCGTTAAAACGCTCGACTACACTCCCCTCGAACCTGATCAGAGGGAACAGAAGTTCTATGCACGCGGGATCGGTCTCGTCCGGGCGGTCAACCTCGCCACCGGCGAAGAGGACGTTCTCCTTCAGTTCTCTCCGCCCTGATCCGGCCTTCCCATCCGCCGGCCGGCGCCCATGACTGTCCTATAATGGAAGCCCGCCATATGGGTAATCCGGGCAAAGGTGTCGGTCGTCTGTCTCCCGTCGCCGATACCTGCCTCCCGCCAGAGTGGTGCCACCCGGCGAGGACATCTCGGCCTCGACATGTCCCTCTCAGACACCGCCCGGCTCCACCGCAGGGCACTCCGCCTTGAATGGCTTACAACGTTGTGGAACGTGGCCGAATCGGTCATTGCCATCGGCGCCGGTTCCGTTTCCGGCAGCACCGCGCTGATCGCCTTCGGCGTCGATAGCCTCATCGAGGTCTCGTCGGCTCTCGTCGTTCTCTGGAGGCTCTTCAAGGCCGGTCCCGACGCCACCTTCGAAGAAACGGAGCATGCCGACCGAAAGGCCCATTTCCTCGTCGGGATCACCTTCTTCCTGTTGGCCGCCTACATCGTTGTCGACGCCTTTCTGGCTCTCCTCAACCACGCCGGCCCCGAGAGCTCCCCGGTGGGCATAGCCCTCGCCGTCGTCTCCGTTATCGCTATGCCCACGCTCGCCTTCGCCAAGCAGCAAACAGGCCGCCAGATGGGAAGTAAGGCGCTCCAGGCGGACGCCCTCGAGACCTGGCTCTGCGCCTATCTCTCGGCCACCTTGCTGGTGGGGCTTGCACTCAACAGCCGCATGGGCTGGTGGTGGGCCGACCCTGTCGCCGCACTCGCCATGGTTCCGTTCATGATCTGGCAAGGTCGGGGTGCGATCCTCGAGGCGCGGTCGGATGACACTGATTGACCCTTACCAGATGCACGCCTGGATCCCGCCCTCGGGCAGCCCGGTCCGGCTGCCGGCGGGACACGAGCATCCGACCCAGCCGATGAGAGGCCGTGGGTTTTCCGGCTCGGCGATCGGCCCCGCAGCCAGACCGGGCCAACATGGTCGAGAGGCTGCTGGGCTTGACGTTAGGACAGGGTCTGGCCGGACGATGGCTCGGCCGGGCTTCCTCGCCGTGCACCCGGGAACCATACGCCTTCTCCAAGCGTCTACTAAACGACCCAACCGGAGGTCTCCCATGATCAGAACTCTGACTTTCGTGCTGGCAGTTGCCGTCACCCTCTCCGCCTGCGGACCTCTTCCCTCCGTCGAAAGCCCCACGCCCACTCACACCTCTCCATCGCCTCTCGCCGCGACCTCGACCCCTCTGCTCGTCGTCTCTCCGACTCGAGTCGTGATCACCTCCTCCAGCCTCTCCCTCTTCGTGGAGAACCCTCCCGAGGCACTCGCCCGTCTGGAGGCTCTTGTGGAGGAGGCGGGCGGCTTCGTCTCCTCCGCCTCATCCTGGGACGACGGCAGTGGCGGCTATGCCAGCCTCAGCGCCAAAGTCCCTCCGGCCGGGCTGCCCGGCCTCCGCCGCGCAGCGATCGCCCTTGCCACAGGAGTCCAGAGCAACAGCACCTACAGTCAGGACGTCACATCCGAGCTCCAGTCGCTTCGTCAGAGGCTCACCCTGATCGACGAGTCCGAGAGTCGGCTGCTGCAGGCGCTCTTGGGAACAAACGACCCATCTCTCGCCAAATCGTTCGTCCTGGTGGCGGAGCTGCTGCAGCAGGAAAGGCGCAATGTGGAAAGCCAGCTCCACAACTACGAGGATTCATCCGCCTTGTCTTCCTTCGATGTAAGCCTGAATCGCCCATCCACGGTCCTGGGCCTGCTCGAGCAGGCCACCCCGTTTCCTTATGCGGAGTAGCCGGACAGACCTCGACGCCACTGCGGGCGGTAACAACCCAGGTGACCTCGCCACCGTTCCTTCAGGGAGTGAACCACTGGCCTCGCCGCAAGGCGATATACTGGTGGTCCGATTTCGACCCGGGGAGGTCCGCCAGGAGTTCGACTTGATCCGGACCTTGGCCTCAATCTCGTGCGCATCTTCCTGATGATGGGAAGACTGGCAACCTGGCCCGGGTGAGGTCGACCCGGGCGCGCTCCGCTCGCTTGGCCAGGTGTGTGATATCGCCGCTCAGCGAGATCTGCAGCTCGACGTCACTTTTCTCACAGGGCACATGAGCGGCCCCTCGCGGGCTCCCGCGTGGATGTTGCCTCCCGACCTGCCCGTGCCACCAGCGGGGGTTGCGTGGAGAAGTTGCGATGGGGCGTCCTGGGCTGCGCCCGGATCGCCACCGCCAAAGTGATCCCCGCCATGCAGGCCGGGAAGTACTGCGCCGTCACGGCGATCGCCTCTCGGACGATCGAGAAGGCCGAGGCGGCCGCCCGGACTCTGGGGATCGCCAAAGCCTACGGCTCGTATGAGGCGTTGCTGTCCGATCCCGATGTGGACGCCGTCTACATTCCTCTGCCCAATCACCTGCACGTCCCGTGGTCGATCCGATCTCTGCAGGCCGGGAAGCACGTCTTGTGCGAGAAGCCGATCGGGCTCAAGCTGCAGGAGGCCGAGTCCCTGCTGCAGGAAGCACGGCGGCATGCGCCGCTCAAGATCATGGAAGCCTTCATGTATCGCTTCCACCCTCAGTGGCGGCTTGCCCGCCGGCTGGTGGAGGAAGGCGCCATCGGCGAGATCCGGACGATCCAGTCGTTCTTCTCGTACCGCAACCAGGATCCGGCCGACATCCGCAACATCGCCGACCTCGGCGGTGGCGGTCTGATGGACATCGGCTGCTATGGCATTTCGCTGTCGCGCTTCCTTTTCCAGGCGGAGCCTCGGCGCGTCGTCGGCACGGCCGAGGTCGACCCCGTGTTCAGAACCGATCGCCTGGCCTCGGCGATGCTCGAGTTCCCCCACGGCACGTCGACCTTCACCTGCTCGACCCAGCTCTCTCCTTATCAACGCGTCCACATCCACGGCACGGAGGGCCGGGTCGAGATCGAGATCCCGTTCAACGCCCCTCCCGACCGCCCTGCGACACTTTGGCACCAGCGCGGCGCGAAGACACGCCGCCTGACCGTCGAGGTCGCCAACCAGTACACGGTGCAAGGCGATCTGTTCGCTCTGGCCGTCCTGGAGGGCCGAGAGGTTCCGACCCCGCTCGAGGATGCGGTAGCGAACATGCGTGTGATCGAGGCCGTTGTCCTCAGCGCCGGGAGCGGGAGCTGGGTCGAATGCTGAGCGACTGCGCCTGCCGGTAGCGGCAGGAGGATTCCGACCCGTCGCCGGAGCATGATTGCCCATCCTTCCCCTTACTTCTTCGCAGCGCCGAACTCGATTCTGGATCCTGCTCCCGACTGTGCTGCTCATCCTGGCGGACGCCGCCCTGACCCTGCTGTTCCAACCCGAGAGCTACCAGAACCTCTGCTACATCAACCGCATCGATACGAGCCCGCTCGGGTCGGCCATCTTGGCCCGTCATCCTGCCTTGTTGGCGGCCCTCATCCTGGTGTGGATCCTGGTGGTGGTTCTTCTGGTCTGCTCCTGGGCAAACCCTGGAACCGCGCCTTGGCTCTAGCCGTCGTCGTGGGCCACACCGCCGTCATCTACGGCTGGCTGGTCACGCGGGATTGCTGGTTCACGATCTCCACGTTCGTCCTGGTCGGGATCCTGACGGTCGCCTGCTGGCGCAGGGCGGACGCGGAAGATCCGTCTGACCCGTTTGCGTCGCGCTTCCAGGCACACGGAGCGCGAAGGTCATCGGAGAGAGAATGGCGATGAGAGTGCTCTTCATCGGGGGCACCGGGTTCGTCAGCACCGCCGTCAGCCGCCTGGCGGTAGCCAAGGGGATCGAGTTGTTCGTCCTCAACCGAGGTTTGCGCGCGGCCACCCTTCCCGGTGCCACGAGCCTGGCGGCGGACTTCCACCAGACAGGGGACGTCCGCCGGGTGCTGCGCGACCTGCGCTTCGATGTGGTCGTCGATTGGATTGCCTACACGCCGGACGACATCGAACGCGATCTGGCCCTGTTCGCCGGGAAAGTCGGGCAGTTCATCTTCATCAGCTCCGCCTCGGCCTACCAGAAGCCGCCCGCACACTACCTCATCACCGAGGCCACCCCCCTGGAAAACCCCTACTGGCAGTACTCGCGCGACAAGATCGCGTGCGAAGCGCGGTTGATGCGGGCCTACCGCGACGAGGGCTTCCCCGTCACCATCGTCCGACCGTCCCTGACCTACGATCCCAATCTTCCCATCGCCATCGGCGGGTGGGGCTGCTACACCCTCTCCGATCGCCTGCTGCGCGGTCGGCCGATCATCATCCATGGCGACGGCTCGTCCCTGTGGGTCGTGACGCACGCCGATGACTTCGGGCGAGGGTTCCTGGGCCTGGTGGGGAACGCGCAGGCCGTCGGGCACGCCTTCCACATCACCTCGGACGAAGTACTGACGTGGAATCAGATCTACGCGACCATCGCCCTCGGCCTGGGGGTGGAGGCCAAGGTGGTACACATCCCCTCCGACTTCATTGCCCGAGTCGCTCCGGACCTCGCCGGGAGTCTCCTGGGAGACAAAACCTGGAGCGTCGTGTTCGACAACAGCAAGATCAAGTCGTTCGTCCCTGGCTTCCAGGCCGTCATTCCCTTCCGGGAAGGCGTGCAGCGTACCCTGGCGTGGTTCGCCGAGGAGCAAACACGCCGCCGCGTCGACGACGCGGTAAACGAACAGATGGATCGGATCCTGAGCACCTTTGCCACGAACGCGGCGTGAAGGGGAGTCTTCTGCCTGAGGCGCTATGCAGATCCTGGGCCGACCCCCCCGCCCGTCGCCCCTCGTTCCCCCGGCCTCTTCCTGTCCGTTGCGCGAGCAGCTGCGAGAGCCAGTATGACGAAAGCCGATGATGATCGCAGGAAACTCCGCTCTCTGCGCGGGTGGGACTCGTTCTTGCTTAGGGAGTCGGGGCTGCCCGGCCCGCGCGGTATCCTGGAACTGGCGCAAGTTGTTGCCGATGAGGGGTGTCTGCGGCTCTTCCGCCGCTACCTCTCCTACGGCCCCGACAAGGCCCCGACGACTCCCCCTACGAATTCCTCGCCTTCTGCGGGGTCGTCGGCCTGGGTCGGCTGCTCGCCGAAGGAAACATGGAGGTCCTGCCGACGCTGCGCCGTTTCGCCGCCGACCCGCGCTGGCGCCTGCGCGAAGCGGTTGCCATGGCGCTCCAGCATCTGGCGATGTGGACATGGGGCGCTTGCTGGCGGAGATGCGCGTCTGGGCCGACGGGACACCCTTCGAGTAGAGAGCCGCCGCGGCCGCCGTGTGTGAGCCACGGCTCCTGCGTGAAGCCAGGCACGCCCGGGGGGTCCTGAGATTGATCGACCGCATTACGGCTTCGGTGGAACGAGCCGACGACCGCCGCGGCGAGGCCTTCCTGGTCCTGCGCAAAGGGCTGGGGTATTGCTGGAGCGTGGCCGTCGCCGCCCTGCCGGTGGAGGGCAAGCGGCTGATGGAGAAGTGGCTGATCCGGACGGATCAGGATGTGCGCGGGGTCATGAAGGAGAACCTGAAGAAGAACCGACTTGCTCGCATGCACCCGACCTGGACGAAGAAATGGGCCGATAGACTACGAGCATGATGGGGACCCACGCCAACAGGAGTACCGGGCTCCCCCACGGGCCTTCCCCGGTATGAACCATGTCGTTGGAATTGCGAACGCGCCGGCCGGACGGCTTCTGTGCCATACTCCCAGGACCGGTGGCGACGTAGGGCCGAGACTCCGCGCCACGCAGGCGGCCGGTAACCTTGCCGCTAGGCTCCCCATCATGCGCCAGCCTCGCGACCATTCCCACGAGACGACCGCCCGTCTGCGCGCTGCTTTCTTGCTGAATCTCGCCTTCACGCTGATCGAGGTCGTCGGGGGCGTTTTCACCAACAGCCTGGCGATCGTGTCCGACGCGCTCCACGACCTGGGGGACAGCCTGGCGATCGGGTTCTCCTGGATCATGGAGAACCGCGCCCACCGGCCGAGCCAGGGGCGCTACTCGTATGGGTTCCGCCGGCTCTCCCTCGTGGCCGCGCTGGTCAACGCCGTCGTTCTCATCCTCGGATCCCTTATCATCCTGGCCCAGGCCATTCCCCGGCTTTTCGACCCTCAGCCGTCCAACGCCCGCGGCATGTTGGCCCTCGCCATCCTCGGGATCCTGGTGAACGGCGCCGCCGTACTCCGAATGCGGGGCGCCCAGGGGATGAATAGCCAGATCATCGCCTGGCATCTTCTCGAAGACGTCCTGGGCTGGGTGGCGGTCCTGATCGTCAGCCTGTCACTGCTCGTCACCGACATCGAGATCCTCGATCCGCTCCTCTCGATCTTGATCACCGGGTATGTCCTGTACAACGTCATTCGCAACCTGCGCAAGACCGTCGCCATCTTCCTCCAGGCGGCGCCGGCCGACCTGGACGTCCACGCCATCGAGCACGAGCTCGAGCACATCCCGCACGTCCTTTCGACGCACCACACCCACGCCTGGTCCCTCGACGGCGAGCATCACGTCCTGACCACCCACCTTGTCGTCCCCTCCGAGGCCACCAAAGCCGAAATCACTCAGGTCAAGAGAGATGCCCTGCACCTGTTCCGGCAGATCGACCTGGAGCACACTACGATCGAGGTCGAGTACGAGGACGAAGACTGCCGCATGAGGAGCGACGAGCCCGCGGCAAGGCACTGACAGCGGTCCGGCGTGGCTCGGCCCCCGGGAGCTTACGAAGGGTTTGACCTCATCCCCACTCTTCAGACAGCGATTGGCCCCGTGATCCTCATTTCCGGACGGAGATCGGCGCGGTACTCAGCAAGCCTGGCCGCGCCGCCGGCCGGTCGCTCCTCGTGCACGCGGCGCGGCCGCCGGGATGGGATTGTCCTCCGAAGGGTTGCCATGCCACACAGCGGTTCTTCCTTACCGTCCTGGGCGCGACGTACGCGATACTCAACGCACCAGTAGAGGCGCCGGCCCGAAGACGTTGCCTGCCTACACGCTTTCGCCCCGAGCAACAACGCCGCTACAGCCAGATGAAGGACCGCCGCGCCCCAGACGAGGCTGTCTTCCGCGACCTCTTCCGGCAACAGCCGCGCCGCCGGCCTGCGCTGGCAGGAGACCTCGCCCGCCTCCGAAAGAAGAAAATCCCCGACCTGCTGCGATCCTTCGTAGGGAAACCCCTCCCTCCCTGGAGGGAGACTGCAAAGCCGATCTTCAAGTCCCCGGTTCTTGCTGCGCGCGACGCGTGCCGTCTGACCCGACGACGCGGCCCAAGGCTGGCGCGGCAGCCGGCCTCACCGGCTCGCTGCTCGACATGGCGGCCCGGCCGTGAGAGCCCTGCGCGCGTCTCTGCGATCCTGAAATCAGGCATAGTCCTCGCGGGGAGATCGTGCGATACTCACCGCGTCGATTGCCCTGGAGGGGTGCCGTTGAAAGGCCGAAGCGAATTCTCCTCCGCCCTTCGGGCGAGCCTGTTGAGTCTCGCGCTGGTCTTCCTGGGCGCCTGCGGCCGGGCACCAGCTCCAACCCCCGATGGCATAACCTTGGAGGCTCTGGTCAACGCCTACTACAATTCCCCAACACCAGCCGAAGGTCTGATCCGGTTGACCGACGGCGAGTACCGCCAGGAGGCCGCGCCAGGATCGGCCTCACAGATCACCGTGGCCCTCCTGCGCGATCTGCTTTCCTTTGGCGATCTGGATGCCGACGGGAGGGCGGATGCCGCGGTCGTCCTGGCCGGATCCGGCGGAGGGACCGGCACCTTCGTCAGCCTGGCCGCCGTCGTGGACGACGATGGTCAGGCCAGGCACGTGGCGACGGCCTACCTCGGCGACCGGGTCCGAGTCACCTCGGTGGCGATCGATTCGGTCCAGATCACGGTCGGTCTGGTCTCTCACCCCCCGACCGGTCCCCTTTGTTGCCCTTCGGTGGAAACGACCAGGCGGTTCCGCTTGGACCGGGAGACGTTGGTCGAGCTGAGTCCGCTCGAGTGACCGACGGCCCAGACCGTGCCGGCCTCGCCCAAAAAGCCCGGCTTTGAAAAGCCTCTAGAGTCCTCGGCACCCATAGCCGGTACAACGCCGCGCGCCGGAGGGGCGTGATGCGATCGTCGAGACGGATCCCGGTGTACCTCGAGACCGGCGAGCGGCGCACGTTCGCCGGCGCGATCGACTGGCCAGGATGGTGTCGCAGCGGCCGGGACGAGGCCGAGGCGCTGGCCGCCCTGCTCGAGGCGGCCCCGCGCTTCGCTCGCGCCCTGCGGGCGGCTCGTCTAGGGTTTCGCGTTCCGGCCGGAACGGTGGACCTCGCCATCAACGAACGGCTCGTCGGGAATGCGACCACCGACTTCGGCGCTCCCGACCGGGCGCCGTCCAGCGACGCCGGCCGCATCGGCGAAGCCGAGCTGCGCCGTCTCCAGACGATCCTGCGGGCGTGCTGGCGGGCGTTCGACGCGGCGGCCAGCGCGGCGAAGGGCAACGCGTTGCGCCAAGGACCGCGCGGAGGCGGCCGCCACCTGGAAGGCATCCTCCAGCATGTGCTGGACGCCGAGAGCGCGTATCTGTCACGGCTCGGGCGAAGCTACAAGGTGCGCGGCGGCGATCTGCACGAGAACCTGCTTCGCATCCGCCCGGCTGTCCTCGAGGCCCTCGCCTCCGCCGCCGCCGGCGGGACGCCCGCGCGGGGACCACGCGGGGGTGTCCGCTGGGGCCCACGCTATTTCGTTCGGCGAGTGGCCTGGCATGTCCTCGATCACACGTGGGAGATCGAGGATCGCATGATGTGATCCGCCTTTTGCCCGGCACCGGACTCTTCGCGGTCGCAGGGCACCCCCGGGGTCAAGCCGCGGCTTTGACGAGATCTCGCGCAGAACCCCTGTTCCGTTCCACACCTGCGGCGCAGCCTAGCTCAGACTAATCTCCGCGTATGCCCCCCACAGGTTGCGCCCTCTTTGGGCCTTCGTGGAGAAACTGGAGGAACGAGTGGACGGACGGGTCCTAGCCGCCTACGCCAGCAAATACGGGGCAACGGCGGAAATCACGAGGAAGATCGGTGAGCAGCTGTGGCAGCCGGTCTCGAAACAGAAGCGCTGACGGTCGAACGGGTGGCGAGCCTGGCTCCCTAACGCGCCGCCGTGATCGGCAGCGCGGTCTATGTCGGGCAATGGCGCAAAGAAGCCGCCGCCTTCCTGGAATCCAACGAGAAGGAGTTGGCCCGTCGGCCGGTCTGGCTCTTCTCCACCGGGCCAACGGGTAATGGCGACCCGGTCCAGTTAATGAAAGGCTGGCGCTTCCCCGAGGCGCTGCAGCCCGTGGCGGACCGCATCGGGCCGCGCGGCACGGCCTTCTTCCACGGCGCGCTCGACATGAGCCGGCTGAGCGTGCCCGAGAAGTTGATCATCAAGGGCATCAAGGCCTCGCTCGGCGACTTCCGCGACTGGCAGGCTATTGCCGCCTGGAGTGCGGACATCGCTGCAGAACTTCCCGAGGTGCAGCCTTCCGGAGCCGGGGTCTAGCCTGATCGGGGCTGGCACGCCGGGCTCTCCCCAATCCTCACCCGGTTTGAGGATGCCGCGCCGGCCGGCGCGGAGCGATCCGCTGCCGTTCGTCTTCAGGGCGCCCCGGGCAGTTCGCTCTGCTTCCTGATCGCCTTGTTCCCTCTCATCCTGCTGGTCTTGCTCCCTCGCGGGAAGCGTTTCGAAGCTTCTCTCAACGATGCCCCCTCGGCGGGCCGGATAGCTCCGCAACTACGGGAACAGATAGACGACCCTGTCGTTCGATGGCCCATGTCCCCGAAATAGTCGGCGTGGCTCTCATCGTCTTCTTGATGGGCTACAAACCGTTCTAGACTCCTCCCCGCGTCACTCAGCGCGATACTTAGGGGTCGCCAGGCCTGAACCTCTCGACGTTCGACGGACCCTCGGGCCGGCGGACATCTCCTGGAGGCAGGTGAAGCATGTCCAAATCGATTGTCTTCCTTCACGGGGCTTGGGTGACTCCCCTTTGCTGGGAGCATTTCCTCCCTTACTTCGAGAGGCGGGGCTTCTCGACCTTGGCGCCTCCCTGGCCCGGCAAGGAGAGTTCTGTCGCCGAACAGCGAGCCCAGCCCTCGCCTGCCTTGCGCGGCCTGGGCATCGGCGAGATCGTCGACCACTACCAACGGTTGATTGCGGGCCTGCCACAGCCCCCGATCCTGGTGGGGCATTCCTTCGGAGGCCTCTTCGTTCAGCTTCTGCTGGATCGAGACGTCGGCGCGGCCGGGGTGGCGATCGATTCGGCGCCTCCCAAAGGCGTCTTCTCCTTCTACCCGACGGCCTTCCGATCTCTCGGACGGGTGCTGACCACGTGGAGAGGCTGGGAGCGGGTGCTGCGCATGCCTTTCACCGATTTCCAGTATGCCTTCGTCAATACCATGCCAGGCGAGCAGCAGCGCGCCGCCTACGACCGGCACGTCGTGCCCGAAACCGGCCGGATCTTCTTCCAGGCAGCCGTGGCGACGACCAGCCCGCGCAGCCCGGCCAGGGTCGATTTCCGAAACCCGACCCGGCCGCCGTTGCTGCTGGTGGCGGGCGGCTCGGACCACATCGTCCCTCCACAGGTCAACCGGTCCAACTACCGCAAGTACCGCCACTCCTCGGCGGTCACCTCCTTTCGTGAGTTCCCCGGGCGCGGCCACTGGACCATCGCCGAGGAAGGTTGGGAGAGCGTGGCCGGATTCATCGCCGATTGGCTGGCGGACACGCTTCCCTGACATCTCTCCAGAAGGACGCGCCGGAAACCCGGGATCGGCCCGGCGATCGAAACAGAGAAGCGACCGTCAGGACCGGAGGTTAGAAAGGGTGATCCGCCGAGCGGCTGAGCTCGCACCATCCGTGGCCTGACGCCCGGCCGACCGCAGCGGCGCGCAAGCGCCGGTATTCTTCTCGCCGCTTCCCCGCCTGTCCGGCGGCGGACAGCTAGCAGGTTGCTGAAGAACCCTCTTCCCACCACACCCCCCCACCCCTCGCGGACACCGTCCCGGTGCCTTCCCGGGAGCAGCCTGTAAGGCCTCTCCGCGGACAGGGCCCGGGTGCGCAAGCAATCTTGGCGGAGAGGCCCTCCGCTTCGCTACGGGCGGCTCCGCGCGGGGCGGAAGTCTGGGGTGTGGGGGGAGCGAAGCTCCCCCACACCCCAGAAATGGGATCCCCTCCCCTGCAGGAATCCCAGGAACGCGCGGCGCGGCGAGCGCAGGGGGAGCGGTCAAGGGTGAGGGTTTGACGACCGTAGCCATTTTTCCACAACCTGCTAGCTGAACCAGTCTGTCTGGCTCGACGCAGGCCTATGGCGCGATACTGAGTGGAGGATCCACGCCCCACGGGCCGGCAGGCGGCGAACAGGCTGTCGATCGGGATCGAGGCGGCAGAGAAACCGACGTCGTCAAACGCGGTCGAGGGGAGGATGAGTCATGCTGTCCATCGCCGAGAAGCTGGACCGCCTGGCGAAGCTTTTCGCTGAGCGGGAGGGCCTTGGGGCTCAGAAGCAGGCGTTGATCGACCGAGCGCTCCCGCCTGAGGTCAAGGCGCACCTGGACGACATCGAGGCGGAGTTTGGCCAGAAGGCCGAGGCTGCGACGGCCAACATCGGAGCCCTGGAGGACGAGATCAAGATGGAAACTCTCGGCCATGGCGAGACCGTGCGCGCCTCGGGAATCCAGGCAGTCTGGAACAAGGGCCGGCAGACGTGGGACGGGAAAGCGCTGGCGAGCTACGGCGAAACACACCCGGAAATCCTCCAGTTTCGCAAGGAGGGAGAGCCTTCGGTGACCATCCGCCGTACCTCCGCCAAGGAGACCGACTGAAGAACTCGGGACAAGCCCGGCACCGGGCCGGGCCGCCTCCGCGGAGGCCTGCATGCCTGAGAAGACCTCTATCTCTTCCTCACCCAACAAGGACGAACGCACCCTCGCCGCGCAGAGCAACGCCACGGTGGTCCTACCGTTCTGGGGCGCCCGCGGGTTGTCTGCTTCGTCGTCGCCAAAGACCACCGACGCTCCAGGGTGGCCTCGGCCCTACTCGATGAAGCCTGTCGGTCCTTCGCCGCCGCCGGCCTGACGATCGCCGAGGCCTATCCACGCAAGGGCGCCTTCGACGAAGCTTCCAACTTTCACGGCCCGCTCCCCCTGTACCTGGAGATGGGATTCGCCGTCTTTCGTGAGCATGACGACTGGTCTATCGTCAGCAAGCGACTCCCGAGGCGTGCTTCTGGCCGGCGTCCCTCGGAAGGCGGCTCCCCTCTCTGGCACCGACCGGGCTAGGGATTGGCTTGACGGCGTCTGGGGCCGGTGGTCACGGCGCCGCGGGACAGCGATGGCCGACGGGTACGATCGGCCCGGCGCCTCGGATTGCCGAAACCGCCTCCGAGGTGGGGCCTCCTCCCGGGCCGAGGCGCGCCCTGGCGCACGGCCTGCTTTGTGCGCGATACTGGCGCGGCTCAAGAGGCTGTCCGGCGGCGGACTTGAGATGTGGGAACAAGGCGAAACGCTGCGCGTCGTTGAGGGCTTCACTCCCCTCCCTATCCGCCGCGGTGAGAGCGATCCTGCTGCCCTGGCGCGGCTGGCGGAGGTCCTCACGCGCCTGACCGGAGAGCTTTCAACTCTACCCTCCTCCCCTCTGCCGCTTTTCCTTCACCTTCACGTGCAGGTTCCCCGGGAAGCCAACGTTCTTCACGGCTACGTCCTGGAGAACTTCCTGACCCCGCTCTTCGGCGCCCGGTGGCTCAGCGCCGCGCGCTTCTCGCTCGTCATCGCCACCAAGGACACAACGGCGCCGTCGCGGCTCTCGGTCGGCCTGGCATCCTCGCCTTCGTCTTCCAGCCGGAATCGTCCGTCGGGATGCAAGGCGATTCCGACGGCGGCCCCCGGTTCGCAGGAATGGGTCGAGCAGCTCCGCCGCGGCCTCACTCGCGCCGGCTCGGTCCCTCTTCCGGAAGGCCCGGTCCACCTCCAGGTTCGCTTGCGCTGTGCTCCCGACCGGAATTGGGTCGCCCTGTGGAAACCGGCCGGCGATGCGATGGGCCCGATCCTCGGGTACGACAGGTCGCGCAATCCTTATCACCCGCGGGACGACCGCCTGACCCGCCTTGAGTTCCATCGCCGGACGGACGAGGCAATCCGCAAGGCCGTCGAAGTCGAGTACTTGTGGAGTCCGGTGGCTCTCGAACCAGCCTGATACCGGAAGCGCTCGTGACCGAAACGGCTGCCTTCCGTTTCCTCATGGTCCTGCTCCTCGTCGGCTTCGTCGCTCATCGCGCCTACACCACACACAAGAATCCGCCCGCCGAGGACGAGATTGTCGACTGGCTCCAGCCCGGCACGGCCTCGCGCCTGGCGTCGATCCTCTCCGTCATGGCCCTCGCCTCGACCGCGATCGACCTGTCCTTTCCAGGCATTCGCCTGGGCCTCCTTCCCCTGCCCATGTGGGCGCGCTGGTTTGGCGTGGTCTTGGCGGCGGCGGGTTTCTTTCTCATCGAATGGTCGCATCGGTCCCTGGGCCGGGAATGGAGCGATCAACCGCGGATGAC
>CAYUWF010000001.1:0-35239 GCA_964448245.1 uncultured Anaerolineaceae bacterium | reverse complement strand
TCGAATGGTCGCATCGGTCCCTGGGCCGGGAATGGAGCGATCAACCGCGGATGACTCAGTCTCAGCGATTGGTCCAGAGCGGACCGTATCGCTGGATCCACCAGGTCCCTAGGATTGCCTGGCGGGGGAATACACCCCGAGCCTCACGCGTGAAAGGCATCTTCAGTTGACACCGGGGAGTCGAAGGCGATGAAGCTCGACGAACACATCCTCGATCGGCCCGGTTGCCGCCTCCATTCTTGGCTGGGCGGGCAGGCCGATGGACCGCCCGTGGTCTTTACGCACGGCGCAACCGTCGACCATCACGAATGCGACCGCACGCTCCCGATCGTGGTGTGCGTGGATTGCACCTCGAACTTCCAGGAGCTGACCTCAATGGAAAGCCTGGCCCTAAGGCTGGCCGAACCCATCTTCCGCCTGGTTCCGCATCGGTCGCTCGTCGAACAGGCGCTGGCCGCCACTACGGCTTCGGAGGCATCCCGCGACCTCCTGCGCCCTGCCATGAACCGACTGAGCAAGGATGAGTTCATCCGGACCTGGATGGAAGCGACCGCCTGTTTGCACTTCGAGCCCAACTACGCTATCGCCAAGCCGATCCTGCTCGAGGTCGGCGACCGGGACGCGACGCGGAATATCCGCAAGGCGATGCCCAGATGGGCCGCCCGCGAACCGGAAGCCCGGCTGGTCGTTGCCCCCCATGTGCGGCATGCCCCGAACCTGGACGACCCCGATCGGTTCCACAAGGAGCTCGTGGCGTTTCTCGATCGGCATTCGGGTCGCCCGGTGGGTAGCTGAGGGATCGGCGCGTTCAGACCCTGGTTCACGCCGGAGCGACTTGTGCGCGGGGGGATTCCGGTCCGAGCGTCGCTCGGGATTACAATCGGTGGCCTTCCGGGGATCGGCGCCGAGCCGGCATGGTCGATGCCGCCGCCAGGTGCCCACCCCGATGGAATGATGATGGCGATGCCGCCACGCTCGAGCCTCCCGCAGGCCAACGCCGCGACCGGTCCGATCCTCGGCGTGACCCTCCTTGCCCTCGGACTGGCCCTGGTCTTCTTCCTGTTCTTCCAGATCAGCAAGGGCGCGCCCTTCCGCTCGGTAAATCCGTTCGGCGAGGATCCTTACGACGCCGTCGGGTCGATCGCCGTCGAGGTGGCGCTGTTCGTCTCGGCCTTATCCTGTGCCCGTGCCCTGCGCTTGCATCAGGCGCCGGCGCTTCAGGGCACGATCCGTTTCATCGTCCTCGGCGCCGTCGGCCTCACCCTGCTGACCGATATCGCCGCCGAGGTGGCGGCGCCCCCTCGCCAGACCGGCCGGGCGGCAGCCCTGCTGGCCGGCCTCGCCCTGTTGTCGCTCCTGACTCTGGCCGTCGGCCTGCGCCACGGTGTTGTATTCAAGCGAATCGATACGCCTGCTGCTCCGAACGACCTGACGCCGGCCGAGGGGCTCGAGGATCTGTGGACCGCCTTCGTCTTCGTCCTCGACGGTGCCCGCGTCATTCCGGCCCAGGTGATGGGGGCCGCCCGGGGATTCCGCGTTCGACAGGTCTTTCCGGCCTCCCCTGGATCGACCCCAAGATCTATCCATGGCGCTTCGCGGCCGTCACCGGGCTGGGGTTGGGAGTCGGGCTCACGATCGCCCAGTTTCGCGAAGGGCTCCCTCCCAGCCTGGCGGCCGGTCTGCTCGTTGCCGGCCTCTTCCTCCTGGTCGAACGGGCGGCCGTCATCCTTGGGTTCGCGGTGCTCGGCGGATACCTCGGCTTGCGTCCCACGATTCGTCGCAGCCGGCAGCCGCGGACGACGGTTTCCTGATTCCGTGCGCAGGCTCCGGCGGATCGCCCTCTCTCTGCGCCACGGGGTCGGATCGTTTCCGGCCTGGGCTTCTCCACCTTCCCGAAACCGGCCGAACGGGTCCCGGCCGTGGAACCCAAGTCGGGTTGGCGATCCGCCTGTCCCCTCGGTTTCCCCAGGGCATGCAGGCGCTCCGCTTCCCCGCCCTCGCCAACCGGTTGTTGTGCGATGATCCCATCCAACCCCTTCGGAATCATTTCCGGCCTGACGTCGGCCCTGGTCTGGGGTACCGGCGATTTCGTCGGTGGCCTGGCCGCACGCCGTTCGACTCAGTTCAAGGTTGTCGCGCTTTCCGCTCTTGCTGCTCTATGCCTGCTGGTCCCGGCCGCCTTCCTGGCCGGGGAGGCGTTTCCTTCCGGGCCGACCATTGCCTGGTCGCTGGCCGCGGGACTTTGCGGCGCGGTGGGAATCGCCGCGCTCTACCAGGGTTTGTCGGTTGGCTCGGCGGCCGTCGTCGCCCCGACCTCGGCCGTCGTCGGCGCGGCTGTGCCCGTCCTCGTCGGCGCTCTGCTCTACAGCCTGCCGACCCCGACCGATTTCGCCGGGATCCTCGCCGGCCTGACCGGGATCTGGCTCGTCAGCAGCCTAGGGGAGGCGCGTGCCGCGCCCACCCGGGCTGGCATCTCCCTCGGCCTCCTCGCCGGGGCCGGCTTCGGGGGGTTCTTCGTTCTGATCGCGCAGGTCGAGCCCGGTATTCTCTTCTCTCCATTGGCGTTCGCCAAACTGGCAGCGTTCGGGTTCGGCCTCGTCGCCCTGTCCGCGCAACATCAGGGCCTCCCTTCCCCGCGGTCGAACCCGCTCGCCCTCCTGGCCGGAGTGCTGGACACCGGCGGCAACCTGTTCTACCTCCTGGCCGCCCGGGCCACGAGCCTGGCGGTCGCCGCGGTCCTGGCCTCGATGTACCCGGCGGCCACGGTCGGCCTGTCCGTCCTTGTCCTGCACGAGAAGGTCAGCCGGCGACAGGTTTCCGGCGTTGTCCTGTGCGTTGCCGCTGTCGCTCTGATCAGCCTGTAGATCGCGCCTCTGCCTCGGCGGTGTGCGCTTGCCTTGCGCCGTCGGGAGGCCTAGAGTCGAGTGACGTCTCCCGCTTCGGGAGGGGTGCCCCGGGCCCGCACCGTTGGCGGACGTGATGACCAAGCGCCAAGGCACCTCCCGCGTCCTTCGTTACGAACACAAGTCGCAGCCGCTGCTGGCTCGCCGCATGTTCTTGGTCCGCCTGGTCAGGCACCTGCTGCTGGCGGCCGGCCTCATCCTCATCTCGCTGACCATCGGGGTCCTGGGGTACCACTATCTGGCGGCGCTTTCATGGATCGACGCCTTGCTCAACGCCTCGATGATCCTCGGCGGGATGGGGCCGATCAGTGAGCTGGCCACGACGTCGGGCAAGCTCTTCGCCTCCTTCTACGCGTTGTACGCCGGCATCGCGTTCCTTGCCACCTCCGCCGTCATCCTGGCGCCCATCGCCCATCGCGTGCTCCACCGTCTGCACCTCGAGGAAGGGGGCCAGGCCGAACCCGATGACGGACCGCCCTGATCCCGTTTCCCCTCGCCGATCCGCCAGGCGCAAACTGACGAAACGCCGGAGGCAATCCCGCTCGTGGCCGCCACCCCCCAGGCCGTCCCCCTCCCCATCCGGGCGTGAGTGGAGTGTCTTGCCGTGTACCAACCCAACCCGCATTCGGCGTTCCGCGTCAAGTTCGATTTCCGCGTCGATTTCACCAACGGCGGTTACGTCGAGGGGCATGATTTTCTGCTCGACCTCGAGCGGGCGGAGGTCTCCGACGCGCAGCTGGCCGGCATGATCGTCGACGCGATGAATCTGGCGCGAGCCGGCTCGGTGCGGATCAGCGACAAGAGGATCGTCCGGCGCGGGGAGCATGACGACGACGCGCCCTCGCCCTAGTCGTCTTTTGGTGGCGCGGCCCGAGCAGGCGCCGCGCCGCTCGGTGTCGGATCGACTCACGGAGGTCTGTATGCCCGCGGTGCGCAGGAGCCCTTGGGTGACGTTGGGACGGACGATTCACCGTCCGCTCTACCGGGCAAGCGCCGGCCGGATCGGGGGGCGGCTCGCCGGATGGCCCGTTCTTCTCCTTACAACAGCGGGTCGCGTCTCGGGTCGACCGATCACGATCGTCCTCAACTACCTCTCTGACGGTGACCGGATCGTCGTTGCCGCCTCGAATGCCGGTCAACCCAGGCACCCGGCCTGGGATCTCAACCCCAAGGCGGACCCGCCCGTCCTGATCCAGATCGGCGCCAAGAAGCGCGGCCAGGTGGCGAGAGAAGCCAGCCCCGAGGAAAGAGACGCGCTGTGGCGGAGGATCGTCCCTTCGACGCTCCAACGCCGAGTACCAGGCCCGCACCTCCCGACAGATCCCGGTTGTGGTGCTGACGCCCCCTCCGTGACGCGCCCGTGCTAGACTGGACCGGGAGAGGGATGCGGTCCCGCGCTTCACCTCATCGTCGATCCCAACCCGCGAAAGATATGGGCGCGAAGCAAACCTCCCCGGATGGCGTGAGCCTGCAGTTGGAGGATTTCCGCTTCCACGAGGTCGACCGCACCCGCTGGCCCGACTTGGTGCGCCTCTTCGAGGCTCCCGGCGGGCCGAAGCACTGCTGGTGCATGGTCTGGCGCCCGATGGTAGCAAGGGGCACGAACGGTGGGCGGCGCAAGGCGGCTCTCCAGCGTCGTGTCTACGCCGGCATCCCCGTCGGACTGCTCGGCTACCTTGACGGGGAGCCGGTGGCCTGGTGTTCGGTCGCTCCCCGCGCGACCTACCGCCCTCTGGGAGGAGCGGCCGATCACGAGGAGATCGTCTGGTCTCTCGTTTGCTTCTTCATCCCACGCCGTCTTCGCCGGCAGGGCATCATGCGGCGGCTGCTGACGGCGGCGGCTGACATTGCCCGCCGGCACGGCGGGACCCTCCTTGAGGCCTACCCCGTGGACCCAGACTCGCCCAGCTATCGCTTCATGGGATTCGTCCCCCTGTTCAAGGCCGCCGGTTTCAAGTCGGTCGGCCGCGCCGGCTCCCGCCGGCACGTCATGCGTCTCGACCTCGGATGAAATCAGGAGGCAATCTCGTGATCGACAGTCTCCCTCGGAGTGTTGTTGGTTGTTGGTTGGGGGTATCGATCTTACTCGCCCTGGTGGCGTGTGGCCCCTCCGCACCGAACGTCCCCACGGCCACGACGCCGCCGCCAGAACCTCGGGCCACTACGGCGCCGCAGGCGACCTCGACGCCCGACCTCCCGGCGATCGTCATGGCCCTGGTAGCGCCGACCGTCCGGGGAACCTTTTCGTCGCCCGACGGCGCCAGGACGGCGGACGTCATCGTCTACGACTGTGTCACGACACCGGCGGGAGATGTCCTGGCGTACGACGTCCTGGAGATCATGGAGAACGCCGGCGGCGCCAGGTCGGTCGCAGCCTCGCAGCTGCAGTCCTGTGGCGGCCTGGGCGCCCACGGACTGCAGGGACTCTTCTGGTCCCCAAACTCGCGCTATTTCTACTTCACCGACGCCCGCATCGGCGTCCCTGACGGGGGGTGCGGCATCTGGCTCGGATCGATGGCGCGCGTCGACGTCCAAGACGGCCGCGCGGAGGACCTGGGAGGCGCCGTCGTTTCGCCCGACGGAACGATGATCGCTTCGTGGATCGCCGACGACCTGGTGCTTTGGTCGGTCGATGGACCGGAGGGAATCCACATCCCGGCTGCGGTCCCGGGCGCGGTTCACGGGCCGATGGCCTGGGCTCCTGATGGGCGGGCCCTGGCGTACGTGCAGACGGGCGAATCGTGTCCGCCGTGGGGAATGAGCACCATCGTCCTGCACCGTCTTGGCGAAGCGGCGTCAATGATTCTGTTGGAGTCGCAGGCGCCCTCGTTCGTCCAGGCGGAATGGGCGGAGGCCGATCGGCTTCGACTCTTCGACGCGGACGGAGGGGAATGGACTTACGATCTCGCCGATGATCGCCTCACTGAACCAGGATAGCCGTTCCGGCTCTACCGGTCTTGGTCAACTCCCACTGTCATGATGCTCGGGGCCATATCGCATTTGCTGGACGCCGGCGGTTCCTTGCCTTGAGGAGGCCCTGATGGCGGGGGCGGTGTCCCCTTCCCCGGGATGGGCTCGTTGGAGCCACGCCTGACCAGGAGAGCGGGACGATCCCATCGGCGTGGTATGCTAGCGCCACAATCCGGGGCGTGATCGGTCCGATTGGCTTGCGCAGCGCCTCGACGAAAGCTCTTCCCCAACGAAGCAACACATCCTCCCGAAGGACGTCGAGCATGCCCGAGAAGGCATTTCAGGACTACTACGCTGATAGTGTCAGCCACTGTTACGGCTGCGGCCGGCTGAATGATGGCGGCCTGCATGTGCAGAGCTACTGGGAAGGCGAAGAAACGGTGTGCTCCTTCACCCCCCGGCGGTACCACACGGCTATCCCGGGCTTTGTCTATGGCGGCCTGCTGGCCTCGGTCATCGATTGCCACAGCACGGGCTCGGCCGCGGCGGCCGCCTTCCGGGTAGAAAACCGGCCGATGGAGTCGCCGCCGCCGATCCGGTTCGTCACGGCCTCGCTGCGGGTGGAGTATCTCCGCCCAACCCCGATCGAGGGGCCGTTGCTTCTCCGGTCGCGTTTCAAAGAGATCGCCCGCCGCAAGGTCATCGTCGCAACCGACCTGTACGTCAACGGCACGCTGTGTGTGCACGGCGAAGTCGTGACGGTCCGACTGCCGGACGAACAGTCGGTCTCGGAGGCCCCCGTCACCGGAGCTGCCGCATGACGGAGCGCTCCAGCCACCCGTTGGCCGAGCGCCCGGCGATCGCCGATCCCGCCTATGGCGTGCCTGGCGATCACAAGGGATGGCTGCCCTGGGCGCACGGGGCCGAGCGGATGGAGCAGGCCAGGGTCAATTGGGTCTCGACTGTCGATCCGCACCGGCAGCCTCACCCCACCCCGGTCGACGGTTTGTGACGGGACAACACGCCTTCCTTCGGCGGGAGCCCGAAGGCCCGCCGCAACCGTAGTCTCGAGTCGACTCTCTCTGTCCGGATCCATCTCGACGGCGGATCGGACGTCCGGGTGGTCCGGCCCACGACAAGGGGCTCCCGCGTCGGTACCGGAGCTGGGACTTGAAAAGCGGCGATTCTCGCCGTAGAGTCGGGGGACGTCCGCCTCCCGGCATGGGCGCCGCTCCCAGCGATCGGCTCGATCCCGTTTCCCCAGGTGCCTCCCTTGGCCAGAGCCAGTGGGTCCGACTCGAAGTGGCAGGTGCAGGTGGAAACCGCCGCAACTTCGGCGGCGTTTCTCCCCGCCACCGCCCCGGCACAGCTCGGCCTCTTCGTCTGCGGCCCCAGCGCCGGAGGTCACATGGCCGACACAGGGCTGCTCCAGTTGGCGGAGATCATGCGTGGCGCAGGTCTGGGCGTCGTCCTCTTCAACTTCCTCTACCGCGAGCGAGGCGGACGCCGGCCCGATCCGATGGCGGCCCTGCAGCGGTGCTTCGCGGCCGTCGTCGAGTCGGCGCGCCAGCGACTCCCCGCCTCGCCGATGGTCGTCCTGGGCGGCCGATCGATGGGCGGGCGTGTCGCCTCGATGCTCGCCGCCGGAGGATTCGCCTGCGACGGTTTGCTGCTCCTGGCCTATCCGCTGCACCCCGCCGGGGAGCCGGACAGGCTGCGCGACGCACATCTGGCCCGGATCGGAGTCCCCACGCTGTGCTTCAACGGCACACGCGATCGATTGTGCCGTCGCGACCTGATGGAGACGGCCGTCAAGCCGCTCGGCCGGCGCTGGACGATGCAATGGCTCGAGGGAGCCGATCACAGCTTCCACGTCCCACGTTCCTCCGGAAGAACGGAGGCCGATGTCTTGATCGAGATCGGCAACACCACACAGGCCTGGCTTGCCACTCTCGATCGTTCCCGCGGCTGACGCGCCGGCCGGGAGGCTGCGGCCCGGCCGCGCGCGTGCCGCGGCGCGCAAACATGGATAGGTTCCGAAGGAGGTGGCTCATGGACCTATGGGTCGGTACCAGCGGGTACAGCTATAAGGAATGGAAGGGCAGCTTCTATCCGGCCAAGCTCCCGGATGGAGACATGCTCCGGACCTACGCCGAGCGACTCCCGGCGGTCGAGATCAACAACACCTTCTACCGTCTACCGAAGGCGACCGTGCTCGAGTCGTGGGCCGAGCAGGTCTCGGGTGATTTCCGCTTCGTGCTCAAGGCCTCGCGCCGGATCACCCACATCAAACGACTGCGCCAGGCCGGCGACGAGACCACCTACCTCTATCAGGCGGCGCTCTCCCTGGGATCACACATGGGCGTCGTCCTTTTCCAGCTGCCGCCTAACTTCCAGAAAGATACCCCGCGCCTGCGCGCCTTTCTCGACGGGCTCCCGGCCGGCCGGGGCGCGGCCTTCGAGTTCCGCCACCCAACCTGGTTTGACGACGAAACCTTCGACACGCTCCGGGCGGCCGGTTGCGCGTTGTGCCTAGCCGACACCGACGAAGAGCCGCTCAAGAACATCGTGACCACCGCCGACTGGGGATACTTGCGCCTTCGTAAGGAGAAGTACACCAAGAAAGCCGTCGCCAAACTCGCCGAGCAGGTCCGCGCCCAGCCCTGGAAGAGCGCCTATGTCTTCTTCAAAGACGAAGGCGAAGGGACCGGGCCCAAGTGCGCCCTGCAGTTCCTCGAGCTATTTCAGGCCTGATCGGAGAATAGGGTTCCCATGTGCCGCAATATCAAGGTTCTACGCCGTGCCGACGCCCTCCCCACCGCGGACGAGGTACAGCTGGCCGCGCTGCAGTACATCCGCAAGGTGTCGGGGTATCGATCGCCGTCGCGCCGAAACCAGGAGGCGTTCGACGCCGCCGTGGGAGAAGTCGCAGCCGCCACCGGCAGACTGCTCGGACGCCTGGCGGCATCTCCTTCGAAGGCGGACGGGCGCTGAACGAGCACAAGCCATCCCCGCCTCGCAGTCCGCGCCACCCAATGCCCGCCGACGTCCGCCGGGCCCTACTCGACCGCGGATCTCTCGGCCAAGTAGCCTACGCGGCCCTGCGACGGGGGCCGAACGTGGCAGACAACCCACTTGTCAAGAAGATGAAGCTCGCCCCCGGGTTCAAGGCGGCCGTCCTCGGGAGCCCGCCGGGTTACGTTCGCTCCCTGAAGCTGCCTTCGGGGACTTCGGTCTCGGAGAAACTCTCCGGCTGCTACGACTGGATCCAACTCTTCGTGAAGAACAAGGATGGGCTCGAAGCGAAGATCGGGCGAACGGCAAAGGCCTTGAGCCCCCCTAGTCTGTTGTGGATCACCTTTCCCAAAGGGTCCTCCGGGGATCCAGACCGACCTCACCCGGGACAAGGGCTGGGATTCGCTCAAGGCGCACGACCCGAAGTGGATCAGCCTGATCTCGGTCGACTCGGACTGGTCGGCCTTCGCTCTGCGTCCTAGAGGCCCGGCGAGGCCCGGCAGACCTTCCGCTGAGGCCAGCCGCCGCGGTCGGACACGTTGGCGCCCCTTGCGCGGCCTTCCTTTCCGAGTGGCGCTGGTGTGCTATAGTTGGGCGGAACCTCCCTCCGCCGAGAACGGCGAACCCCGTGGAGCGTTGACAAGGACCTAGCCATGGAAACGAAGTTGTACGTAGGAAATCTGCCGTACACCGCCACCGAGGAAGAGTTGCAGGCCATGTTCGCCAGCGCCGGCCCGGTCAAGACCGTGACTGTCGTCCGGGACCGCGACACGGGCCGCTCCAGGGGCTTCGCCTTTGTCGAGATGGAAACCCAGGCTGACGCCCAGAAGGCGATCAGCATGGTGAACGGCAAGGACCTGGGAGGCCGGGCCCTCACGGTGAACATGGCCCGCCCCAGGGAAGAGCGCTCCGGGGGCCGGCCCGGCGGCTCGCGTGGCGGCGGCTCGCGCGACCGGGACTATTAGTCTCAGCGGCTACTACCCCCAGCCCGGCGCGAGCCTCGGGCGAGCAGCACCCCCCGATCACACCTCGCAATTCCCCGCAGAGGGGATGCCTTCAATGTGCCGCGCGGGGGTTGGCGCCTGCCTCCCCCGCGGGCCGATTCCTCGATCAGGGTCGAAACGGATCGCGGGGGCCTTGTCGGTCGCCGTCCTGTTGCAGCTGGCGGCGAGGCCGCCTGTGCCGGCGGCCTCGCGGCGGCGCCTCCGAGGGGCTTGTCGTCGTCATCGCCCTGCACCCCGACATCCCCGATTCACGGTGCGCCGTCGTTCAACCCGAGCAGCGCCTGCAGATCCGGAACGACCACGATTCCGTCCGACAGGTGACCGTCGGGCAGTTTCAGTTCGAGGTTCCCCCAGGCGTAACTTACCTCCTGGACGAGGCCTTGGGCAGCTATCTCCGCCCCGGCGTGCATCTCCTCCAGGTGCTGCCATGTTCCGGGCTCTCCCTTTGATTGAAACCCGAGTAGGTTCGCCAAGGCCGGGGCCTCGCCGTCTCCAAGTTCGTGCCGGGGTGCATCGTTACACGAGTCGCGCCGAAGCGCCGCCTCGGCGGAAGACAGCTAGGGCCCTTCAGAGGGAAGTCCAGCCTGGAGGTCGCGGGATGAAAAGTGGGAAGTGACCGAAGTGCGAAGCTTCCTCGGTGTTCTGCGCAAGGCGGGAGTCGGTCGAGGAGACGGCGGAGTCCACGTCTACACCCGTACGGTGACGAAGCCGACCAAGCTCGACGACTATGTCTGCACGAGCTGCGGTTAACCGAGAGCTACGTGCCGGATGCGGAGAAGGTTCAGGCCGTCGAGAAATCCTGGCCCAAGGTCGGATAGGGATCGGAGATGGACCTTCGCCGGTGGGCCGCCGCGATAGGGTTGGTGGCGATTTCGATGACCTGGTTCGGGTTGCGCGCCGCCTCGGGCGCCGACGCACCTGCGCTCCCCCTCGCTGCCGACCATGCTACGCCGACACCCCTGTGGGCGGGCCTTCTCGATCACGCCCCGGTTCCGGTCGCTGCACCGTTGTCCCCGGCGCTCGCCTCACCGCTCGACGGCTCGTACCTGCGGCATACTGCCTCCCCACCCCAATGGTGGTCTTGCCTGCGCTGCGCCGATTATCGCCCTTCGGGCGGCACCTGGCGCCTGCGCTTCGACCATGGGGTGATGCGGATCGTCTATGACGTCACGCGCTGGAGGAACATCGCCTCCTACGAAGTCAGCGGAGACGAGCTGCGCGTCTTCAACGATCCGATTTGCCTGTGGGAGGAAGGCGTCTACCGATGGCAGCTGCAGGATGGCCGCCTGACGCTGCACGCCGTGCAGGATACCTGCGCCTTTGGTTTGCGTGCCGCGAACCTGACGACCGGCGAATGGCTCTCCTGTGCGCCGCCGGATCTCCGTGCGGCAGTGAGCGACGCCTGGCCCCGCCCTGCCGGGTGTGCGACGGGGTCCGCGTCGAACCGGGTCGCCTCGGCCTCGCCCTCGGTCGGCGTCACCGTCTTCCCGGGCGATGTGCGCAAAGCAGATACGCCTCCGGCGCAGATCGCCGCCGCCAACACCGAGAACGTCCCGCCCCCGGATGGAATCGAGATCGACCGCGCCGAGGGCGCCGTCCCCTACGGCCTCAATCTCATCCTGTGGGAGGGCGGAGGATGGGTGGAACTGTCGACGGAGCTTCCGGCGCAATCGATCGGCGTCCAGTTCTGGGGGCCGTCGACGATGGGCATCGCCCGCTTGGTCTTCGACGGCCAGGAGGTCTGGCGGGGCGAGGTCGCCCAGCTCGGTTCGTATCTGTCCCAGTACGGTGGGTACCTGGAAGTGTCAGGGTTCGATCCCGGGCGGCACACTCTGCGGGTCGAGCACCTGGGACTCGACACGCGCCCGCTGACCGTCATGTTCTTCGGATTGCGCTAGCCCGTTCCGCCAAGCCAGGAGCCTGCCGGTCCCCGGAGGTGAAGATGGATCCCCATCCACCAACAGGTTGCGGAAATATGGCTACGGTTCTCAAACCCCCACCCCTGACCCTCGCGAAGCATCCCGAAGGGGCTCCCCCTGCGCCCGCCGCGCCGCGCGTCCCTGGGATTCCTGCAGGGGGAGGGAATCCCATTTCTGGGGGGGTGAGGTGGGAAGAGGTTTCTTGAGCAATCTGCTAATCGGGCACTGGGCGCGGGTGCGAGCGGGAACGCTGGCGACGTTCGACCTGTTCCTGGAAGGCGAGTTGGGGTTCCCCCGTGAAGGCGGTTACTCGATCCGCGAGATCGCCTTGCACATCGCCCACGAGGAAGAGATCGAGATCTTGCACGGTCTGTCCAGGCTCGTGCCCGACCTCCCTCCGGCCTACCCGATGGGCCAGTTCCCGTCAAATGGATCCGTTCCAGTGCAGCTCATGGGAGTCCACGGCGCATCTCTGTCGTTCCTTGGCGGTCTCGAGGAGAAGGCCTGGGAGCAGGAGGTTCTTATGGCTGGGGAGAAGCGTTGCGACCGATCGACGCCGTCCTGCATGTGATCGAGCACGAGACCCACCACCGAGGCGAGCTCTCGTTGGCGAGGGGTCTCTTGGGGCGGCGCGGCTTCGACGCGTAGCTGCGGGAATCTGCCCGAGCGCCGGGCCGATCCTCAGACGGCTCGCGACTTTGCCCGAAGGGAGAATTCGGCATGGAACCAGAGATGCAGATATGCCAGCCGCGCCGGGCTTCATCCCCGGAAACACCACCGCCAGCCGCGTCGGCTGGCGGTGGGATCTTCGCCGAATCGGATAGACGGCGGCGCTACTGCAACTCGCCGTTCAGGATGTCCGTGCCGGTTTGGTCCAACAGGGTCAGCAGTAATCCCTCGGGCGGGTAGGCGTAGGCCGTCGCCTGCCCGAGCGCCGTGACGAAAGCCTGCGCCTGAGTCGTGACGTCCTGCGCGCAGGCGAGCGTGGTCGAAGGGCCCAGCGTGATTGTGATCGCGCCCTGACTGAGGCCGGCCGGCTGCACGATGTACGTGCCTTGGAACGTGTTGCATCCATCCGAGCCACTCAACTGCCCGCCGCTCTCGAAGGCCACGCTGAGGACCGTGCCGGGGATCGTCGGCTGGCCGTTGATCGCGTAGAACGCGAAGGTGGGGCCCTCCAGCGGGTTGGGCATCTCGGTCGGGGGCGGCGGCAGCGTCGCCGTCGGCTGCGGCGGCTGGGTCGCCTGACCGGTGGCGGTCGCCTGCGGCGGAGTCGTGGCCGTGGCCTGAGGTGGCGCCGTCGGGCCGGGGGTCGGGGGAACGACGTCGACCATCACCCACACCGTCTGGCCGAAGAACACGCGGGCCGGGTTCTGCATCTGCCAGCGGGCCTGCATCACGCCATAGACGCCCGAAGGCGCGTTGAGGTCGACGTAGAAGTCGTAGGTCTGGCCGGGCGCCACCTGTCCGACGACGTTCACCGGCTGGCCGTCCATCTGGGCCGCCTTGTTGTTCCCGCCGACGTAGGTCAGGCGATAGTCCGGACCCCACGGGCACGTCCCCGAGTTGCGGATTCTCCAGCCCTTGGTGAAGCTCTGGCCCGGCTGAACGGTGGGCGGCGCCGTTCCGCCGTGGTCATCGTAGGTCAGATCCATCACATACTGGCTGCTGTCGATGCAAGCTGCCGGCGGTGCCGGGGTGGGCGTGGGTGCGGGCGCGCCCGGGGTCGGGGTTGGGATCGGCACCGAGACGGCCCCGATAAAAGCCTGGGCGAGCTCGTTGATAACTCCTTCGGCCGTGAGCGCGGCGAGGGCTTGATTGATCCGTGCCTGCATGCACGCCGCGTCTTGCGGCGCGGCGACGGCGTACTCTTGGATCACCCCGCCTTCACCGACGATGGCCAAAGCGCCGCTGCCAGTGTAGCCGGTTGCCACGGCATCATCCAACAGCACTACATCCAGTCGGCTCTGAAGGAGGTCTCCGATAGCATCGTCCGCCGTCTGGTACGCGAACAGTTCCTGCTCGGGGACGATCCCGGGAGCAACTAGGTTAGCCTCGGCCCATGACTGGTACACCGTACCCCGCTCCACCCCGACGCGCCAGCCGGCGAAATCTGCCGGCGCGGCGATGCTGGTAGGCGCCTCACCGGCCTGGGCCACAGCCGCGCCGACCCCGGCATAGTAGGCGTCGCTGAAATCGACCTGGGCCTCCCGCTCGTCGGTGACGGTGATGGCGGCGATGGCGGCGTCGATCTCGCCCAACTGAAGCGCGCCGAACAACCCATCGAAGGCATAGTCCTTGAACTGAACCGACACGCCCAGCTCCTGACCGATAGCGCTCATCAAGGCGATGTCAAATCCATCCAGGCGGAACTGGTTGTTGTAGTACTCAAAAGGAGGATAGTCGGGAGCCGTCCCGACAACGATCGTGCCGCTGGCGTCCACCCGCTCGCAGACCGCGTCGGACGCGACGGGCACGGCGGTGGGCACGAGCGTGGGCTCCGGTGTGGGTTCGGTTTGGCCGCGAGCGATGGCGCCCCAGGCTAGCGCTGCGATGATGCCAAGGCCGATGAGGCCGCCGACGATCAGCCATGGCGATCTTCGTTTCGGCTCCCCGCCGAAGTCCTCCGTCGGTTGTGGTGTAGACATCGATGTCAACTCCCTGAGGCTGTGGGTGCGCCGGGGGGCTTTCGGCTCTTCGCCCACCGGATGCGCAAGAATACCATAACCCCGCGGCCGGCAGCGACCGGCAGAGGTTTCATCACTCAAGATGGAGGCGATCGTGCCGCCCCGCGGGGCCGGGATCTGGACGCAGTCCTCACCGGCATTGGGGCGCCCTGCGGGCGGCCGTGCGTTCTCTCACGTGCGTTCTCTCAGCAGCCGCCACAGCCGGTCGTCGGCTTCCGTCACGGGGACGTTGAGATCGCTCACGTCGTCGGCCGTCACCAGCCGCTCGCCCGTGGTGTACAGGAACGTGAGCCGTCGCCAGCGGCGAGCCAGGATCGGGCGGGGGAGACTCTGCAGCGGTCCAAGGTCGACGCGGTAGTACGGCTCGTCCGCCCGCGGGTGATCCGGTTCGTTATGAAAGAGCTCCCCTCGGCGCCGCAACTCGTAGCCTCGGACGGGCGCCACGACGCGCACCGACCACCGATCGTCGCCGAAGGCCGCCGTTAGAAACAGCCCGAGCCAGTCGACGCGCAGGGTCTTGGGCGAGGATGCCAGAGGGATACGGTACCAGCCGAGCAGGCGGGCGATTTCCAGGTCGCGCGGCGAGCGGCAGATGGCGATGAGGACGAGGTCGTCCGGCAGCACCTCGGCCATGTGGACTCCCCCTCAACGAACAGTGGTCAGAGGGCCGAGCAGACTCGCTCCCCTGTCAGGCGGACAGGCCGACCCGCCCGTTGAACTCCTCGATCAGCGCGTCGATCGCCTGCACCTGACCCTGTACCCCGCTCCAGTACGTCGGATCCTCGCGCTGCGCCAGGATCTCGGGGTAGGTCCGCCCCTGCTGCTCGACCCAGGTGAAGTACTTCAGGTTGTGGATGCGCCGGCGGTCGGCGTGCCGCAGATCGAGCAGGTTGTCGGTGTTCTCCCCCAGCATATAGCGCGCGAAATGCCCGACGGCCTCGCGCTCGCTGTACTCGCCATGCTCGGCGCGCATCTCCTTCAGGCGGCTGCCATACAGTTCCATCGAGTCGGTCAGGACCGTCAGCACCAGATCTTCCTCGCCGAGCTCGTAGCAGCGAGCCATCTTGATCGCCGAGAGCAGGTTGGCGATGCCGGAGAACCCAAGCAGATCGAGGCGATCGACCAAGGCGGCCGGCACCCCCGCCCGGACGAGAGTAGCGCGGCCCTCCTTCTCATTGAACAGGCGCGCCAGATTGACGACGGCGGCATCATCGATGGCGGTCACCAGGTCTGTGTTCATCACGTTGTGAATCCACGGGACGTGCTTGTCCCCGATGCCTTCGATGCGGTGGGCACCGAAGCCGTTCTCGAGCATGGTCGGGCACTGCAGAGCCTCGCTGGCGCCGACCTTACTGCCGGGGAAGGCCTGCTTTAGGTAATCACCGCAGGCGATCGTGCCGGCCGAGCCGGTCGTCAGGATCACGCCGCGATAAGTTTGGCCAGGGCGCAGCTCGCGCTCGATCACTTCCTGCATGGCATGCCCGGTGACCTCGTAGTGCCACAGGTAGTTGCCGAACTCCTCGAACTGGTTGAAGATCATCAGGTCCTGGCCCGAGCGGCGCAGCTCCCAGCACTTGTCGAAGATCTCCTTGACGTTGGATTCGGAGCCGGGCGTCTTGATCACCTCGCCGGCGACCGTCGCCAGCCACTCGAAGCGCTCCTTGCTCATCCCTTCCGGCAGGATGGCGATCGACTGGCACCCGAGCAGCGCCGAGTCGTAGGCGCCGCCGCGGCAGTAGTTGCCGGTCGAGGGCCAGACCGCCTTCTGCGTCGTCGGATCGAACTGGCCGGTCACCAGGCGGGGCACCAGGCAGCCGAAGGCGGCTCCCACCTTGTGCGCCCCGGTCGGAAACCACTTGCCGATGAGGGCGATGATCCGGGCCGGGACCCCCGTCAGGCTGCTAGGGAACTCCAGGTAGTTGACCGGGCCGAACCCTCCGCCGCTGGCCTTGGGCTCGTTCTTCCAGGTGATACGGAAGAGGTTGGCGGGGTTGACCTCCCACGATCCCACCGACCCGAGGCGCTGGCGCACCTGGGGCGAAAGCCGGGAGGGATCCTTCATCTGTGCAAAAGTCGGGATGATGATGCCCCGCTCGCGCACGCGGGCCATCGCCCGCTCGCGGCGGTCGGGGTGAACCGTCAGGTCGATCATCGTTTGCGAGAGCTCCTTGGGGGAGAGATCGACGGATCGTCCGGCCCGCGGCGCAGTACGTACAGCGGACGCCCCTTGACTTCGTCGTAGACCCGTCCCAGGTATTCGCCGAGCAGCCCCAGCGAGATCAGCTGGATCCCGCCCAGGAATAGCACGGCGATGAGGGTCGTCGCCTGGCCGAAGAAAGCCTGGTTCCCGCTCACGCGCAGGATGACGACGGTCAGGATGGCGGCGGCGCTCAGGCCGGCGCATAGGAACCCGAGAAAGGTGGCGATCTGGAGCGGGAAGTGCGAGAAGCTGGTGATGGCGTTGAGCGCCAGGCGCAGCATCTTGCGCAGCGGGTACTTCGTCTCGCCGGCGTAGCGCGCCTCCCGCTTATAGGGAACGCCGACCTGCGAAAACCCGACCCAGGCCGACATGCCGCGCAGGAAGCGATGTCGCTCGCGCATACCGGCCAGCGTGTCGATGACCCGCCGGTCCAGCAGCCGGAAGTCCCCCGTGTCGAGCGGGATGTGCACGTCGGTGATGCGGTAGACGACGCGGTAGAAGAGCGAGGCCGTCGCCGTCTTGAACCACGACTCGCCGGCCCGCTCGGTGCGGACGGCGTAAACGACCTGGTAGCCCTCGCGCCAGCGGGCGATGAGCTCCGGCAGGAGCTCGGGCGGGTCCTGCAGGTCGGCGTCGATGATGATCGCCGCCTGGCCGCGGCAGTAGTCGAGGCCGGCCGTGGCGGCGATCTGGTGGCCGAAATTGCGGGAGAAGATCACCGGGCGGATGCGGGCATCGCGGCGCGCCAGGTCTTCGAGAATCTGGGTGGAGCCGTCGGTGCTGCCGTCGTCGACGATAACCAGCTCCCACGGCTCGCCGAGCTTCGCCAGAACGGCGCCTGCCCGGCGGACGAACTCGGGCAGCGACTCGTGTTCGTTGTAGACCGGCGCCACGACCGAGAACGTCGGCGCGCGGGGACGGCGTTCGGGGCTC
The DNA here is from genome assembly GCA_964448245.1 of uncultured Anaerolineaceae bacterium. Lineage (GTDB taxonomy): Bacteria > Chloroflexota > Anaerolineae > Anaerolineales > E44-bin32 > DATEVL01. The sequence goes on along the minus strand of CAYUWF010000001.1, from coordinate 17,668 downwards.
ATACGCTTCTCCCTCGCTCTAGAGCGCGGCGCAGCGCCGCCAGCGACGGCTCGATCACCGTTGCCTCGCCCGCCGCCTGCATCGCGGCGCGCACGTCCTTCAATCCGCTCCCGGTGAGCAGGACCACCAGGCGCTCGCCCGGATCGACCAGACCCCGGCGGACGGCCTCCACCAGGCCGGCGTACGCCGTCGCCGCGGCGGGCTCGGCGAAGATCCCTTCGACCACGCCGAGCTCGCGCATCGCCTGCAGGATGGCGTCGTCGCCGACTGTCAAGAGCGTGCCGCCGGTCTCACGGACGGCGCGCAGCGCGCGCAGGCCGTCACGAGGGAGATCGACCGAGATGCTGTCGGCGATCGTCTCGGCGTGCACGGGCTGGATCTCGCTCGCCCCGGCGGCGAACGCCTTGTAGACGGCGGCCGAGCCCTCGGCCTGGATCCCGATCAGCCGGGGCAGGCGTGCGATCCATCCCAGATCGAGCAGGTCGCGGAAACCCTTGTGGAGCCCGGAGATGATGTTGCCGTCGCCGACGGAGACGAAGACCGCGTCGGGAGAAATCCACTGTAGGGGCGAAGCATCCCTCGCTGCGCTCGGGACGGCGTGCTTCGCCCTTGCCCCGTCGGCGAGAGTCAACTGTTCGCAGATTTCTAAGGCGGCTGTCTTCTTGCCTTCGGCGGTGAACGGATTGTAGCCGGTGTTGCGGCAATACCAACCCAGCGCCGAGGCGGCTTCGACCGTCAGGTCGAAGGCCTGGTCGTAGGTGCCGTCGACCAGGAAGACCTGCGCTCCGAAGATCAGCAGCTGGGCGACCTTGGCCGGCGGCGCCGTGCGCGGCGCCAGGACGACCGCCGGTTGGGCCGCGGCCGCCGCCATCCCGGCCAGGGCCGCGCCGGCATTGCCGGTGGAGGCCGTCACGATCGTCCCGGCCCCGATCTCCTGCGCCCGCGCCACCACGACGGCGCTGGCGCGGTCCTTGAACGAGGCCGTCGGGTTGCGCCCGTCGTCCTTGACCCACAGCTGGCGCAAGCCCAACTTCGCCGCCAGCCGCGCCGGCATGAAGAGCGGAGTCCACCCGACGGCCCATAGAGGTGTCCCCTGATGGCCGGGCGTCCGGACAGGAAGCAGCGGCAGGTAGCGCCAGATGGAAGGTTCGCCCGAGGCGGCGATCGCTTCGGCAGACGACGTCGCGCGGATTCGATCGAGATCGAGCACGACGTCGAGGTTGGCGCCATCATCGGGACATGTGTAGAAGACGTCAGCCGGGGGATACTCCCGCCGGCACACAGAGCAGCGGTAACCCAGGAAGGAACCCAATCCGGTGTACCTTTTCGTCCCAGCACGGACTCCGAGCATCCTAGCCAGCAGTGCTGGGACGCTGTCAGTTTCTGCGGATACGGCAGCCGCTGGCGGGGCTGCCTGACGGCTCAGCTCACCAGGAGATCCACAAACTTGGGCGGCTGGCCCGTCTTGAGCTGTACATAACCACGGTTGGAAAGATGAAGTTCGGGCAGGACGATCAGCGGGAGAAGGGTGATGGTCATCTCAACCGAATCCGCCGGGCAGCCAGCCTGGCGAATGGCCTCCTCGACTTGGCGAAGCTGGTCGGCAACGACCGGGGCCGGCTCGAGCGACATCAACCCGGCGAGCGGCAGCGGAAGAGCGGCGCGCACCTTGCCGTCGATCGCAACGACCATGCCGCCTCTGATCCGGATCAACTCGTTGGCGGCGATAGCCATCTCCTCGTCGGCGGTTCCGATCACCATCAGGTTATGGCAGTCGTGCGCCACGGTCGAGCCAAAGGCGACGCGCGGCTTGAACGACAGGCCGGTGACGAACCCAAGACTTTTAGTGCCGGAGAGACCCTCTTGCGGCTCGTGACGGTAGAAGACTGCGACCTTTGCAAGGTCCCTGGCCGCATCCGCCTGGAGGGCGCCGTCCACGGCATTGAACTCGACGTGCTCCTCCTGCGTGTGTACATATCCGGGAAAAACCCTCATCACCCGGACTTTGGCGGCCCCGCCTGTGTGCGGCACACGAAAGTCGGCAGCCTCGACCGGATCCAAGTGGATGGAGTTGACTGCCCAGTCTGGGTAGTCGTATGGCTGGATGTCGACCAGAAGCTTGCCGTTCTCAGCCACCAGCACCCCGTCGGAGTACACCTGGTCGATTTTGACCGTGACCAGGTCGCTCATGAGGAGAATGTCCGCCGCCCGGCCGGGCGAGACGGTCCCGATGTAACGTGATTTCTCCAGCATCTGGGCGGCGTTGATCGTGACCATTTGAATGGCCGTGATCGGCGGGATTCCCTGGGCGATTGCATCGCGCACGACGCGGCTCAGGTGTCCCTGGGAGACCAGCGTCACGGGAGTGATATCGTCGGTGATAAGCGTGAAGTAGCGCGTGTCTATTCCCGGATTCTCGGTGACGGCCTTGATCGTGTTGGGCATATCCAGCCAGGCGGTTCCATAGCGCTGTTGGGCATAACAGCCGAGCTCGACCCGCCGCAGCGCCTCCCGGGACGTCGTGGCCTCGTGGCAGCCATTGATCCCGGCAGCCACAAAGGCCGGCAGGCCCTTGTCGATTTCCGGGCTGGAGTAATGTCCGGTCAGCACGACTCCGGCGCGCAGGGAGGCGGCGGTGATGGCATGCACCCCGGGGTCACCGTAGATCAGCCCCGGAAAGTTCATTTGCTCGCCCTGCAACTGAGCCCAACCTTGGCGGTAGGCCTCCGCCACTTCGACATCCGTGATGACCGCGCCGGCGTCCTCAAACGTGGGAATCGATGGCACGCAGACGGGCATGGCCACCATGACCTTCGCCGGCAAGCCCTGGGAGGCCGAGTAAAAGATCTCTACCGCGCGCAGGCCCAGGACGTTCGTGATCTCGTGGTTGTCGCAAGCGATGGTGGTGGTCCCGTGGGGCAGCATGGAGGCGGCAAAGCTGCGGACGTCCACCATACTGCTCTCCACATGCATGTGGGTGTCGATGAAGCCGGGTACGATGAAGCGGCCTTCCGCCTCCACAATCCGGCTGTGCTTTCCCACGGGGATGTGAGAGGCGTCGCCCACAAAGGCGATAAGGCCGTGCCGGACGGCTACGTCCACCCCTTCCTGGATGCGCCCGACGTTCACGTTCACGAGTCGGCCATTGCGAATCACCAGGTCGGCCGGCTCCCGACCCATGGCCGTCGCCACCATATCCAACGTGACTTCGTGTAAGGCGCGCCGCACATGGTTGTACCCGGCAGGCTTGCTGCTACGACCAGATGGGGCCATCGGACTCACCTCTAGAGGATTTGTGGTTCGATGAGGAACGCGGCTAGTTTACCTCAGATGGGATGGTGGACCCACCTCCACCAGGTCACTCGCTCTCGAACGGCGTTCCCAACGAAGCAGGCGGCGAAGCCCGCATGGCACGCAGAACCCGGCCGGCCAGCCGGCGCGTCTCATCTGGAAGCCCGGCCAGCGTCCGTTCCATCCACTCGGTGTTGCCGATGTTCACCAGGAGCAGGGCCAGGATCATCAGCGGGAAGGGCGCCACCTGCAGCACTTGCGACGGGATGCCCGGCAGACTCGGCTGGAGCACGATTCCGAGCCATTGCAGCAGAACGAACAAGTAGGCGCCGAAGGCCGCCCGGATTGGATTCCATCCCCCGAAGATCGTGATCGCCAAGGCAATCCAGCCATAGCCATCGAGTCCGGAGATTGTCCCTTTCCAGCCGGCTTTGACGCTGAGGGAGAAAGCCGCCCCGGCCAAGCCGACCAACGCTCCACCGACAATCGTGTATAGATAGCGTAGACGTTGGACGCGCAGACCGCGGGCGTAGGCGGCCGCCGGCCGTTCACCTATGCTCATCAGCGAGAGTCCCGGGCGGGTACGGAAGATCCAGGCCCAGGTGACGAAGATCAACACAAAACTCAAATAGGTCAGCAGGTCCTGGCGAAAGAACAGCGGGCCGAGAACCGGAATCTTTTCCAGCAGCGGAATGGCCAGCGAGGGCAGTCGCGGACCCGTGAGCCCCATGAAGGGATTCCCCAGGAAGTAGGAGAGGTCGCGGCACATCAAGGTCAGCACGAACCCAACCGCCACCTGCGACTGCCTCAGCGAGATGCTGAAGCCGGCGACGACGAGCGCCACACCGGCACCAACCAGCATCCCGGTCAGGAAGCCGAGCAAGAGGCTTCCGGTCATCACCGCCACCCCGAAGGAGGCCATCGCCGCCAGCAGGATCGTCCCGTTCACCGACAGGTTGATAACGCCCGACCGTTCGGTGAGCGTCTCCCCAAGGGTGGCGAAGACAATCGGCGCCGCCGCCGCCAGGACCCCGGCCAGTCCGATAAGGAGCACTTCCGTGCTCATTCGGCCCCCTTGACCTGCGGCCGGAGGAGCCGCTGGCGAACGCCTTCGACCGCCAGGACGAACAGCACCAGCGCCCCCTGCAGCACACCCGCCAAGGACGAGTCGAGCTTGAGCACGATCGGGAGCTGGATTGACCCGATGTTCAACGCGGCGAAGAAAAACGCGACGAGGGGCATCCATAGCGGCTGGTAGTTGACCAGCATCGCCACCATCAGCCCCAGATAGCCGTAACCGCTCGAAATAGACGGAATCAGGCGATGGTAGACGGCCGTGACCTGGACCGCGCCGGCCGCCCCGGCCAGCCCTCCGCACAGCAGGAAGGCCAGCAATAGGTAGCGTGTCGTCGGTATCCCGATCAGGAACGCCGCCCGCGGGTTCTTGCCCACCGCTTTTAGGCGCAAGCCGAAGTAGGTTCCCTGCAGCAGGAAGAATACGAGCAGAAACCCTCCGATCGCCAGGACGAGGGCCCACGGGCTGAGGCGCAAGTCCGCCAGGGAGGGTAACGACAGGTAATCGGGGAAGGGCTCCGTTCCGCTCATCGAGGCCACGCCCGGCCGGCCCCACGGGCCGAAGATCAACCAGACGTTCAGCGCGACAGCAACGAAATTGAGTCCCAGGCCGCCGAAGATTTCGTTGACGCCTCCATACGCCTTGAGCAGCCCGGCCAACAGGGCCCACAGCGCGCCGCCGAAGACTCCGGCTATGACGGCCGCCGCGATCGAGACCGACGGCGGCAGTCCGCTGTCCAGCGTCAGGCGCAGCGCGCCCGTGGCGAAGATCGCTCCCAGGGTGATCTGCCCTTCGATGCCGATGTTCCACAGCCCGGCGGCGAACGTGATCAGCAGTCCGGAGGTCGCCAGGACCAGCGGGACCCACGCCACCAGGACGTCGGTGATCTTCTTGATCGAGCCGATGGAACCGATGACGATCTGCCGATAGGCTTCCAGCGGCGGGGCTCCCGCCAGCAGCAGAATCCCAGTGGTGAAGAGAAGCGCCAGCAGGACGGCTCCCACGCGCAGACCAGCCCCGGAAAGACCGGCGGCGCCCCTCACGCGGCGGCCTCCGGCCAGCCCTTGCCGCCGATGAGCTGGCCCAGTTGCTCGACCGTCGTCGACCGAGCGGGAAGCGAAGGAGATACCCGGCCGCCGAAGAAAACGTGCATTCGATCGCTGTAGTGAAGAACCTCATCGAGGTCGGACGAAACGAAAAGGATGGCGGTCCCCTGGCGGCAGCGTTCCTTCAGCTTGTCCCAGATCCACACGACGGACTCGATGTCGAGCCCGCGCGTCGGGTGTTCCAGAAGGAGCAGCGACAGGTTCTGGCGCAGGAGCGCCAGCAAGGTTCGCTGCTGGTTGCCGCCCGAGAGGGACTCGACCAGACTCTCGGACGTGCCCTTGATATTGAACGCCTCGATCTGGGTGAGGGCGCGCCCTTGCGAGGCCTGCCGCTGAATCATCACGCCTGGGTGCGGTTCGGCCAGGGCGAAGTGCTCGGTCAGGTCGAGTCCCGGGATCAGGCCTTCTTCCAGTCGGGCGGCGGGCATGAAAGCGACGCCGCGCCTGAGGAAGTCGTGATAGGAACGTCCGAGGACGTCCTGGCCGCCGAGGCGGATGTGCCCGTGGACCGGGCGCACGAGCCCGGCGCAAGCCCGCAGGAAAAGCTGCTGCCCGCTGCCTTCCATCCCTGCCAGGCCGATGACTTCTTGCTGCGAGGCGTGCAGGCTCGCCGGCCCGACGCTCATCCGCCGGTCCTCGACGACCACCTGTTCGAGCTCGAGCACAGGCATGCCCGGCGCCATCTCCAACCGGGAGCCTAGGCCGACGACCCGGCCGAACATCATCTCGACCAGCATGTCGGTGCGGTAGGGCGGGTGGGCCTCGCCCACCAGGTGTCCCCGGCGCAGCACGGCGATGCGGTGACACAGGCTCTCGACGTCTTCCAGCTTATGGGAGACAAAGATGATGGTGCGGCCCTCTTCGCATAACTTGCGCAGCGAAGCGAAGAGCGCCTCCTTCTGCAGGGCGCTGATGCCGGTGGTGGGTTCGTCGAGGATCAGGAGGCGTGCCCCGAGCCAGAGCAGTCGCAGTAATTCGAGCTGCTGGCGCTCACCAACGGTCAGGGTTTCGACATACGCCTCTGGGTCGAGGGCGAAACCGAACCGGTCCCCAAGCTCGGCTAGAGCCTGGCGCGCTTCAACCCGACGCGGCCTGAGGCCGCCCTCCCTTCCCAAGAGGAAGTTGTCCAAGACGCGCATCGACGGCACGTCGAGCGGATCCTGGTGCAGCATACCGATCCCGAGGCGGCCGGTGTCCTGGGGGGACTCGATCCGGGCGGGGTTGCCGTCGAGCCAGATTTCGCCGCTGTCGGCGCGCTGAAAGCCGGAGAGGATCTTCATCAGGGTGGTCTTGCCGGCGCCGTTCTCGCCGAGAATCCCCTGAATCATCCCGGCGGGGATCGTCAGACTGATGCCGTCGTTGGCATGCACCGGCCCGAACGACTTGTGGATCTGACGCAGTTCAACACGCATAGGAAGAAGAGGCGAGGGGGGAAGCAGGCTTCCCCCCTCGCGGGTGTTCTCCTCGTTACTCGGAGTTGCCTTCCATCCCCTCCAGAAGCTTGGGGAGGTACCAGACCTGCTGTTCGGTGCCGACCTCGCCATCCGCGAGATACGCCGTCCCATCCTGCAGGTTGATCAGGCCGGTCCACAGATTCAGACCAGCGGCCAACTCGGCGATAAAAGCGTCGAGCTGGGTGCCGGCTTCCTGGCTGAGCGCCTGGCTGCGCTCAAAACCGGCGTAGGAGGTGTCCAAATTGTTGATGTTCGTCCAGTCCGGACCCAGCCACTCAAACGCGGGAGTGAAGGTTCCGTCCATGGCCGCCTGGATGTAGCGCAGGTAGAACGGCCGCCAGTTGAAGTACGCAACACCAAGGCAGACCTCGGGGGCTTCGTCGCAGCCTTCTTCAAAGTCGTAGGCGACGTTGTACACCATGTTCCCCGCCTCGGTCGCGGCACGCGCCTGGACCAGGGCTTCCGTGGTATCGATGCCGGAAATCACGACATCGAACCCGCTGTTGTAGAAGTCGTCGGCGACCAGCGTCGGGTCCAAGGTGAAGCCGGGGATGTTGAACCAGAAGCCGATCCAGGTGACCTTGAACTCCAGATCGGCCGGATCGTTGCCCAGCACTTCGGTCCAACAGTAGCGGGCGCCGAGGTAAGCCGAAGCGGCCAGACGGCGCGTCTCGTCGTTGATGAGCGGGCCGAGGTAGCCGATCTGCCCAGTCTTCGTGGTGAGGGCGGCGGCGCAGCCGGCGATGTGCTTGGTGTCTTCCATCCGCGGCATCACGTTGACCATGTTGGGCAGGTCCACGTAGTTCTCGCCTTCCTGCCATGCCTGATCGCCGGAGGCCATGATGACCGGGATCTCCGGGTTGGCCTGGGCGAAGGTCGTCGAGGCGTCCTTCATATCATCGGAGTTGAAAATGATCAGCTGGGCGCCTTGGGCCACGAGGTCCTCAGCCAGTTGGTCGGGCGTGGTGCCCGGCCGGTCGGCGGAGTTGACTTTGTCGAGGTAGACCATCTCGAGGCCGGTGCCGTTCTCGACGACGTACTGGCCGGCCTCATAGTGCGCCTGGCTCCAGCCGTGGTCGTTGAACGGCCCGACAAGCAGCATCCCGAAGACAAACGGCTCCTCGGCCGTTGGCTCGGGCGGGGGCACGGTCGCTTCCGTGACGGGCGTAGGTGCTATGGTCGGCGGGGCGGCGGTGGGCGTGGCGCACGCCGCCAGGATCATCGCCGCCGCGACCATCAGGGTCACGACGCGCCACAGGTTCTTGACGGACATTTCTTACTCCTCCTGTTCTGCGATTGGGAGAGTGGCGGAAGGGTTAGACGTGCGTTGGGCGGGGCTGCTCACCTCCTCTCTCGTAGATCCGTCCGGGGCCAGGCCCCTACGGCACCAAGTGCGTTCCGGTCTTGCCTTGCAGGGCGCGTTCGATGTTCTGCGGGTCGGTGATCAACGCCTGCTTCCCGCCCTGCTCTAGGAACTTAATGATAGCCTCGATCTTGGGACCCATGCTGCCCTTGGCGAAGTGACCTTCCACCTGATGGCGGCGGGCTTCCGCCAGGGTCAATCGGTCGAGCCACTGCTGGTCGGGCTGGTTGTAGCGCAGGGCGACCTTCTCGACGGCGGTCAAGATCAGGAACAGGTCGGCCTTCAGGCTCGACGCCAGCAGCGACCCGGCGAAGTCCTTGTCAATCACCGCCTCGACCCCGGTCAGATTCCCGTGCTCGTCCTCGACGACCGGGATGCCTCCGCCGCCGGCGCTGATGACGACGAAGCCCGCCCGGATCAGGCTCTCGATGGCAGCCTGCTCGACGATCTGCTTCGGCATCGGCGAGGCCACCACCCGGCGCCAGCCGCGCCCGGCGTCCTCGACCACCACCCATCCGTCCTGCTCGCGGTGCTGGCGGGCGGCCGGCTCGTCCATAAACGACCCGATCGGTTTGCTCGGCTTCTGGAAGGCCGCGTCGTCGCGGTCGACCAGAACCTGGGTGACGACGGTCGCCGCCGCTTTGCGCATCCCGCGCGCCCGAAATTCGTTGTGCAGCGCCTGCTGGAACATGTAGCCGATGGCGCCCTGGGTGTCGGCGCCGCAGTAGTCAAGCGGCACCGGGTGGAGCTCATGGAGCGAAAGCTCGGCCCGCCGCAGGATGAAGCCGACCTGCGGGCCGTTGCCGTGGGTGACGACGACGTCCCAGCCGGCTTCGATCATCCCGGCGATATGCTTCATCGATTCGGCCCCGGCCGCGTACTGATCGGGGATCGTCTGGTGGTTCTTATCCTTGATAAGCGAGTTGCCGCCCACGGCAACGACTGCCAGTTTGGTCACTTCACAGCCTCCTCAAGTCTTGCATTGGCGAATACCGGGGCCCCACCCCCTGACCCCCTCCCCCTGGTGCGAACGCACCCCTGCCCCTCTTCGGATTGCCCAGGGGGAGGGGGATGGGGTCCGAGGGAAGGGGGGAGCGGAGCTCCCCCCTTCCCTCGAAAACCTCTCGCCCCCCTCTCCGCCGTCCGGGCCGACGCGTGAGGCCGACCTTGTGGCGGAGAGGGGGGTGCGGGGGGTGAGGCGGAAGGCGGCGCGGACCATGAACAAGATCCCTACGACCGCATCGTCAGCGCCATGACGGCTTTCTGGACGTGCATGCGGTTCTCGGCTTGGTCGTAGACCACGCTCTGGGCGCCGTCGATGACGGCGTCCGTCACCTCGATGTTGCGATCGGCGGGGAGCGGGTGCATGTAGATGGCGTCCGGCTTGGCCAGCGCCATCTTGCGCTCGTCGGTGATCCACGACTGGTACTTCTTGATGATCGCCGCCCCCTGCTCCTGATCGGTCGTGGTCAGCATCGCCCCCCACGACTTGGCGTAGACGATATCGGCGTCGCCGAACGCCTGCTCCATATTGTCGGTGACGTCGAAGCCCGTGCCGTAGCGCCGCGCCTGCTGGCGCGCCTGGTCCATGATCTCCGGCATCAGCTTGAACTCCGGCGGATGGGCCACGACGACGTCCAGCCCGAAGCGGGGCATCTGCAGCACGAGCGACTGCGGCACCGACATCGGCTTCTGGTAGGAGGCGGCGTAGGCCCACGAGACGACCATCTTGCGCCGCCGCAGGTCGCCTCCCTTCTTCTCGATGATCGTCATCAGGTCGGCCAGGACTTGGAACGGATGGTAGATCTCGCACTGCATGTTGAGCACCGACACCCGGCTGCTCCTGGCCACGGCGTTCAAGTAGGCGTTGCCGATGCCCCAGTCGACGTGGCGGATGGCGATGCCGTCGAAGTAGCGGCCGAAAATCTCGCCGATCTCCTTGGGCGTGTCGCCGTGGGCGATCTGCGTCGTCTTCGACTCGATGAAGGCGGCGTGCCCGCCGAGCTGGGCCATGCCGGCCTCGAACGAGCCGCGGGTGCGCGTGCTGCTGAAGAAGAACAACATCGCCAGCACCTTGTCGCGCAGGTAGGGGTGCGCCTCCCCCAAGGCCCGCTTGCGCTTCAGGTCGAAGGCCACGTCCAAGACCGTCTCGACCTCTTCCCGGCTGAAGTCCAGATCGCCGATGAGGTCTCTTCCGCGTAAGTCCGTTTGCATCAGCAGAGCTCCCTTTCGAGCATCGTCACTGGCCAGAGCTCGTCATTGCGAGCCGGTGCCTTCCCGGCGAAGCAATCTCCTCAATGATGAGATTGCCACGGCGCCCTTCGACTTCGCTCAGGGCGCCTCGCAATGACCCGCTGACCACTATTCCATCGCGCCGAGAACGAGGGCCAAGAGCGCCATGCGCACCACGACGCCGTTGAAGGCTTCCTGCCAGTAGCGCGACCAGCGGGTGATATCGACGTCGGGCGGAATCTCGTCCATGCGCGGCAGCGAGTGGAGCAGCACGGCGTCCGGCTTGGCCTTCTTCTCCAGCAACTCGCGCGTGATCTTGTAGTTGGCCGGGGTCAGGCCGACGTCGCCGGCGCGCTCGTCGCGCGACTTGGTGTAGTCGGGCTGAACGACCGGCTCGACCAGGATGACATCGGCCTTGGCGATAGCCTGCTCGACGTGCTCGGCCTCGCTGAAGTTCAGGCTGTACTCCTTGAGCTCGGCCTTGAACTCGGCCGTCAGCCCCATCTCCGGCGGGGCGACGAACGTGATCGGGCAGTCGAACTGGGTCAGGGCGTAGCCGAGCGAGTGCATCGTACGCATGCGCATGTCGCCGACGGCCAGCCAGGTCAGGCCGTCGATGCGGCCCTTCTCGCGCAGGATCGTGTACAGGTCGGTCAGGATCTGCGTCGGGTGCTCGCCCCAGCCGTCCCCGCCGTTGATGACCGGGACCGACGCCCAGCGAGCGGCTTCGTGCGGGGCGCCCTGTTGAAAATGGCGCATGACGATGACGTCGCCGTAGAACTCGAGCATCTTGACCGTGTCCTTGATCGACTCCTGGTAAAAGTCGCCGGCGCGGGTCATCTTGGCGTCGGAGAACCCGGTGACGTGGCCGCCCAGGCGGTGCATGGCGGCCTCGTGGGCCAGGCGGGTGCGTGTCGACGGCTGGTAGAAGGCCGTCACCAGCGTCTTCTCTTTGAGCATTTCGCTGTTGCGCCGGCTGCGGGGGATCGGTTCGAGCTGGCGGGCGATGTCGAAGACGTGCATGAACTCATTTCGTTCGAATTCTTTGAGCGACAGAATGTCGCGTCCGGCGAAACTGCGCATGAGCGTTCTCCTTGTCGTTGTGAAAAATCGGTCGGCCCCGGCCGGCCTCAGCCCTCGATCGAAGTCCTATCCACCTCCCTCGCCCAGGCGGGCCTGCTTGCCCACTCGCCGCACGATGTGCAGGTGGATGCTGCCCGGGAGAAAGTAGGACCAGGAATGATCGAGCGCCCGTCCATCGCGGGCGAAGAGCCGGGCTTCCAGGCGGAGCAGCACGTCGCCGCGCTGGATCTGCAGTCGGCGGGCGACCTCCGGGGTGGCCGGGAGGGCGCTGATCTCTGTGCGCGACACGTCCAGATCCACCTGCCCCGCCCGCAGGAGCAGGTCGAGCACCGAGCCGGTGAAGCCGTTGGCCCAGACCTGCGCGGGCAGGAGCGTTTCCGGTACGACATCGATAAGGTAGGCGACCGGCCGGCCGGCAGCCAGGATGACCCGCGAGACCTCGACCACAGGCGCCGCGGCCGCGATCTCGAGCTCCGGCGCGTCCTCCTCCCCGGCGGGGCGCACCGCGATCTGGCACTCGCCCATTTCCACCAACTGGCTGGTGCGGGCGGCCAGCGTCTCCAGGCTCTCCAGCACCTCCAACCCGGCGTCGAGTGCGCGCGGCGGCCGCGTGACGATCGTCCCGACCCCCTGCCGCCGGATGATGCGCCCTTCCTGCTCGAACGACCGCATCGCCTCACGCAGCGTCGCGCGCGAGACGCCCATTTGACGCGCCAGGTCCGGCTCGGAGGGCAGAAACGATCCCGGCGGCGTGGTAGCCAGGATCTCCGACAGCCGCTGGGCAACCTGCTGGTAAAGCGGCCGGGTGCCCGGCGGGCGGCGCCCGGCGCGTGCGCGATAGCTCACGAGGCCTCGTTACCTTTCCCCGCCCGGCGCCCGGACGAGCGGCACCACTTCGAAACGCTCGACATCGACGAGCCCCTTGTCGGAAATGCGCAGCTCAGGGATGACGACCAGGGCCAACAGGCTGAGCTGCATGTTGGCGTTGTTCAGGCGGCAGCCGCACGCACGCATCCCGCGCAGGACGCTCTCGGTCTTCTCGGCGACGACCTGCGCCGGCTCCTCCGACATCAAGCCGCCGATCGGCAGCTCGACGCGGCCGATCACCTCCCCGGCGCGCACAACGACCTGGCCGCCACCCATCCGGGCGAGCTCGTTCGCCGCCTGGGCCATGGCGGCGTCATCCGTGCCGACGACGATCATGTGGTGCGAGTCGTGGGCCACCGTCGAGCCGACAGCACAGCCGTCGCCGAAGCCGAAGCCCTTGACGAAGCCGACGACGACCTCCCCCGTGCCGCGATGGCGCTCCACCAGAGCCACTTTGGCCAGATCGGCGGCCGGGTCGGCCCGCAGTTGACCGCCGACCGGTGTGATCCGTTCTACGCGGTGTTCCGTCGGCGCCTGGTTCTCGATCACCCCGATGACATTGATCTCGACCGGCGATCGGCCTTCGGCGGCAACGCGGAAATCGCCGGCCACTAGGGGGCGCGCCAGGCGCACCGAGGCCTTGACCTCCGCCGGGTAGGAGAACCGAGGCAGATCGAGCAGCAGCCGGCCGTCGCGTGCCGCCCACCGGCCTTGCGCCAGCACCGCTTCGACGGTGAAGGACGCCAGGTCGCGCACCAGGACGATATCGGCATAGCGCCCGGGCGCGATCTGGCCAACGTCGCGGGCGACGCCGAAGTGCTCGGCGGTGTTGATCGTCGCCATCTGGATCGCCGTCATCGGCGGCAGGCCCAGGGCCATGGCGTGGCGCAGGACGCGGTCCATGTGACCTTCGTGAACAAGGGTCGCCGAATGGCTGTCGTCTGTGACCAGCAGGAAGTGGCGCGGGTCGAGACCGCGCTCTAGGATGGCGCCCACCTGGGCGGCGACATCGTGCCAGGCCGAGCCGTAGCGCAGCATGGCCTTCATCCCCTGCCGCACGCGGGCCACGGCGTCCTCGACGCGTGTCCCCTCGTGATCATCCTCCGGTCCGCCGGCGGCGTAGCCGTGGAACGGCAGGTCGAGATCGGGCGAGGCGTAGTGCCCCCCGATCACCTTTCCGGCCTGCCGCGTTTCCGCCATCTCGGCATGCATCGCCGGATCACCGGAGAAGACGCCCGGGAAGTTCATCATCTCGCCCAGCCCGATGACCCCCGGCCATTTCATTGCCTCCGCCACCTCAGACGGCCCGATCGAGGCGCCGGACGTCTCCAGCCCCGGCGCCGAGGGGACGCACGACGGCATCTGCACCCAGACATGGATCGGCTGCGCCGCCGCCTCGTCGACGATCATCCGGACGGCGCGCAGCCCGAAGACGTTGGCCATCTCATGCGGGTCGACGAACATGCCCGTCGTCCCGTGGGGAACGACCGCCCGCACGAATTCGGTCACGGTCAGCATCCCCGACTCGACGTGCATATGCCCATCGAGCAGGCCCGGGACGAGGAACTTCCCTTGGACGTCGGTAACCTCGGTCTGCGGGCCGATGGCGTGGCTGGCGTCCGGCCCGACGAAGGCGATGCGCTCCCCGGCGATGGCGACGTCGGTGGGGTCGACGATCTCGCCGGACTGCACGCAGACCCAGCGCCCTCGCCGCAGGACGCGGTCGGCCGGCGCGCGCCCCATGGCGACCTCGACCAGGTGGCGTGTCGTCGCGGCCCAGGACTCGGCGTCGGTCATCGCGATCTCCACAGATCCGACCTGCTTCTCATACACGTCTCCCTGGGACTCCATGCGCCGGATGCCCCCCACCCCCTACCCCCTCCCCCAGTGATCTGCCCGCGAATGGAATGCGTCCTCGGGGGAGGGGGAGAAGGTTCGGAAGAGTGGGGCAGCTTTGCTGCCCCACTCTTCCGAGGAGTCTCTCCCCCTCTCCGCTGCTCAACCTGTATTGCGGCGGCCAGATGGCGCGGAGAGGGGGTCGGGGGGTGAGGCGGAAGCCGGGCGCTCGGCACGACCTCAATCTCCTCGCACCAGCCGCGCCGCGGCGCGATTGTGTTGCTCGATCAGCACCGGCAGATCGACGCCGACAAGCTGTCCCTGATCGACGACCTTTCGGCCGTGGACAACCGCCAGGTCGACGGTGGCCGGCGCGCACAGCACGGCCGCCGCCACCGGATCGTGCAACGCCCCGGCGTACCCCAATCGATCGAGGCGCAAGGCGATGAAGTCGGCGCATTTTCCCGGCTCGAGGGAGCCGAGGTCATCCCGGCCGAGCACCGCCGCGCCTCCGCGCGTCGCCAGCTCGAGCGCCTGCCGGGCCGTCAGAAGCGAGTCCTCCTGGTCGATGTCCGGCCGGGCCGAGCCGCCCAGCCGCGAAAGCAGCAGGGCCTGGCGCACCTCGGCCAGCATGTGGGACGAGTCGTTGCTGGCCGAGCCGTCCACGCCGAGGCCGACCGGCACGCCTGCCCGCCCGTAACGCCGGACCGGGGCGATCCCGGACGCCAGCCGCATGTTGGAGGACGGGCAGTGGGCCACACCGGTCCGGCTAGCGGCCATCCGTGTCACCTCGTCGGGGTTCATGTGCACGGCATGGGCGAACCAAGTGTCGCCCCCGGCCCAGTCCAGGCTCTCGACGTAGGCCAGCGGGCGCTGCCCGAACGACTCGAGACAGAACCGCTCTTCATCGAGTGTCTCGGCCAGGTGCGTGTGGAGCGAGACCTGATAAGCGCGCGCCAGGGCCGCCGACTCGCGCATCAGATCGGGAGTCACCGAGAAAGGCGAACACGGCGCGACGACGATGCGCAGCGCCGCCCCCGGCTGCGGGTCGTGGTAGGCCTCGATGACGCGCCGGCAATCCTTCAGGATGGCGTCTTCGCTCTCGACGAGGCTGTCGGGCGGCAGCCCGCCCCGGCTTTCCCCCAGGCTCATCGAGCCGCGCGCGGCGTGCAGGCGGATCCCCACGGCGCCCGCCGCCTCGATCTCATCATCCAGCTTCGATCCGTTGGGAAAGAGATACAAATGGTCGGAGGCCGTCGTACATCCGCTGAGCGCCAGTTCCGCCAGTCCGATCATCGTCGAAAGACGTACGTCCTCGGGCGTGAGGCGGGCCCAAATCGGATACAACGCGCGCAGCCAGTGGAAGAGATCGGCGTCCTGCGCCGCCGGAACGGCGCGCGTCAGGGTCTGGTAAAGGTGATGGTGCGTGTTGATCAGGCCGGGGAGGACGAGGTGTCCCGCCAGGTCGAGCACTTCGTCGGCCGTGGTCGGAAGCTGATCGCTTGGGCCTACCCGTTCGATCCAGCCGTCGCGGGCGAACAGACCTCCGCCGGCGATCTCTCGCCGGACACCGTCCATCGTGACGAGCACAGCTGCGCGGCGGACCAACAAAGTCGGCATTGGGGCAGAGCGGAGATTGGCGGAAGTCTATCACCCGACCGGGGGGCCGTCAATTGTCAGACAACGTCTGACGACCTGCCGAAACTCACCCCGCCGACACTCCCCGGCCAGGAGCGGGGGCTCCGGCACCGCTAACCGCAGACGCGGGGAGGCCCAAGGGTGGTCAATTGGGACTCGTTCCCAGGATGTGCCACCAGGAGAGTCCGTCATTCCCGCGAAGGCGGGAATCCAGAGGGCTGGGACTGGACCCCCGCCTTCGCGGGGGTGACGAGAAAGAAAGAGATTCCTGCCTGCGCGGGAACAGCCAGTCAAGGGGCGTTCAGGGGGCGCGGCGAGACGCCGAGCGCAGCGTGTTCTGCAGGAGAAGCGCAATCGTCATTGGGCCGACCCCTCCGGGGACCGGGGTGATGGCCCCGGCCACCTGAACCGCCTCCTCGAAGGCGACATCACCGACAAGCCGGTAGCCTGACTTGGCCGCGGGATCCTCGACCCGGTTGATCCCGACGTCGATGACGTAGGCGCCTGGCTTGATCCACGAGCCGCGGATCATCTCGGTGCGCCCGATGGCGGCAATCAACACGTCCGCCGAGCGACACACGCCGGGCAAGTCCTTCGTGAGGGAGTGGCAGATGGTGACGGTGGCGTTCTCTTTGACGAGCAGCAAGGCGGCGGGCATGCCGACGATGTTCGAGCGACCCACGACGACGGCGTGGGCGCCGTCGAGCTTGGCGCCGGCCTTTTTCAGCAGGACCAGGCAGCCGGCCGGCGTGCACGGCACGAACAGAGGCTCGCGTCCCTTCTGCGCCAGACGGCCGATGTTGAGGGGGTGGAACCCGTCGACGTCCTTTTCAATGCTGATCGCCTTCAGGACCGATTCCTCATCCAGGCCGGCCGGCAGCGGGAGCTGGACCAGGATGCCGTGGACCATGGGGTCTTGATTGAGACGGGCGACAAGACTTTCCACCTCGGCTTGCGTGGCAGTGGCCGGAAGCTCGTGGCCGAACGATTCGATCCCGGCTTCGGCAGAGGCCTTCTGCTTGCCCTTAACGTAGGTTTGCGAGGCCGGGTTGTCGCCGACGAGGACGGTCGCCAATCCCGGGCGAGGGCCGCCGGCGGCCAACAGCTTCTCGACCCCCTGCGCAACCTCCATCCGAATGTCTTTGGCGATGGCCTTGCCGTCGATGATGGATGCGGTCATGCCCGAATCTCCGGACCTTTCAGGGACGAAAGCAGTTCCTTCGCTCGCTCCGCTCGCTCAGGATGACACGCCGTGGGTGTCGCCCTGACCGTGGGTGTCGCCCTGAGCGAAGGGTCTGCTGGTCGCGTGGCACGCGGCCAATTCCCTCGGCCCAAAAGCAGGTCCTTCGCTCGGTCCGCTCGCTCAGGATGACACGCCGTGGGTGTCGCCCTGACCGTGGGTGTCGCCCTGACCGTGGGTGTCGCCCTGAGCGAAGCGAAGGGTCTGCTGGTCGCGTGGCACGCGGCCAATTCCCTCGGCCCGCTCGAGGGATCCGTCGGTCAGGGCCGCCAGGCCGGGTCGAAGTCGAGGCCGGGATCGTCGGTCAGGATGCGGAAGTTGGTGCAGTTGATCGTCACCACGGCGATCTCGTGGTTCGACCCGCTCGGCCAGGTCTCCAGCGCGGCCCAGTTCTGGTCGGGCGAGAGCTGTCCTTCCGCCATCGGATACCCGGCATATTCCCCGGTGGCACAAACACGGTTGCCGATCAGGCCCTGGCTCTCG